>CAYWYB010000227.1:0-8764 GCA_964462145.1 uncultured Rhodospirillaceae bacterium
AGTTCGAACATGACCAGCAATCTTGTGGGACGGGTTCACCAAGTCATCGGCGCCGTCGTCGATGTGCAATTCGATGATGAGTTGCCAGCCATCCTCTCGGCGCTTGAAATCAAGCAGGAGGACCGCACACTGGTCCTCGAAGTGGCGCAGCATATGGGCGAATCATCGGTCCGCACCATCGCCATGGACACCACCGAGGGCCTGGTCCGCGGTCAGGAAGTGATCGCCACGGGCGATGCCATCTCCGTTCCCGTCGGCGCGGCCACGTTGGGCCGGATCATGAACGTCGTGGGCGAGCCGGTGGATGAACGCGGCCCCATCGACAAGACAGAGACCCGCGCCATCCATCAGGAAGCACCGGAATTCGTGGAACAGTCCACGGAAACCGAGATGCTGGCCACGGGCATCAAGGTCGTTGACCTGTTGGCGCCATACGTGAAGGGTGGCAAGATCGGCCTGTTCGGCGGTGCCGGCGTGGGCAAGACCGTGATTATCATGGAACTGATCAACAACATCGCGACGGCCCATGGCGGCTATTCGGTGTTTGCCGGTGTCGGCGAACGTACCCGCGAAGGTAACGATCTGTACTACGAAATGGTTGAATCCGGCGTTATCAACCTGGACGGCGAAGGTTCCAAGGCCTCCCTGGTGTATGGCCAGATGAACGAGCCTCCCGGCGCCCGCGCCCGTGTCGGCCTGACCGGTCTGACCGTGGCCGAGCAGTTCCGCGACGAAGGCCGCGATGTGCTGTTCTTTGTCGATAACATTTTCCGCTTCACCCAGGCCGGTTCGGAAGTGTCCGCCCTGTTGGGCCGTATTCCTTCCGCGGTGGGCTATCAGCCGACCCTGGCGACGGACATGGGCACCTTGCAGGAGCGCATTACCACCACGACCAAGGGTTCGATCACCTCGGTGCAGGCCATTTACGTCCCGGCCGATGACTTGACCGATCCCGCGCCCGCCACGTCGTTTGCCCATCTGGACGCCACCACGGTGCTGTCGCGGCAAATCGCCGAGTTGGGCATCTACCCGGCCGTGGATCCGCTGGATTCCACATCCCGCATCCTGGACGCCCGCGTCCTGGGTCAGGAACATTACGACATCGCCCGCGAGGTGCAGCGTATCCTGCAGCAGTACAAGGCCCTGCAGGACATCATCGCCATTCTGGGCATGGACGAGTTGTCGGAAGAGGATCGCCTGACCGTGGCCCGGGCCCGGAAGATCCAGCGTTTCCTCTCGCAGCCCTTCCACGTGGCGGAAATCTTTACCGGCACGCCGGGCACCTTCGTGCAGATGGAAGACACCATCAAGGGCTTCAAGGAAATCTGCTCGGGCCAGCACGACGAGCTGCCGGAACAGGCCTTCTACATGGTTGGCACCATCGAGGAAGCCATCGAGAAAGCCAAGCAGATGGCGGCGGAAGCGGCCTAGTCTAGCTAGCAAGAGGTACCTGTACCATGGCCGACAAGGTCTCATTCGAACTGGTATCGCCCGACCGGCTGTTGATGTCGGTGGATGCGGATGCCGTGGCGATGCCTGGGATGGAGGGCGATTTCGGCGTCATGCCGGGCCATGCGCCGTTGATCTCGGCGCTTCGTGCCGGCGTGATTGAAGTTGAAGGCGCCGGCGGCGACAACCCGGACCGGGTTTATATCGCCGGCGGTTTCGCCGAAGTCGCGGCCGACCGCCTGGTTGTCCTGGCGGAAGAAGCCGTGGTGGTTTCCGACATGGACCGGGCCGACCTGGAAGCCCGTATCCAGGATGCCAATGGCGAACTGGAAGCGGCGGAAGAAGGCGAAGGCCGCCGCCTGGCAGAGGCAAAAATCAGCGTCTTGCAGGAAATGTTGGGCGCCGCCCGCTGACATCAGGGCAAAATCATTGGAATTTAAGCCCGCCTGTACGATCATGGCGGGCTTTTCCTTTTACGGAACGTTCTAAGACCAAGGAACCAGACCATGACCGTACGACGGGGACGTAATTTTCTGCAGACGCCGGGGCCGACCAATATTCCCGAGCGCATCCTGCGCGCCATGCATCAACCGGCCTGGGAATATTCCGGCCCTGATTTCGTTGAATTGGCCCGCGAATGCCTGATGGATATCCGTCCCATCTTCAAAACCGACGAAGAAGTGTTCATCTACGCCTCCAACGGCCATGGCGCCTGGGAAGCGGCTCTCTCCAATGTTCTCTCGCCGGGCGACAAGGTCCTGGTACCCGAGACCGGTCTGTTCTCATTCGCCTGGTCGAATATGGCCGAACAACTGGGCGTTACCATCGACACCATTCCCTCGGACTGGCGCCACGCCATCAACGTGGACGAAGTCGAGGAACGGCTGCGCGCCGACACAGCAGGTGAATACCGCGCCGTCCTGATGGTGCATACGGAAACCGCGACGGGCATCACTTCGGAAATTCCTGCCATGCGCAAAGCCATCGACAATGCCGGCCACGATGCCTTGCTGGTCACCGATGTCATAGCCTCCCTTGCCTGCACCGATTTCCGCATGGACGAATGGGGCGTGGATATCGCCATCGGCGGCTCGCAAAAGGGCCTGATGTGTCCCATTGGCCTCGGCTTCAACGCGGTCAGCCAAAAGGCTCGCGATGTCGCCAACGCCGCTGGCGGCGGCAGCCCGCGCAGCTATTGGGATTGGCAAAGCCGCAGCATGGTCCGCCCCGAGGCCTACCGCTGGTTCTCGGGCACGGCGCCCGAGCACATGATTTTTGGCCTGCGCGAGGCCTTGGACATGCTGGCCGAGGAAGGCCTGGACGCGGCCTTTGCCCGCCACGCCCGCCTGGGCGATGCCACCCGGGCGGCGGTCAATGCCTGGGCGACTGCGGGTGAGATGGAAATCAACGCCCTGATACCCGAACAGCGCGCCGAGTCCATCACCACCATCCGCGTCGGCGAAGGCTTCTATGTCAAACAGTTCCAAAGCGTCCTGCGCGACCGCTTCAATGTCGCGGTGGGCGGCGGCCTGGGCCAATTGGAGGGCAAGGCCTTTCGCATCGGCCACATGGGCGATATCAACGAGCCAATGATCCTGGGCACCCTGGCCAGCGTGGAATCCACCTTCAAGATCCTTGGCATTCCCCACGGCGAAGGCGCCCTGCCCGCCGCGATTGCCAGCCTAGCGGCAGCCCATACGCAGTAGTGCAAAACCTTTCCGTTACAGGAGAGACTTGATTACCGTTAAGGTAGATACATGAATTTACCTTAATATACCGGCTGATATGACGTACAAAGCCGCAGACGAGCATGAAATGGCTTCGACGGCGTTTTCCGTTCGGGGTCTGACCAAGATCTATGGCGCCGACGAGACAGAGGTCCACGCCCTGCGCGGCATTGATCTCGACCTCCTCGAAGGCGAACTCGTGGTCCTGCTGGGACCGTCGGGCAGCGGCAAATCCACATTCCTGAATATTCTTGGCGGCCTGGACACACCAACCGCCGGCAGGGTCAGTTTTCACGACCAGGATATTACCGCGCTGGATGGCGGCGAGTTGACCCGCTACCGCCGGGATCATGTTGGTTTCGTGTTTCAATTCTATAACCTGATCCCGTCTCTGACGGCGCGGGAGAACGTCGCCCTGGTGACGGAAATCGCGCCAGATCCCCTGTCACCGGTCGAGGCGCTGGCGATTGTCGGCCTGGCCGATCGCGTGGATCATTTCCCGGCACAACTGTCGGGCGGCGAGCAACAGCGCGTCGCCGTCGCCCGCGCCATCGCGAAAAAGCCAGAGGTGCTGCTGTGCGATGAACCAACGGGCGCCCTGGACAGCAAGACCGGCATCGGCGTTCTGGAAGCCATCGAACGGGTCAACCGGGAATTCGGCACCACCGCCGCCGTCATCACCCACAACGCCGCCATCGCCGCCATCGCCGACCGGGTGGTGACCTTCGCCGATGGCGCCCTATCGTCAGTCCGCGCCAACGAGCGCAAAATTCCCGCCACCGAGGTCAGCTGGTAATGAGCGCCCTGAACCGGAAACTGCTGCGGGATTTGTGGCACATCCGGGGCCAGGCCCTGGCCATCGCCGTTGTCATCGCCTGCGGCATCTCGACCGTGGTGATGTCGTTCGGCACCCTTGCGTCGTTGGAATTGACCCGGGATGCCTATTACGAACAACAGCGCTTCGCCGAGGTCTTCGCCCACCTAAAACGGGCGCCCGCCTCTCTGGCCGAAAGAATTGCCCGCATCGACGGTGTAAAACGGATAGATACACGCATCGTGGAAGCAGCCAATCTGGATGTGGCTGGCATGGATGAACCGGTCCTGGGCCGCTTGATCTCCCTACCCAAAAGCGGCGCCCCGGCATTGAACCAAATTGTCCTACGCCGTGGCCGCCTGCCGGATGGCAAACGATCCGACGAAGTGATCTTGAGCGAGCCATTCGCGGATGCCCATGGCCTGACACCGGGCGGGCATATCCTTGCCACCATAAATGGCCACAAACGACGCCTGCAAATTGTCGGCATCGCCTTGTCGCCTGAATACATCTACGCCATCGGACCCGGCGTCCTGATGCCCGATGACAAGCGTTTCGGCATCGTCTGGATGGGCCGGGAGGCTCTTGCCGCCAGCTTCGATCTGAAATCCGCCTTTAACGACGTCAGCCTGAGCCTGATGCGGTCAGCGGATGAAAACGCCGTCATCAACAGGCTGGATGACTTACTGGCATCATCGGGTGGGATCGGCGCCTACGGACGCGCCGATCAGATTTCTCACGCCTTTGTCGCCAACGAAATGGAACAACTGCGGGGCCTAGGCAAGGTCGTGCCGCCGATCTTTCTGGCCGTGGCGGCGTTTCTGCTGAATGTAGTGGTCTCCCGCATTATCGCCACGGAACGGGAACAGATCGGCCTGCTGAAGGCTTTTGGTTATTCGAACGTGGCGGTCGGCGGTCATTACCTGAAACTGGTGCTGCTGATAACGGCCATCGGCATCGCCCTGGGTTTTCTGGCGGGCGCCTGGTTTGGGCGTGCGGTGACCGAGCTGTATACGGAATTCTTCCGCTTTCCCATACTCTACTTCCGCCTTGATATCTGGATCTTCGCCGCCGCCGGCGGGGTCAGTCTGGCCGCCAGCTGTCTCGGCGCGGCGACCGCGATCCGGTTGGCCGTGACCCTGCCCCCCGCCGTCGCCATGCAGCCCGCCGCCCCCACCATGTATCATCGCGGCCTGGTCAGCAAAACCGGCCTGATCAAGGGGTTGGGGCAGCCCACGTTGATGATCCTCCGTCACTTGGGCCGCTGGCCGTTTAGGGCCGGGTTGACGGCGCTGGGGATAGCCATGGCCGTGGCCATTCTAGTGGCTTCGTTGTTCTTTTTTGATTCCATCGATCATATGCTGGATATCTATTTCCACCACGGTCAGCGCCAGGATACGACCGTGGTCTTTACCGAACCGCGCGGCATCCGTGCCATGGCCGAGATCCGCCGCCTGCCAGGCGTGATGACGGCGGAGCCTTATCGAGAGGTAGCGGTGAAACTTCACCTTGGCCCGCGCAGCGAGCGGGCATCCATCGCCGGACTGGGCAGCGACACCACGCTACGTCGGGTTCTGGATACGGATCTGAATGCGGTCAGCTTGCCCAAGACCGGCCTTGTACTGTCAACCAAGATGGCTGAAATGCTGCAGGCCCGGCGCGGCATGCGGATACGGGTCGAGGCACTGGAAGGCCGGCGGCCGGTCGTGAATGTGCCGGTCACGGCAATTATCGAAGAATATATCGCCGCGCCGGCCTATATGCACCGGGCCGCCCTGAACAGACTGATGGGTGAAGGGCAATTGATCTCCGGTGCCTATTTGCAGGTCGACAGCCGCCATGCGGCCGAACTGTATCGGCGCCTGAAAAATACTCCCGCCGTTGCCGGGGTCTCCTTACAGACGGCAGCCCTTGATACTTTCCGCAAGACCATGGCCAAGACCCTGAACATCATGCTGTTTTTCTACATTCTGTTTGGCAGCCTGATCGCCTTTGGCGTGGTCTACAACAGTGCCCGTGTGTCCCTGTCGGAACGGGGACGGGAGCTGGCTTCCCTTAGGGTGTTGGGCTTCACGCGCGCCGAGGTCTCGTACATCCTGTTGGGTGAGTTGGGCATCCTCACCCTCGCCGCGTTACCCTTTGGCTGTGTCTTTGGCATCGGTTTGGCGCGCCTGATGGTTTGGAACTTGAACACTGAATTGTTCCGGGTGCCCATGGTGGTGACGCCGGGGACGCTGGCAATGTCCATGTCAGCGGTGATCGTGGCGGCAGCCATATCCGGCCTGATCGTGCGCCGGCGGATCGATCGCCTCGACTTGGTCGCGGTTCTGAAAACAAGGGAGTAGGCAAAATGCGATCACCATGGCCGCGCCGCATCGGGTACATCGCCGGGGCAATCGTTCTTGCCGGCGCGCTTGCTCACGCCATCCACCCACAGCCCACCGAGGTCAGTCTGAGCACGGTCACCATCGGCCCCATGATGGTAACTCTGGACGAAGAGGGCCGGACGCGGGTCAAGGACATCTATGTGGTTTCCGCCCCGGTGGCTGGCCGCAAGCTTAGGACCAGTCAAAAGGTGGGCGCGGCGGTGACGGCGCACGAAACCGTGCTTGCCGCCATCGAGCCCAGCGATCCGGCTTTCCTTGACCTGCGCTCAACGGCGGAGGCCAAGGCCCGGATCAAGGCGGCGCAGGCGGCCCGCACCCTGGCCGAGGCGGAGCTGAAACGCACCCTGGCGGAGCTTGATTTCGCCCGCGCGGATTTCACCAGGGCCCAGGCGCTGGTCAAACGGGGCACCATATCCAAGCGGCAATTGGAGCATGCCCAGCTTGGCCTGAAAACGAAGGAAGCCGCCGTCTCCACCGCCCGGGCCGGGCTGCGCGTCAAACGCTATGAACTTGAAACCGCCAGCGCCGCCCTGATAGATCCTGGCGCGCGCAAGCAGGCCGGCGGGCCCGCATGTTGCATCACGGTGCGTTCCCCCATTGACGGACAGATCCTGCGCCTGGTGATCGAAAGCGCCGCCGTCGTTGCCATGGGCGCGCCGCTGGTCGAGGTTGGCGATCCGAGGAACCTGGAAATCGTTGTCGATCTGCTGTCGTCGGATGCGGTTCAGGTTCAAACCGGGGACGACGTACTGATAGATGACTGGGGCGGCGCCGTCACCCTGAAGGGCCGGGTGCGCCGGGTTGAACCGGCGGGCTTCACCAAGGTTTCGGCCCTCGGCGTCGAGGAACAGCGGGTCAATGTACTGATCGAGTTTACCGACCCTCCCAGCCGCTACGCCCGCCTGGGCCACGGCTACCGCGTCGAAACCCGCATCGTCATCTGGCGCGGCGGCAAAGTGCTTCAGGTCCCCATGAGCGCGCTGTTCAGGGACGGCGACAATTGGGCCGTATTCCTTGCCAAGGACGGCACCGCACAATTACGGCATTTGAAGATCGGCCAAAGCAACGGCGAACAGGCCCAGGTGCTCGAAGGTCTGGCGGCCGGCGACCAGGTCATCCAACACCCAAGCGATGTCCTGGAAGACGGCAGCGAAATTATTCAGCGCGGAGAATAAACCTACTGTGCGTTAAGGAAACCCAGCAGAGCGGAGGTGAAGCCGTCGGCCTGTTCGATGTTGGACAGATGCGCCGCTTCCTCCAGAACCACCAATTGTGAATTGGCGATCCGGGCCTGCATGGCCTCGGAAGCGGAGACCGGCGTGCCCGTGTCATCGGCACCGACAATAATCAGGGTTGGCAGATCGATGCTGGATAACTGGTCGAGGTAGTCCAACACCTTCAGGGCATGGCAGCAGCCGATGAAACCAGCCGGCGGCGTGGCCAGGAATTGCGCCCGGATCGCCTCCACCGATGGCGGTTCGCTGGCCAGATATGGCGCGGTGAACCAACGCTCCATGGTAGGGGCTGCCAAGGGCGTCATGCCCGCCCCGGTCACCATGGCGATACGGTCGTTCCAGGTGGCGCGGCCCTCGGCGGGAATTTGCGACGAGGTATCGCAGAGCGAAAGGCTTTTGAAGCGGCCAGTCTGGCGCAGGGCGATGTTCTGGCCGATCATGCCGCCCATGGACAGACCCACCCAATGCACCTGATGCATCTCCAGGCCATCCATCAGGGCCAGGGCGTCATCACCCAGTTGATCCAGGCTATAGGCGCCTTCCGGCGCCGCCGTGCCGCCATGGCCGCGGGTGTCATAGCACAGCACACGGTATTTCTCCGCCAGCTTTGGCAATTGCGGCGCCCACATCACAGAGGAAGACCCCAGGGAATGGCTTAACACCACCACCGGCGCGCCCTCGGGACCGAAAAGTTCGTATTCAATGGAGATACCGTTGCCATAAAATTTCATCTCGAATCCTCCCGTCTTTTCTAATTGTCTTCAATGGGATGAGCCTTCAGCTCAATCTCGATAAAGACCAATTCCTCCGCCCCGGCGTTGATGACATTGTGGTCGACCCCGGCGCGGCGGTAGTACGAGATGCCTTGCGTCAGTTCCGAATTGCTCTCCGTGCCGTCGGGTTCCGCGATCAGCAACAGACCGTTGGTTTGCGACACCACCACGTAGTCCCATTCATGCACATGGCGTGTCGTCTCCGCGCCCGGCGCAAAACGATACTCGGTAATCCGCACCCGGTCGTTGTCTTCCTGCAAGGTGGCAACGGCGGCTGGCCGGTTCGATTGCTCCGTCATCTCGTGGGCTCCCTCTTTGGCCTGAAACTAGCCCGCATTATTCATGGCGGCCACCTGGTTTGAACAGGACGCGCGGTATC
>CAYWYB010000228.1:0-8713 GCA_964462145.1 uncultured Rhodospirillaceae bacterium
GCCGTTTTCCGACAGGCGCCGTTCGAACAGCAGTTTATCAAAGCGCCCGAAACTGTTCTTGAAGGCGGAGGAACGCTTGATCCAGGCGGCGATATCGGCGTCCGACATGGTCAATTCCAGCTCGGCCACTTCCTGATCATACAGCGCCCGGGTGATCGCCTGTTGCAGCACCTGATCGACCATGCCCAGCTGGCGGGCCTGCTGGGTATCAAAGGTTGGGCCCAGGCTTTGTTGCATGCGGCGGACCTGGCGGTTGAAATCATTGAGGAATTCATAGCCGGTGATCTGCGTATCGCCCACCGTGACGACGGAGGCTTCGGGTTTCACCCGCAGAATATCGCCAACGCCCCAGGCGGCGAAGCTGAGCATGATCAAGCCTAGGAAAATCTTTACGACCCAGGTGCTTGCACTCTTTCGTAAGGCGTTCAGCATGTTGTCTTCCGGTCCAAATCAGTTGTTTAAAATTCCCGCCAAACGGCGCGGCATAATAGGAACCACAGGGCCTCCGGGCAAGTGCCGATAACGTGATCGGGCCGCCGCCATTACCCAGATTTTCAGGAGATCATTTGGCTCCGTCGCACGCTTCCTTTCGATCACTCCGGGAATATTCATTGTTACAACCTCGGGATGCGATGCTAGGCTAACTGGCCGGAGCATAGGGAAGGAGGGCCGCGCCATGTGGGAAGCGAAGGTTATCAAGGCGGAGGATATCGTCTTTGAAGATCGGGTCGGAGAGGACCCGGTGACGGCGCGTTTTGGCCGCATCGTCCGCCAACCACTGAGCGGCGGCCTCGGCTTCGGCATCATCGAGTGCGATGACATGGCCGAGGACTGGTTCCAGAACTACGACCAGATTTTATACATTCTCGAAGGCAATTTCCGCTGCATCATCGACGGCAAGGTCTACGAGGGTGGCGCGGGTGACACCATTTTCATACCCAAGGATACGCAACTGCGCTACGAGACGACCGGCAAGGCGAGGGTTCTTTATATCGTCTATCCCGAGGGCAATATGCGTTGGCGTCAGCTCATCGGTAAGGATTGAGACGCGATAGATAGGAGAGCCGGGCCATGAAAGGTTCATATTGGGAAGCGACGGTCATCAAGGCGGAGGACGTTGTCTTTGAAGACAGAGTTGGACAGGATCCGGTGAAGACGCGGTTTGGCCGCATCGTCCGTCAACCGCTGAGCAACGGCCTCGGCATGGGCATCATCGAATGCGAAGACATGTCGGCTGAATGGTTCCTGAACTACGACGAGATTTTCTACGTCCTGGAAGGCAATTTCCGCTGCGTCATCGACGGCAAGGTGCACGAGGCCTTGGAAGGCGACACCATCTTTTTGCCCAAGAACACGCAACTGCTTTACGAAACGACCGGCAAGGCGAAGCTGATGTACATCGTCTATCCCGAGAGCAATGGCGGCTGGCGCAATCTCATCGGCCACGATTGACGCGCACGGGGATAAGCGGAGAGCGCGTTCAATAAGAAAGTAGCAAGGTGACGAAGCCGTCTGATTCATCGCACCCAACGCGATGCTTGATATTGGGGCCATTGCGGAAACGGTGGATTAAATCCACCACCAGCGCTATGTGCCAATAGCAGGCAATCAAAAAATACTAATGAATAGCGGCGCTTGAACTCAGCCCCAAATATTCTGGAACCAGGATACAAAAAGCGGAAGGGCTACCGCTGCATCACAAACGAATGTTCTTTCATTACGGCTTGCGACATCGTCCCTACGCAAGGCAAGTTCGGGAAGCCCGACCGTTAATTGCTTGCGACGAAAAAATGACCAATAGTATCCGCGATCTGAAAATCGGAGACATGGCGCACCATGACGCATAGCACGGAGGTCACTTCTTCAACGGTCGGAACCGGCGATGGTTTGGTGTTTGTCACATGCGGTTTAGAGGCGGGGCCGGTGGCGCACGAAAAGTCTAAACGCCGCAAAGTCGTCTGCGATGGGAAACATGTGAGGACCGTGGACATCCATGCGCATTGTGCGGTACCGGAGGCGCTGGCGCTGATGGGTCATGAACTTGCCGGGCCGGGGCTGCGAACCGACCTGGATATGGCGACCGCGGTCGACGTGCGCATCAAGACGATGGATGAGCAGGGCATCGATATCGAGGCGTTGAGCATCAATCCCAATTGGTACAGGGTCGATGACCGGGATCTCGCCAAACAGATTATTGGGATTCAGAATCAGGCCCTTGCCGAGGCCTGCGCGAAAAATCCAGACCGGTTTGTGGCCTTCGCATCGGTGGCCCTGCAATTTCCCGATCTTGCGGCCGAACAGCTTGAGGAAGGCGTGAGAAAATACGACCTGCGCGGCGTGGCCATCGGCGGCAACGTCGCCGGCAAGGAAATCAGCGATCCGAAATTCAACCCGTTTTGGGCCCAGGTCGAGGAGCTCGGTGTACTCGCATTTATTCATCCCCAAGGCGATGGCGCGCCGTCGCAGCTGGGCGCTCGGTTTGAGGGCAATGGCTATCTCACCAACGTGATTGGCAATCCTTTGGAAACCACGATTGCGCTTTCGCATCTGATTTTCGAGGGCACGCTTGATCGATATCCTGGCCTGAAAATTTGCGCGGCACATGCAGGCGGTTACCTGCCCTCCTATGCGGGTCGCTCCGATCACGGCGGGCCGGTTCGCCCCGACCTGTCACCCGGCGGCAAGCACGGGGCGATCAAGAAAGCGCCGACCGAGTACCTTAAGAAATTGTACTACGATACCATGGTGTTCCGGCCCGAAGGCGTCCGCCATCTGGCCGCCGAGGTCGGCGCTAGCCAACTCATGGTGGGCACAGACTATCCCTATCCGTGGACATCGACGGCAATCGACCTGATCCTTGAAACGCCCGATCTCACCGATGACCACAAGATCGCGATCCTCGGCGGCACAGCGTCCAGGCTGCTTGGTATCCCGGCATAAGTCGGCGGATGCGTCGCGGGCAACATGAAACAAACGCGAAGGAAGTCAGGTGGCCCTACTTATCATTAATCTGGACAGGTATATCGACAACGCCGAGGCCTGGCGCGCGGCATTTGAAGAACGGCTTCCTGATCTGGAAATTCGCTTCTGGCCCGATGCGGGAGAGCCTGCGGACATTGAGTATCTCGCGTTCATGCACCCCGATCTCGGCGTTCGTCCCCCGTTTCCAAATTTGAAAGCTATGTTCACGCGCGCGGCGGGCGTGGATGATATTGTCAGCCATCCCAAACTGCCGAACGTGCCGTTGGGCAAGTTGGAGCCGGCGGGCGGTGATCCGATGATGACGGAATACGTCATCATGCATGTGCTTCGTTTCCATCGCGAAATGCCCACCTATCAGGAATACCAAGCGAAGCGGGAGTGGCATCGGGCGACAATAAAACGGCCCGAGCAACGACGCGTGGGTTTCCTTGGTTTCGGTATGATGGCCAAGGCGCCGGCGTTGGTTTTGAAATCTTTGGAATTTAATGTCTCGGCGTGGGTCAGAACGCCCAAAGAAGATGCCGAAGTTCCGATATTTCACGGCTCAGATCAGCTCGAGTCGTTTCTCAACCAAACCGACATCGCCGTCTGTCTGCTGCCGCTGACGAAAGAAACGGAGGGCATTTTCTGCACTCGAACTTTTGCCATGATGCCGAAAGGCGCGATGCTGATAAACGTCGGACGCGGCAAGCATGTCGTCGACGAGGATCTGATCAATGCGTTGGATTCCGGACAATTGTCATATGCCGCCCTCGACGCGCTCTGGCCCGAGCCGTTGCCGACCGAGAGCCCGCTCTGGCTGCATCCCAAGGTCACCGTCATGCCGCATGTGGCGCGGCGACCGACGGTCGCCCGACTGGTGACGGAAATTGTCGCCAACATTCGGCGCCTGGACGCCGGCGAACCTCTGTTGCAGGCAATAGATGTCGCGGCAGGGTATTAAACAGGCATTGCCGACGGTCTTATGATTTCTGCGATAGTGGCCCGCAAACTCATTCGGGGGAGAGCGAATGTTCGAGCAATTGATACCAACCACTTTGGTGGGCAGCTATCCGCAACCTGATTGGCTGGTTGATAAGGAGGTTTTGCTGGCGAGCGGACCGCCGCGGGTACGCATGCGCGACGTCTGGCGCCCGCCAGAGGATCTGTTGGAGCAGGCCCAGGACGACGCGACCTTGGTGGCTCTGCACGACCAGGAACGGGCCGGCATCGATATCGTCTCGGACGGCGAGGTTCGCCGCGAGAGCTATTTCAACCGCTTCGCCAATGCCCTGGACGGCATCGATGTGGATAACCCGGCCACGGTACCGGGCCGTACGGGCAAACCCACGTTGGTGCCCCGCGTGGTCGGCCCGATAAAGCGCAGGCAGCCGGTACAGGTGCGTGACGTCGCCTTCCTGCGCGCCCATACCGACAAGCCCATCAAGATTACCATCCCCGGCGCCTTTACCATGGCCAAGATGGCAGCCGACGAGCACTACGGCGATCAGGAAGCCTTGATCATGGCCTACGCGGCGGCGGTGAACGAGGAAGTGCGCGAGATGAAGGCTGCCGGCGCTGATGTCATCCAGATCGACGAGCCGCACATGCAGGCCCATCCCATAGAGTCCAACCGTTTTGGCATTGCCGCAATCGACCGGGCGCTGGACGGTATCGAGGGTACAACCGTGGTGCACCTTTGCTTTGGCTATGCCTATGTAGTCAGCGACAAGCCGTCGGGCTATTCCTTCCTGCCCGAGTTGGACAAGTGTTGCGCCACGGCCATTTCCATTGAGGCGGCACAGCCAAAACTGGATCCGGTGATCCTGGAGAAACTGCCCAGCAAGCGGATCCTTTTTGGCGTTATCGACCTTGGCGACGAGACAATCGAAACGCCGGAGGCCATCGCCGAGAGGCTGCGCGGCGCCCTTCGCCATATCAGCCCCGATCGTTTGGTCGCCGCACCCGATTGCGGCATGAAATACCTCGCCCGCGACGTTGCCTTTGGCAAGTTGCAGGCCATGGTCAAAGGGGCTGCGATCGTGCGGCGAGAGATCGCTTAAATCTGAATGAATCTATTCCGCCGAACAATAGAAGGAGCAAGTCATCATGCTGCCCACACCAGGTTTTCATCATCTGCATTTGCGCGCTATTGATCCCGCCGCTGCCATCGGCTTCTACACGCGCCAGTTTCCCACACCTCAATTGGGTCATGGGGCGGCTTCCCGGCTCTTCTGTCACCCAATAACGCGATGATCCTGTTCGACGAAGTCGGTGAGCCGCCGACGAGCGAGCCACAAAGTGCGATCTGGCATTTCGGCTGGCATGTCACCGACTGCCGCGCCACTGTTGCCGCCTTCGATGCTCGCGAAGAGATCGCGACGCAGCCTTTGTATACTGGCGTCGAGGATGAATATGTCCTGCTAAGCAGCGATACTTGGTTTCGCACCGGGGAAGTGTTGGGCGTGACCCGGATGCAGATCGCCGAATTACAAGCCGCAGGAACGCCCGCGCCCGGTGGACCGGGGTTTGCCTATTTCAAGGGACCCGAGGGCGCCTTGTTCGAGATCGCCGGGGATTATCCCAACGAACGCTTCAACCATATCCATATGTGGCAGGACGACCCGCTCTGCGCCCAGCTTTGGTATCAGAAGCATTTCAACGCCGCGCCGCGCGCCGGTTTTGGCGATGTCGAAGTGACCGAGGCAAACTGCAAGGTGCCGCGCACCACCGACCGTACATTCCCGGCCTTGAAAGCGGAGGGCATGTACCGTGCCCCGCGCGGTGGCGTTACTTTCGGCGATGTGGATCTGATCTGGTACGCCAATCAGGGGGACGCACCGCTTGGGTCTTCCCTGGGTCAGTTTCAGGATCACCTGGCGTTGTCGGTTGGTGATCTGGACGCCTGGATCGCCAAGTTGCGCGACGAGGGGGTGACGTTTCTATCGGATATCTATCCCTTGGGCGAAACGCGGGCGATTATGCTCGAAGGACCAAGCCGCGAGGGCTTGGAGTTGGTGGAGGAGGGCTGATCGGTTTGCCAACGGCGTAACTGATACAACATTGCGATGCTGGCAGATGGTGCCGTTCTCCAGTCTCAATAAGTGATTGCCTGATTTGACTGCCAACCATTAGGCTTTCTAGTTCGGATAGAACAGTTGCTGTCCATCGATCTTGAAATTGGCAATCGAGGTCTTGCCCTGTTTTGCCAGCAGCCAGTCGATGAATTTCTGTCCGAGTTCATCTTTGACATGGCCATGACGCTCAGCTGAAACCAGTATGGCACCGTACTGGTTCCGCAAATTCGTGCCGCCTTGCAAGACAATCTTCAGTTGCGACTTATTCCGGAAGCTGAGCCAGGTGCCTCGATCACTCAGAGTATAGGCCTCCATCGCGGTGGCGGTGTTAAGGGTCGCACCCATGCCGGAACCGGCTTCACGATACCAGGATCCCGAATGCGCTGCTACATCGATGCCGGTGCCCGCCCACAGCGCTAATTCTCGCTTGTGGGTGCCGCTGTCATCACCACGGGACACAAACGGTGCTTGTAACCTGGCGATCCGGGCCAGTGCTGCGGCAGGGTCATGCAGGCCGAGAACGCCAGCGGGGTCAGCTTCGGGTCCGAGAATAATGAAGTCGTTGTACATCACCGGATGGCGGGCAACGCCGAACCCAGCGGCGACAAATGCCTCTTCGGAAAGCTGGTGATGAACTAACAAAACATCAGCATCGCCGTTGCGGGCCAGCCTAAGCGCGGCGCCGGTGCCGACGGCGACAACGCGAACGTCAATCCCGGATGCGGCTTTAAATATTGGCAGAATGTGATCGAAAAGACCGGAATTCTGGGTCGACGTGGTTGAGACCAAGGTAATGAAGGCAGGTTTAGCGGCGGCATGGTGTACAGCCATGCAGAAGACAGCAGTCAGAATGCAGCTGCGGACGGTTTGCCAACCAAGTCCGGTCATCGCAGATCTTTCCCAACTTTATCCGTTGGTGTCATCGTCCGGATCATCGGTTATGCGGCCACTAAGATAGTCTTCAGTGGTCCGCACCCTCGGTCGGGCTCCCGCCGCCATGGGGTCCGCCTCGATTTCAACCATATCAATGACACGGCAGTCGGCGCACATTTGCAGGCGCCGCAAGGCCTGGCTGTTGGGAAACATGCTGTGTGCCGACATCTTTTCCGTCACCGTCTCAATCATTGATTTGGTCGCAAAGGGAGTGCCGCAGCGGATGCAGTCAAAAGGCTCTTCCTCCTTGATAACCCGGGTATCTCGCGCGGCGCCGGTGAAAACCAGACGAGGCCGCAGTTTGATCACCTTCTCGGGACACGTGGACGCGCATAGTCCGCATTGCACGCATGCCGTCTCGACAAAATTCAGGCGCGGATGATCCGGCGTGTCCCGCAATGCATTCGCCGGGCAGACTCCGGCGCAGGCAAGGCACAGAGTGCAATTGTCCACATCAATATCGACCGTACCAAAAGGCGCACCGGGCGGCAGGGCGATTTCATCTTGCGCTTCCGGCGCCACGCGATGCAGCGCCATAAGCGCCAAATTCAACGCCGTACGCTTGTCTGCTGTCGGTTCAAACACAGCCGCGCGGGGTCCGGTTATTATATCCGCCGCCGCCGACCATAGTGCGGCGTTGGCGGCTTCCGGATCGTTCTCCTGAACAATTTCGGTCCGGCCATCAGCGTAGCCAAGCGCGCTCAGGATGTGATTGGCAAGGGTGGCGGACTCTTCGAGGGGTGCGAGTTCCTCCGCCATGCCGGGCGGGGCAAGCAGCAGGGATTTACCCGCGCCATAAACCCGGGCCGCCAACAAAATATCCAGGCCGCATTGTCCCAGGGCGTTGACGGCGATTGGCAGAACGTTGCTCGGCAGCCCATTATAATGCCGGGCCATGGTATCGATCATGTCTTCGCCGAAATCACCGTCATGGAACAACAACAATGGTTGCTTGCCGCCGGCTGCCGCGTAGGCTTGGAGCAAGCTTCGCATCCGCCGTAACAGGTCATCGGGCCGCGGCATGGCATAGCTGACGGCACCGGTCGGGCAGACGCCGGCGCAGGTGCCGCAGCCGGCGCAGACATGGGGATCAATTTCAATAATGTCGCCATCGGGCGTTATCGCGCCCGCTGGGCAATGATCCTGACACCGGGTACAGCCGGCGATGCCGTTTCTGGCATGGGCGCAGATCGCCTTATCATATTCCACATAACGCGGTTTTTCAAAATCGCCCACCAGGTCGAGAATGTCGAAAAGCAGATTGGTGATAGCAATCGGATCGCCGGGGTCGGGATTGAAATAGCCGTCACATTTGTCAGGCGCCGTGAACATCGGATCACCGCCGCGCAGATCAAGAATGATGTCGAAATCGCTTCTTGTTGAGCCCGACGCGGGCGAACCGAATTTGATTTCCCGGCGCGACGACGGTGTCATGGCCGCGAAACCATCCATTTCCACCGCGAAGGCACCCAGGTGGCCCCGCGCGCGTATGGCGGCACAATGAAAGACGGGTACGTCGACGGTGCGCGTAGGCATGACCGCGGCGGGCCCTTGTAAAATCAAGGTCACATCCATGCGTTGGCCAAGGCGGCGCGCGGCTTCGAAAGCGACATCATCACGACCGATCACCATGACAACGCCGCCGCTGGTCACCGGCACGGCGTGGGGGCCGGGAACAGGCAGCATTGCCTCCGTGATCAAGGCAGCCATTTTGGCGCCCGCACCCGCAGCATCTTTTGACC
>CAYWYB010000229.1:0-8701 GCA_964462145.1 uncultured Rhodospirillaceae bacterium
CGGCAATATCGGCAAATGTAACCAACGCGTCATCGGGTCTCTCGCCCAGTTTCTCGTAGGTCAGCTCCTCACCGCTGGCCATACCTAAGAAGGCCCGGCTGATCTGGAACAGATGATAGGTCAGATCGCGGTAACTGCGCGGGCGGCCCGGTAGCTGGGCCTGCATCTGATCGTCCGGCAACTGGCGCAGATAACGCTGTGCGGCGGCAAGGATCCAGTCCAGCCTTTGTATCAGTTCATCCGGCGCCAACATACCCGGGCCCTGGTCGTCGAGGCCGAGGAATTCGCCCACGTCGCGCAGGGACAACCCCATGACATAGTCATTGCCCCGGGCCACCACGGGTACGGTGCGCACGCCCAGATCCTGCAATTGCGCCAACCCGTCCGGATCAGCGGCAACGTTAATCGATTGGAAGTCAACCGCACGGGCCGACAAATGCTCCTTCAGGCGGAGGCAGCTGCTTCACCCAGGTTGCCAGAAAACTCGGATTGCTTCGCTGCCTGCTTCGCTTGGCGTTGCTTCGTTCATCTCTACCTCTTATGCCCCATGCGTTGAAAGGTGCGTTCCCGTTTGTCGAGCCACCAGCCATATTGCGCCGGCCACATCTCGAAACCGGGATCGATGCCCAGATCCTGCGCCGCCTGCACGGCCCAGAACGGATTGTACATGATTTCGCGGCCTACGGCGATCAGATCCGCATCGCCCGCCTGCAGGATCGCCTCGGACTGCTCGCCATCCAGGATCAGGCCCACGGCCATGGTCATGATCCCCGCCTCGGCCCGAATGGCGGAAGCAAACGGCACCTGGAAGCCGAGGCCACGTGGCACCAGGGTCAGCGTAGCCGAGGCCGCGTTGCCGCCCGAGGAACAATCGATGCAATCCACGCCCAGTGCCTTCAACTCCTTGGCCAGGGCGATGGAATCTTCAAGCTGCCAGCCATCGTCGGAGCCATCCACCGAGGAAACGCGGAAGAACAGCGGCTTGTCATCAGGCCAGTGGCTGCGCACTTCACGGGTCACTTCCAGGGCCAGGCGCATGCGCCCGGCCAAATCGCCGCCATAGCCGTCGTTGCGCTTGTTCGACAGGGGCGAGAGGAACGACTGGATCAGATAGCCATGGGCGCCATGAATTTCCAATGCCTCAAAACCGGCCTCATGGGAGCGACGGGCCGCCTGGCCAAAGGCTTTGATGATCTCGCCGATTTCAGCCTCGTCCAATTGCCTGGGCACCAGCCAGCCTTCGTCGGCGGGAATGGGCGACGGCCCGACCACTTCCCAGGGCACGTCGCCGCGCGCGATGTCATCATCGTTCAGGGCGCTCAAACCGTTCCAGGGCCGCTGGGTCGAAGCCTTGCGCCCGGCATGGGCAATCTGAATGCCAGGCACGGCGCCATGGCGCTTCATGATATTGACCAGCGGTTTCAGCGCCGCGCCATGCTCGTCATCCCAGATACCGAGGCAGCCATGGCTGATCCGGCCGCGCGGTTCCACACCCGTAGCCTCGATAAAGATGGTGCCGACGCCGCCACGGGCGTAACTGCCGTAATGCACCAGATGCCAGTCATTGGGGATGCCGTCCACGGCGGAGTATTGACACAGCGGCGGCACCACGATGCGGTTGCGCGCGGTAACGGATTTAATGGTGATCGGTTGAAACAGCAGGGGAAGGTCCGCCTGCGCCGTGTCTTTGGCGGCATCGCTCATGGTCTCGCTCCTATGGTCCACCGGCGGTGCTACCGCCGTTGTTGTTCAGTATGGCTAGATAATTGCTATTGGGCATGCTTTGCAATAGCAGGGCAATAGCGGGCGGGATGCATTGCCCGGAACGTTCCCAGCGTTCATACTAAGCTTTGAATATAGCGCTAAATGCCGATAGGGGAGCATGGCATGCCGTTGGAATATATCGATCACTACAATGTCGTCACCACCGATGCGGCGGCATCGGCCAAGTTCTATGTGGACGTCCTGGGCATGCGGATCGGCGACCGGCCGCCCTTTCCCTTTCCCGGCGCCTGGGTCTATGCCGCCGACAAGCCTGTCTTGCATCTGGTCGAACTCGACGAGGTCCCCGACGGCACCGGACGGGTCGATCATGTCTCTTTCCGCTGCACCGGCTATGGCGAGATCAAGGCCAGGCTGGAAGCCGCCGGCGTCGAATATGACGAGCGGTTGGTGCCGAAATTCAATCTGACCCAGCTGTTTATCCAAAGCCCCGATGGCCTGAAGCTGGAATTGACCTTTAGCGAAGAAGAAGTCGCCGCCGGCTGAACCCAACCGAAAGCCGCCAATCCCCTCTGGTCGTCTGATGGAGTAATGTATGCAGGACGCCCTCAAAGGCATAACCATTCTCGAAGTCGGCGTCATGACGCCGGGCCAGTATTGCGGCTTTCTGATGACCGGCTGGGGCGCGACCTCGATCCGCATTGAGCGGGACCATGCCCCGAATGGCATTACCAATGAAGATCTGTTGTTAAACCGGGGCAAAAAGTCGGTTGTCCTGAACCTGCGCGACAAGGACGACCACGCGGTCTTTCTGGATCTGGCGCGAAAGGCCGACGTTCTGATCGAGAGCTACCGTCCCGGCGTCACCAGCCGCCTTGGCATCGACTATGATGCCATTCGCGCCATCAACCCTGGGATCATCTATTGCTCCCAATCGGGTTTTGGCCAGAACGGACCCGACGCCATGCGCGCGGCCTACGACATGCTGTTCCAGGCAGAAACCGGCCTGCTGCATGCTCTGAACGCCAATGCATCGGAAATTGCCGCACCACAAACCTATATGGCCGATGCCGCCAACGGCCTGATGGCCGCCTTCGCCATCAGCGCCGCCTTGCACGGGCGCAATCAAACCGGCGAAGGCCGCCATATCGACCTCTCCATGCAGGAGACCGCATTCTCCCTGCTCTCGGTGTCTCACGGCACCATGCGCGATGGCCAGGCCGTCAGCGGCAAGGACGCCGCCGACCGCTCTCTGCGGCCGGCCAATAACGTCTACCGCGCGCGGGATGGCCGCCACATTGTCATCACAGCCATGAGCGAAAAATCCTGCCGGGCGCTGTTTGCTTACTTCGGCGACGAGGATCTGTGGCAATTGGGCCTGGAAGTCGGCAATCCGCACAATAAAGCCAAGGAATTCCTACAGACTCATTTCGCCGGCAATGACGCGCAATACTGGGTCGATACCCTGACGCCATTGGAGATCGAAATCGGCTTGGTCAAAACCCCCGAGGAAGCGTTCGATAACCCGCAGCTAATGGCCCGCAACATGGTGCTTGAAACCCGGGACCATAACGGAGCCGACTTGCGCCAGATCGGCTTTCCGGCGACCCCGCAGGCCGCGCCCAGCCTCGACGCCGCGCCCGAACCCGGTGCCGATCAACAAGAACTCACCACGAGGAAACCTAAATGAGCAAGATCCCGAACGATCCCACGGTCGGCAAGAATTCCGAACGCCTGAACGAACTGGCATTCTCCTTCAAGAAAAGCCAGGCCCTGGCCGCCGCCCTGGAGTGCAACCTGTTTACCGCGCTGTCCAACGGCGCCAGCACACCTGAGGAAATTGCCGGCCATTGCGGCATCGACGCCGAGACAGCCGACCGTTTGCTGATCATCTGCAAGGCCATGGATCTGGTGGCCGAAGTGGATGGCCGCAATGTCAATCATGACGATGTGGAGCGGTTTCTGGTCCGCGAGGCGCCGACATTCTTCGGCGACTATCTGCGCTTTACCATCGGCGCCGAGTACGGCGAATGGGCGGGTTTCGCCAAGACCCTATCCGGTGTCAGCGCTGACAAGCCCCATTCCAAGCTCTACGAGGGTGATTTGGATGATCCGGATCTCGCCCGTGAATTCACCACGGCTGGGTATAACTCCTCCATCGCCCTGGCCCATCGTCTGGCCAAACGCTTTGACTTCTCCCGCTTCAATCACTGGCTGGATTTCGCCGGCGGCTCCGGCTGCTATGCCATCGCGGCCTGTGAACGCCAGGCCGGGTTCCGCGTCACGGTCAAGGATCATCCCAATGTGGTGCCGGTGACCAGGGAATTCATCGCCAAGCATGGCTTGGAAGACCGTATCACCGCCCAGCCGGGCGACTTCCTGAAGGTGGAGGATTTTCCCAATGACTGCGACCTGATTTCGTTCATCACGCCGCTGCATTGGTACCTGCGCGACGATGTCCTGGCCACCCTGCGCCGGGCCTATGACGCGCTGCCGGCAGGCGGTGGTATTCTGATTGTCGGCTATATGCTGAACGACACACGATCCGGCCCGGTCGATCCCGCGTTCTATCATCTGCAGGCAATCAGCGAAGGGCATTATACGGGACACGTTCCCTCCGGCCCGGAATATGTCTCCTACCTGGAAGAAGTTGGCTTCACGGAGGCCAAATATGACTGGCTCCTGGATAATCGTCTGGGCCAGATCGAAGCAAGGAAGCCGGCATGACGAACGATACCGGCTCTGCCTTGCCCGTTGGCGAAGCGTTGAGCACCCTGCCCGATGGCAGGCGGCCGGCACGGCAACAGTTCACGGGCCGCTCGGTTATCATCGAACCCATTGATCCAACCCGTCACGGCGACGAGCTCTACAACGCCGCCTGCGGTCCCGACGGCGACCCCAGCAACGATATGTGGACCTACATGAGTTTTGGCCCATTCACCGACAAGGCGGCTTTTCAGACATGGCTAGCGCCTCAGGGAAGCGGCGAGGATCCACTGGTCTTTGCCCTGATCGACGGCGTCACCGGCAAGGCCTGCGGCATGGCCAGCTATATGCGCATTGCACCACAATGGGCGACGTGCGAGATCGGCTCCATCTGGTACGCGCCCTCTCTAAAGCGCAGCCGGGCAGCGACCGAAGCGATGTATCTGATGGCCCGTCACGTATTCGAAGATCTGGGCTATCGCCGTTATGAATGGAAATGCGACAGCCACAACGCCGCCTCCCGCCACGCCGCGCTACGGCTGGGCTTCAGTTATGAAGGATTGTTCCGCCAGCATATGATTTACAAGGGCCGCAACCGCGACACCGCCTGGTTCGCCATGACCGACCAGGATTGGCCCAACGTGAAATCGGCCTTCAAGGCCTGGTTGGCAGATGCGAATTTTCACGGCGACGGCAGCCAGATTCGCGGTCTGGCCGAACTCCGGGGGCAGTAGGCCAATTCAATAAATCCCTTGCTGGCAAGACTCGGCTCAGGTTAAGTTTTAAATGAAGGGATTTTATTACAATCTGTATCAATAATTTTAATCTCTATTCTGACTTGGAGGGCAGGCATGAAACGCTTAATTCGCAAAATGACAGTATTCGCAGCAGTCGCTGCGCTGACTCTACAGCCGGTTCTGGCGCAGGCTCAGGTCGCGGTCGGCAATGCCAACAAAATTGTTGCCAATGTGCGGGGCGTGTTGCAAGCCAATACCCGAACCTTGGTGACAAAGGATGACGTCTTTAGCAACGAAGTTGTGAATACCGGCGCCGACAGCGCCGCGCGCCTCATCTTTCGTGACAATACGATATTGTCGGTTGGAGCCAGTTCGTCGGTAACCTTGGACAAATTCGTCTTCGATGCCGATGCCACAAAATCTCAGGTCTCCCTTTCCATGAGCAAGGGCGTCATGCGTTTCGTCTCCGGCAATCTATCTAAGGACCGTTATACCATCCGCACGCCGACGGCCATTATCGGCATTCGGGGTACCATTCTGGTGGTCACGGTAGCACTCAACGGCGCCACAACGGTCTCAGTGGCGGAGGGCGCGGTATCGGTCACCGCAGCCGGCACGACAACGACCGTCAACTCCGGCTTCTCTACTTCGGTTTCGCCGGGCGGACCACCAACGCCGCCATCCGCTAGCCCGCCATCACCACCCGGGCTGCAGAACATGCAAACGGCCCTGGGGCCGGAGCCGGGCGTAGCTACCGGTGCGCAAGCAAGCACCGCCGCCGTGGGTGGCGGTTTGGCCACCGGCGCGGTCGCGGCTGGTATTGGCTTAGCGGCATTGGCGGCATTGGCTGTTGCGGCCGCGGCTTCCGATAGCGACTCCGTCAGCACAACCGATGCTTCGAGCAGCACCTCGACAGCAACGTCGCATTAGACAGGATATTGGCGTCACGGCCACCGATTCCGGTGGCCGTGATCGACCAACTTTCTAGGCGATACGGTCGCCCTTCTTAATAGGTGCCGTGCGGTTATCAACACCAGGCAACATCTTGGTCGGGTCACGAGTAACCACCACATCAACCACCGTGGGGCGATCCCGTTCCGCCATGCCGGTCTGGATGGCACCGGCCAGATCGTTGGGATCTTCCACCCGGATACCCTGGCAGCCGAAATTCTCGGCTAGATTGGCATAATTCATTTCATTCAGATCGGACGACTGGAAGCGCCCGCCGAACTGCGCCTGCTGCAAGGCCTTGACGTAGCCCGATGCGGCGTTGTTGACGATCAGAATGGTCAGGCCAAGTTGTAACCGTCCCGCTGTTTCCAATTCACCTATCACCATGTTGAAGCCGCCATCGCCGGTCACGCCGACCACCGGCCGTTCTCCTGCCGCCAGTTGCGCGCCCATGCTGCCCGGCAAACCATAGCCGATGGAGGCAAAACCGCGGTTGGCAATATAGGTACGTCCGGCAGTTTTGGTTTCACACAACAGCCCCGTCCAATGGGCCGCGAAACCGCCATCGGCGACCAGGATGCCGTCTTCAGGCAAGGTGTTGTTCAACTCCTGACACATCCGGGCCATGTTCACCGGCTGCTCGTTCGAGGTCAGGCGTTCCTGGACTTCCATACGCCAAGCGGTCATGCGCTGGGCAACTTCCGCCGCGTATTCACCTCGCGTGGCGTGCTGACTGGAGGCACTATCGGAGAGCTCCGCCGCCAAATCCTCGATACCGGCAAGGGCATCACCCCACAAGGGCACGTCGGCGGGTACGCAACGCCCGATTTCTTCCGCCAGGATCTCCAGATGGATCAGAGGAATATGCCTGGGCGGCAGGGTATAGCGCTTGGTCGCGACCTCGCCCATTTTACAACCCACCACCAGGATGCAATCGGAGCTCTCGATAATATCGTTGGCGATACGGCTATAGCGCCCGAACAGACCCAGGGCCAGGGCATGGGTGCAGGGTATGGCCCCCTTGCCGCTCAAGGTATGGGCGACGGGAATGTTCAAGCTTTCGGCAAAGGCGGTCAGGGCCTGCTGCGCACCGGACAGATGCACGCCGCCGCCCGCCAGAATGACTGGCCGCTTGGCCTTGCCTAGCAAAGCGGCAGCACGGGCCAGATCGTCACGGGCCGGGCGGCTGCGATAGGCCGGCGAGCTGATGGCCGAGGTATCGGCATAAAGATCGTTCTCGTCGAAATCATATTCGCCATGGGCGATATCTTCGGGCACATCCAACAGCACGGGGCCGGCCCGCCCGGACGTCGCCACACCATAGGCCCGGCGCACCAACTCGGGCACCCGCTGGATGGCTTCGACGCGAATCACTTCCTTGACCGCGGGCGCCAGGATTTCCAGCTGCTTTGATTCCTGGGTCATATTCTTCCAGGAATAATCCCGGTTGCTGTCGCCAGTGATCGCCACCATGGGCACACCCGCGTTCAGGCTTTCCACCAGTCCCGTAGTCAGGTTGGTGGCGCCCGGCCCCAAGGTGGCATCGCAAACGCCAGGCCGGCCCGAGACCCTGGCAAAGGCGTCGGCGGCAAAGGCGCCACAGCGTTCGTCATTGATCAAGGTATGGGTCAAACCCACATCGCGCACTGAATCGTAAAACGGCAGCAGCTGGAAGCCGCCCATGCCGAACATCGGGGCCGCATCGTGCAACTTCAGCATTTCCGCCAGGGCGCGGCCGCCGGTCATGGTGCGGGGGGGTTGGTTACTCAGTTTTTCTTCGGACATGCTCTTTAACTCTCTCCCGATTGGGCTTTCTTTGCGAATTCTTGCAGGCTGTCACCGACGGCCACACCAAGGGCCGCGGCGGTTTCGTTGACATGAGATACGATGCCCGTCTGCCACATGGAGCGAGCATCGCCGATGCGCGCCGTTTGACAGGCGACCGTAACGGCGGCGATTTTTCGTTGATCCAGTGCCGGCAAGCGGGAGAAGCCAATATTCTCTATACCTCCCCCCGCATCGTTAAAGGCACAGGCCAGAACATCATATTTGATAGCGGATGCCGCCTCACCACCCAACAATGCACCGTGCGACGCCGTCAGAATAATCTGGCCGGCGTCGCCCGGATTCAGCAGAGAAGCGGAATCGATACCCCAAATGGCCGGTGTTTCGCCTTCGGCGGAAAACAGAAAACGCGCTTCTTCATAGGCCGGCGCATCGCCGGAGGGGCTCGGCGCGGACCGCATGGCTTCGGCACAGACCATGGCCGTCTGGCCCACGGCGCAGCCCAGGGCGGCGGCGGTCTCGTTGACATGGCTGATCACGCCGCGGGCCGCCATATCTTCGCCATCGCCAATACGGGCGCTGTCATGGGCCACGGTGGCGCCGGGCCGGCCCAGATCATCCAGATAGGGCAGCGAGGCAAAACCGGCGCCATCCAGACCGCCGCCGGCATCGTTCAGAATAATCGCCCGGGCGCCCGCCTTGGCGGCAAGATAGCCGGCATAGACGCCGCCGTGGCTGCCTGCAATCAGAACCTGATCCACGTGCTCCGGCCCCAATTTGGTGACCGTCGGCGCGGTAAC
>CAYWYB010000230.1:0-8687 GCA_964462145.1 uncultured Rhodospirillaceae bacterium
GGATGTGAAGGCCTGCGAAAAAGCCCCCCACTTCATCGCCCTCTGCGATGCCTTCGGCCTGCCCCTGGTGATGCTGATCGACGTGCCCGGCTTCGCCATCGGATCCGAGGCGGAAAAGGCCGGCCTGGGCCGCCGTTCCGGACGCCTGATGTTCGAAATGGGCCAGGCCACGGTGCCCCGCGCCTCCGTCGTGCTGCGCAAGGGCTATGGCGGCGGCTACTACGCCATGGGCGGCGGCAGCGCCTTTGACAACAATGCCACATTTGCCTGGCCGACGGCGGAGATCTGCGCCATGTCCGTGGAAGGCTCGGTCGATGTGGCCTACCGCAAGGATTTCGAGGCCGCGGAGGATCCCTCTGCCCGGCGTCAGGAGATCATTGATATCTTCAAAAGCCAGCTTGGCGCCCTGCGCGCGGCGGAGGCCTTTGGTATCGACGAGGTAATCGACCCGCGCCAGACCCGGCGCATTCTATGCGATACCTTTGATCGCAGCCCGCCACGGCGGCCGAACAGGCACCCCAACAGGGTGCGGGCGATTTCACCCATTTAGGAACCAGGTAACGAGGAGTTAAACCATGTCATTGAACGGACGCGTAGCATTGGTAACGGGCGCGGGCAGAGGCATTGGCCGCGCCATCGCCGCTGCCCTGGCCGAGGATGGCGCCGAGGTCGCCGTTAACTACCGCCGTGACGATGATGCGGCGGCGGAAGCGGTGGCGGAAATCCAGGCAGCGGGGGGCAAGGCAAAGGCCTATCGCGCCTCGGTCGATAATCTGGACGAGGTCACGGCCATGATTGCCGATATTGGCCGCGAAATGGGACCTATTGGCATTCTGATCAACAACGCGGGCATCGCCAGCCGAGGACAGTCCGTGGCCGATACGGACCCGGCGGAGATGGAGCGGGTGGTGCGCGTCCATGCCTTTGGGCCGTTTTATCTGTCCAAGCTGGTCCTGCCCATGATGCGCGAACAGCAGCGCGGCGATATCATCATGATCTCCTCGGTCGCGACCGACAGTTACGGCGCCTTCGGCAACCCCTACAACATGGGTAAGGCGGCCATGGAGGCATTGGCCTTCACCATGGCCAAGGAGGAGCACCGCAACAATATCCGCACCAATATCGTCGCCCCGCCATTGGTCGAGACCGATATGGGCCGCCGCCTGGTCAAGGCGCGCTCGGGCATCGAGGATCTGCGTGAACTGGATGCGGGCATGCCCTTTGGCCATGTCTGCCAGCCCGACGACATCGCCAATACCGTGCGCTATCTGGTCTCTGACATGAACTCCTACGTCAACGGCCAGCGCATCGCCGTCGACGGCGGCGGCAGCGCCAGTGCGCCGAAGTTTGATAAGTGAGGGGCGCATTCAGAAGCACTGCGACTGCGGCTGCCACAATGGCCTTTTCTGAACAATCCTATTTCCGCGCAATCAGGAAACTGGTTGCCATGACACCCTTGCCTTTCACTTCGATCTCGCCACGTGCTTCAAATTCAAAGCAACCGGACAATTTTCGGGCCAGTTCGTCAGGCACCTGAATTTTTCCCGGTTCGCTGCTCGCCTCCATGCGCGAAGCGACATTCACCGTGTCGCCCCACAGGTCGTAGGCAAATTTTCGCTGGCCAATGACGCCGGCGACAACCCGGCCACAGTTGATGCCTATGCGCAGTTGCACCGAGGCGTCGGTTCCAGGGAATTTGATACCATGGTCCGGGCCAGGTCGATTTCGGCCTGTTCCAGTGCGGCCAGAGCGGCCTGCACATTGGGATTATCCCGGCCCTTTTTGCCCAACTGTTGCCGGGCCTTGTCGAGTTCCGCCTGGGCCGTCTCTAGGTTGGCCTCGGCCGAGGCTAGTTTCGCCCGTGCCTGGTCACCGCGCGCCTTGGCGACGGTGCCGCGTTTTTCCAGCACCAGAATACGCTGCACTTGTGCCCTGGTATTGTCGAGCTGGACGCGGGCCTTCGAAACCTTGGCCTGGGCCGACTTGACGCCGGCGGTTTTCGCCCCGACGTCCTGACCGGCCTGGTTCAGGGCCGCCTGCGCCGATTGCCGGGCCAGCTCGTAACGCACGGATTGAATTTGAAATAGCGGCTGGCCTGCCTTGACCAGGTCGTTGTTGGCCACCGCCACCTCCGCGACGTAGCCCGAGACCTCCGGCACCACGGGCACCACATAGGCCTTAACCCGCGCGGACGCCGAATAGGGCGTGAAACGGTCGGCAACAACGAACCAGGTGAACAACACGATGCAAACGCCAAGCACGCTCAATGTCAGGGCGCGCATCAGCCTTGCTCCGTTTCCACTTCGCCGCTCTCGGCGGCTGCCGTTCCCCTATCGGCCGTCCAGGCGGTTAGCAATTGGTAGCCCACGGCAAGGATGACCGGGCCAATGAACAGACCGAGCAGACCACCCGCCAAGGCGCCGCCAACCACGCCCGTGAACATCACCGCGATGGGCACGGGTAGGCCACGGGCGACAATGATCGGGCGCAGGAAATTATCCAGCAGTCCGACAGGCAGCATATAGATGGTGAAGATGACCGCGGGCAGGGTATCCATGAAGGTCCAGCCATAGCCGATGGACAGCAGTACCGGCAGGGTGGGGCCAAGATTGAGAATGGAGAGGACCAGCACGACGATGGTGATCGCCGCGCCGAAGGGATAGTCGGTGGCCAGATAACCGATGCTGGCCAGGAACGCCTGCAGCAGGGCCACGCCGATCACGCCGCGGGCAACGTTCTGCACGGTGGCGTTGGTCAGATCCACGAAGCGGCTGCTGCCGGCGGAGGTGATCCGCGCTTCGAAGGTCCGCAACCCGTCAACCAGGGATGGGCCCGGGCCGAACAGCAGTCCGGCAATGATCAGTGATGCGGCGAATTGCAGCACGGCAAGGCTGGCGCCGGCGCTCATTTGCAGCAGGGCCTTGCCAAGCGCATCCGCCTGGGGTTTGACCTCGACCAGGGCCGCTTTCAAATTGGTCGCCGCCAGGCCCCAAAAGGCGGCCAGTTCCTTGCCGACAATGGGCCAATCGGCGACGCCTTCGGGCGGCGGCGGCAGCACCAGCGAGCCGTCGGCAAGGCCGTCTTCGATGCCGCGTAGGCTTTCGACCGATGCCGCGCCCAACGTGATGGCCGGGCCCAGGCTAATACTCAGCCCGATCAGTACGATCAAGGTCGAGGCCAGGCCGCCGCGGCCGCCAAAGCGTGCCGCCAGCCATTGCTGAGCCGGATAAAGTGTAACCGCCAGAATGGCGCCCCACAGCAGAATGCTCAGAAATGGCAGGATTATGACGACACATAGATAAATAATCAGGAACAGCAGGCTTATGCGAATAGCGACATCGATGGCGATATCCGCGATTTGATCACGGGGTTTTGCTTGCGGCTGCTCGGTCATGCGGCACCTCCCACGAAGCCAATTTGGCCACGAACGCTGACGGCGATTTAGACGCCGGCGCGAAATAGTATTAGTGGGGAATGTAGAAGCCGTTGAGGCAAAGACCAGTCGCCGTTAGATTTTGCTGGCTCTGTTAGTCCAAAATTGGTGCATTGCCGAGCCTGGGGTGGGGCCGGCCTCCATCGGCGACGCCCATGCAGAGGACGATTTCATCCGGCCGGGGCGCATCCGCGACCATCACCGTTATGGTGTCGAAATGATCGAAAGACCAGGCCTCGTCCTTGTGGCCCAGGGGTAGATCGATCGGCGTGCCCATGGCGGCGACCTTGGCATTGGAGGCGATCAACGCCTTGCCGCCATTCACCGCGGCCCGCATTGGTTTGCCCAGTTTTGGGTGGATCATGGCGCCACCATGTTCCAGATCGCCCGCGACGCCGACAATGGCCGCCTTGCCGTAACTTACGGCGGGACCGGATAGCAGGGCGACGGCATCTCCCATCAGACGTTCGCCGAGCTGGCCGCTGACATCATACAGAGGCGAAAGATCCTCCACGAAGCCATTGGCGGCAAGGCCGGCGAAAGGATTTTGCACGACGGCCATGGCCACAACGCGGGTTATTGGATCGCACGCCTTGCCGGTGCCATCCGTGTTGATCGTCTCTTTGATTATCAAGGTTTTGCGGATGTTCATGCTGATGGCTCCCGGCGGCAGGTAATCTGCTGCCTTTAAGTCTAGCTCATTTGTGGCGATGTGATCTATCCTTGCCCAAATGGTTGGCTGTGTAGATGAGGTGGCGTGATGGCATTGAAGGATTATCAAACGGCGTTGGTTACCGGCGCCTCGAGCGGGATCGGGGCGGCGACGGTGCGCATGCTGGCGGCCCGTGGCCTGAAGGTGCATGCGGTGGCGCGCCGGCTCGACCGTCTGGCGGCACTGGCCGAATGCGGCGACGTCGTCCCTCATGCCCTGGATATGCAGGAACGTGATGCGCTGTATGACGTCCTGGGTGACCTGGATGTTGATATTCTGGTCAATTCCGCCGGCGTCGGCAGCCAGTTCGATCCCTTTCAGGAACTGGACCCAGATAAAATCGATGCCACCCTGACCACGAACGTGGCCGGCACCGTGCATGCGGTGCGTGCGGTTAGCCCCGGCATGGTGGCGCGGGGCAGGGGGCATATTGTCAATATCGGCTCGATCTTTGGTCTGCATGCCATCTCCACCGCTGTTTACGGCGCCTCCAAGGCGGCGGTGCACCGCTTTAGCCAGGATCTGCGCCACGACCTGAAGGGCAGCGGAATCCGCGTCACGGAAGTCTCGCCCGGACGCGCGGCGACGGAAATTTTCGCCACCATGACCGATGACACAAAGGCCCAAGGCGCCATGGTTGATGGTTTCGAGATCATCACGGCGGAAGATGTCGCCGAAGCCGTGGTCTGGGCGCTCGATCAGCCCTGGCGGGTCAATGTCAGCCTGATCGAATTGACGGCGACGGAACAAATACCCGGCGGCGTCACGATCCACCCTGTTACCGGGCGTAGATAAAGAACATCAGTTAGGAACCGCTTGGTACCGGCTCGTCCAGCGCCCGGCGTACGGCGGTGGCCAGTTCGGCCTGATTGTAGGGTTTGGCTAAAAGCTTTCGGGCCAGCTGGTCCAGGTATTCGCCGTCGCCGTTGGTATATTCCTCATGTCTTCTGGTGAAGCCGCTGGTTAGCAGAATTTTCAGATCCCGTTGGGCGTTATGCGCCGCCATGGCGACCTGATAGCCGTCCATGGCACCGGGCATGATGATATCGCAAAACAGCAAGTCGATTTCCGGATGCGCCTCCAGACACTCCATCGCCTCGCCGCCGCTGCTTGCTGTAACGGTCTTGTAGCCAAGCTCTTCCAGATATGAGACGGCGATACTAAGCAAGGCATCTTCGTCATCGACAATGAGGACGGTTTCCTTTCCGCCCGGCAACTCGGCTTGATGCTCGGCTGCTGTATCCTCGTCCTCTGCCCTGTACTGGGCGCGGGGCAAATAGATGTGAAAGGTACTGCCCTTTCCAGGTTCCGAGTAAATTTTGATATGCCCGCCGGAGCGTTGGACAAAGCCATAAACCATGCTTAGGCCAAGGCCCGTGCCTTGACCGGTTTCCTTGGTCGAGAAAAACGGCTCGAAAGCCTTCTCCCGCACCTCGTCCGTCATTCCTGATCCGGTGTCGCTGACTGAAATCAAAACGTACTCACCAGCCGTGGCGGATGGATTGCGCTGGGCATAGTCTTCATCCAGGGCTTTGTTTGCCGTCTCGATAATTAATGTGCCGCCCATGGGCATGGCGTCGCGGGCGTTGAGGGATAGATTGAGAATGCTGTCCTCCAGATCGCCGGGGTCGATGCGGACCTGCCATAAATCTTCCGCCAGGTGATTTTCCACATTGATGGCGGCGGTCAGCGACTTGGCGATTAAATTCCTGATTTGGGCGATGCAGTCATTCGCGGAGACAACTTCGGTATCACCGAGGTCGCGGCGTGAAAAGCTAAGCAGCTTGCGCGTTAGTTCGGCGCCACGCACCGTTCCCTGTAGTGCGGTATCGGCGTACCGCGAGATCTTTGGCGTATCTTTTGAACGCCGAAGCAGAAGCTCCAGATTGCCCATGACAATGCCTAGGATATTGTTGAAATCATGGGCAATGCCGCCGGTCAGTTGGCCGACCGCGTCCATTTTTTGTACGCGGCGAACCTGCCGTTCCAGATCCTTTCGATATGAAATATCGCGAACGACGCCGACAAATCCAAGAGGTTCGCCGTCGCCCCCCTCAATCGCCGCACGCAGAGTTTCGCCAACGAAAGTTTGGCCATCCTTTCGGCGATAGCTGATTTCATGCGGGGCGACCTGTTCCGCCCCTGTTTGATCGACGCGGATACTGCCGACGCGCTGGTATTCCTCTTCGCTTTCATAAAGCATGGATGTTGTATTGCCGGCCACTTCTTCGAAGGTATAGCCGAAGATCCTCTCCAAGCCCCGGTTGGCGTCGATAATGCGGCGCTCGGTATCGGCCAGTATGATGCAGTCGGAGATGGCGTTGAACATGGCTTCCAGGCGGTTTTCATGTTCCTTGATCTGCGCCAGTTGCCGCTCCGACGTTTCCTTTTCCTCCACCAGTTCGCGAAACGGCTTCTGTAAATTTGAAACCACGATGGCCTGAAAAATCATCCAGAAGGAAAAGATTTTTAGAATATGCCCGACCAGATTCGAGAAGCCGTAGACGCTGACATAAAACGTAAACGCCAGTTCCGCGCACATGGTCATGACAATGGACACCGCGATCAGGGTCTTGTCGCGGCTTGATATCTCGCGCCCGGTCGTGAACAGGGCGACAAGCGCCAGCGCCAATGTCAAGTCGATCAGGTATTCGCTGTAAATCTTGAAATCCGTCAGGCCCCGGCCTTCGACGAATGTCGTCGGCGCCGATCCTGAAAGCACCATGGTCGTCAACCCCATGGCAATGAGGCCAAAAACAGCGATCAGCCAAAATCCATTCAGGCGCTGCTTTGCCGCGAAAGGCGCCGTCAGCAGCAACAGCGCCTCGGCATAGCGGGCGCTGAGCCAGGTTTGCGACGATAAATTGGAAGTGCCTTCGATAAAGACATTCATGCCTTTGTATACGAGGGTGTGGACCAGATCGAGCGAGCCGATCCAGAAGTAGCCGCAGGCCAGGAAAAGCAGGAAATTATTGCGGGCGAAATTGTGAATGGATAGCGCGAAGGCGACCATGACGAATGAAATGACGATCGCAAACAGTTCCGCCAGGGTATGGAAGGCGAGAAAGCTGTACTGGGCCAGCACAATTAGAAAGCAGGCCATGGCCGCGGGCGGAAGCCATAGCGACCAGCTTATCAATGGCTCAAGCCATTTCCTATCGACAACCACGACCTACTCAATTCCAGCAATGCCAGAAATTTAGCATAATGGAATGTATAGCGACTGCAAGGTCGACGAATATTGCTATGGAGTTCTAACCGTGGCCATTTCGCTCAGCCGGGCATTGGCATCGATCAAGGCTACTGATCGGTATCCTGGCTCAGGGTCAGATCAACCATCAGGGCGCCGGCCAGATCTTCCAGGGCCTGGCGCAGCTCGTCCGCGCCCAGACCGGCGGGCAGGCGGACACTGGCACGCGCCTGGAACAGCATATCGCCCCCCATCGGCGCACGCTGCAGATCGGTCTCCATCTCTTCCACGCTAACGCCGTGGGCTGAGAGGCAGCCGCTGATGTCGCGTACGATGCCGGGCTGATCCGGGCCCAGCAGATCTAAATTAAAGACGGGGCCGTCGGGCTGAGTCTGTGTCGCCGCCGCTTCGATGGTCAGGCTGAAACCGTCCGCCTCTAACGCTGATAGCACTTTGGTCAGGGCGGCGGCCTGGTCATGGGCGATTTCAATTCGGGCGATGCCGGCGAATTTTTCCGCCAAACGCGCCATTCGGCTTTCCAGCCAATTTCCGCCCGCGCCGCTGACGGCTTCGGACAACCGTTCGACCAAGCCTGGCCGGTCATCCGCGATGAAGGTCAATACTAATGTTTTTAAGACTGCTTTTGCCATTTTTCCCGCCGCCGTGACGGCCCCTGTCGGACCGTGCAAATGAGTGTAAACGCCGAACGTTTCTAGGCGTCCTTCCTCAATCTCACAAGCCCGGATCCCGAAGGTGTTTGTGACGCTGCCATCGCCGTATTGTCCGGTTTGCCGAGTATAGCGGATTGTAATAGTTTCTTGTTTAAGTATTCGTATTTAAAATTATTCTAAATAAGAATATTTCAATAAATCGTGCGAGAAAATATTTGGTGAAATTATAAAAAAATTCAAACAATAGTTACTAACAAAATGGTATTAAGGGGCATGTATAAAGATATACGCCTCATGGCCTACGTCCTCATCAAGTTTTTCTTAATATTTGACGCCTAATTTAACATAAGGGTGAGATTTTATACGTAGTGCTTTTACACGTAGTGCATCGTGAAGTGCCGAATTCGTAAATTGGGGAATGCCATGAAAATGCCAGAATTGAAGATATCCGGCCGCCTGAGCCTCGGCTTTGGCGTGCTGGTTCTCGTGCTAATCGCCGCCGTGGGAACAACATTGTTTCAAGTAAGCAGTGCCAAGAAGGTCACTGATCGTATTGTAAATTTGCGGACACCGACAGCCCAGGCAAGTGCCCGGCTGGTTAACAACATCAACGCCTCGCTGGCTTCGTTGGCCTCCCAGCGATGGCAGGAGGTGCGGTCGGACAAGGTGTAGCGCTTGTGA
>CAYWYB010000231.1:0-8687 GCA_964462145.1 uncultured Rhodospirillaceae bacterium
CCTTGTCGCGCATGGAGCCGCCCGGCTGTATTACCGCCGTCGCACCCGCCTCCGCTGCCGCCAACAGGCCGTCGGCGAAGGGGAAGAAGGCATCCGAGGCAACCACCGAACCCTTGGCCAGAGGCTCCGAAACGCCCGCGGCCTCCGCCGCGTCTTGCGATTTGCGGGCCGCGATGCGGGCGGAATCCACCCGGCTCATCTGACCGGCGCCGATGCCCACCGTGGCGCCGTCCTTGACGTAGATGATGGCGTTGGATTTGACGTGTTTGCAGATTCGGAAAGCCAGCAGTAAATCGGCCATTTCCTGGGCGCTTGGCTGGCGTTTGGTCACCACCTGGACATCATCGGCGCCGATGCGCCCGGCATCGCGGGATTGCAGCAGATAGCCGCCGGCCAGGCTTTTCAGGGTCATGCCATCGGCACCGTCATCGGGCAAGCCGCCGGTTAACAGCAGGCGCAGGTTCTTCTTGGCGCTGATCGCCGCGATCGCGGCTTCATCGGCGTCCGGTGCGATGATGACCTCGGTAAAGATATCCACCATGGCCGCCGCCGCCGCGCCATCAAGCGTTTGGTTCATGGCGATAATGCCGCCAAAGGCGCTGACCGGATCGCAACGCAGGGCCTTTTGATAGGCATCCAGCAGATCCGTACCCACCGCGACGCCGCAGGGATTGGCATGCTTGATAATGGCTACGGCGGCCTCGGCGGAATCGAATTCGCCGACCAGTTCGAAGGCCGCGTCCGTGTCGTTCAAATTGTTGTAGCTAAGCTCTTTGCCCTGCAACTGCCGTGCCGTGGCGACACCGGGGCGGGCGCCGCCGGAGGTGTAGAAGGCCGCTGCCTGATGGGGGTTTTCGCCATAGCGCAGCTCTGCCTGCTTTTCCGCCGCGACCACCAGGCGGTCGGGGAAGGTTTCGCCCTGCTGGGCCGCGAACCAGGCCGAAATGGCGCCATCATAGCTGCCCGTCCGGGCATAGGCCTTGGCCGCCAGGCTCTGGCGCAGGGCCCGGTCCGTGGCGCCGCCATTGGCCGCCATGGCCTCGGTCACGCCAGCATAATCGCTGGGATCGGTCAGCACCGCCACATGGGCGTGGTTCTTGGCGGCGGAGCGGATCATGGCCGGGCCGCCGATATCGATATTTTCGATGCAGGTGGCGAAATCGGCACCCTTGGCCACCGTCGCCTCGAACGGATACAGGTTCACAGCCACCAGATCAATGGCGCCGATGTCATGATCGGTCATGGCCTTGGCGTGTTCAGGATTGTCGCGCAGGGCCAAAATGCCGCCATGTACCGTCGGATGCAGGGTTTTGACCCGGCCATCCATCATCTCGGGGAAACCGGTATGGTCGCTGACCTCCTTGACCGGGATGCCGGCCTCGGCCAGGGCGCGGGCGGTACCACCCGTGGATAGGATTTCGACCCCATGATCGGCCAGGGCGCGGCCGAATTCCAACAAGCCGTCCTTGTCTGAAACAGAGATGAGGGCCCGTTTGATGACAACCAGATCGTTCGCCGGCGCTGTCGACATCGTTTACTCCTGTCGCGGTATATGAAACTCGAACGCGCCCTATAGCACGGCTTTTGCGGCTGCCAAAGGGACATGCTGCCGCAGCTGCTATTCCGCCCGCGCTGCTGCCTGTACTACTGTCTTTGGGGCCGTCCGGTCATCGGGGCTGGCCTGCATTTCGGGCACCAGGTGGCGAATCAGGGCCAGGGTTTGTTCCGTATCCCGCGCGGTTGCCGCCTCGGCCAGTTTCTCGACCTGGGCGCTCAGTAATTCATGGTCTATCACCCGAGGCGCCGCCAGATTAACACCGGCCAGATGGGTCGGATGTGGTGCCTCGCCGTCGTGCAGCAATTCCTCGTACAGTTTTTCGCCGGGCCGCAGGCCGGTAAAGGCGATGGGGACATCGACTTCGGGCGTCAGGCCGGCCAGGCGGATCATCTGCCGGGCCAGATCCAGAATGCGCACTGGCTTGCCCATGTCGAGAACAAAGATCTTGCCGCCCTCATCGCCCGTGGGCGCGGCGGCGGTGGCCTGCAATACCAACTCCACCGCCTCGCGCGTTGTCATGAAATAGCGTGTGACTTCGGGGTCGGTGACCGTCAGGGGCCCGCCGCGGGCCAGTTGCCGTTGGAACAGGGGCACGACCGAGCCGGTGGAGCCCAGAACATTGCCGAAGCGTACGGTGACAAAACGGCAAGCGCTGGATGACAGGCTCAGGCCCTGGCAAATCATCTCGGCGATCCGTTTCGAGGCGCCCATGACGGAGGTTGGATTGACCGCCTTGTCGGTGGAAATCTGCACCATCACCTTGACCTCCGCCGCCAGGCAGGCCCGGGCCACGTTGGCGGTGCCCATGACGTTGGTCAGCACGCCTTCGTTGGGATTTTCCTCCACCATGGGCACATGCTTGAAGGCGGCTGCGTGAAATACCAGATCGGGCTTTTCCCGGGCGAACACAACGCCCAGGCGGCCGCCGTCGCGGACATCGCCCAGGATCGCCCGGCGGGACAGTTCCGGCCAGCTTTCTTCGAATTCCAGATCAATGCGATACAGCGCATGTTCGCCGTTATCCAACAACGAAATATGCGCCGGGGCGTGGGCCGCGACCTGGCGCGCCAGTTCCGAACCGATGGTGCCGCCAGCGCCGGTGATCAACACCCGCCGGCCCGAGATCAAGGCCCGCATGGCGTCGCGGTCCAGCACCTGTTGCGGGCGGCCCAGCAGGTCCTCGACCTGGACCGGTTGCAACTCCAGACCAGAGCCCTTTTTGTTGCCGCTTTGAAAATCCGTGATGCGGGGCATGCGCGAGAGGCTCAGGCCTAGATTTTCCGCCACGTCCAGCAGGCCGCCGATGGTGTCGCCGTCCAGTTTCGGCCAGGTCAGGATCATGCGCTGTGGCTTGCGTCCCTTGCGGGCCAGTTCCGTGACCACCGCCTCGACCTGGTCCAGGCCGCCCAGCACGGTGATGCCGCGGATATCCCGCCCGATGCGGCTGCGTTTGTGATCGATGATGCCGACCACGCGGTAGCTGGCTGCGCGGTCCCGCGCCATGCCGCGAATGAAAGCTTCCGCTTCATCGTCGGCGCCGATCAACAGCACGGGCACCCGGCCGTCATCGGTATGTTCGAACACCGCACGCAGATCGCCGTCCTTGGAAAAGCGATACAGCAGGCGCGAGGCCGAGAGGAAAACAACCAGCAACGGCCAGTTCAGGAACATCGCGCTGCGCGGGAAATTGGCCAGGCGGTCCAGTACGAACATCACCGGCAAATAGATCAGGATCGCCAATGTCACCGCCTTGACGATGGCAATCAGATCCGACAACGAGGCGTAGTGCCAAATCCCCCGGTATAGGCCCATGCGCCAGAACACCAGGGCGCAGATGACAGTGAAAATAGCCGTGCCGTGCCACAGGAAAAAGAAATCCTGCGGCTTGCCATAGGTCTGATAACGGAACCAGACCGCCAGTTCGAACGACAGCGCCGCCATGAAGACGTCGTGCACCGCTACCGTCGCGATGCGCCGGTTGATGCCTTTAAGTCTCTGCACAAGCCAAGCCACGGTCATTCCATCTCGTCTAGCGGTTTCATCCTGGCGAAATACCATAACAGAAACGCCACTGCCCCGCCGCCCAGGATCAGGGTCAGCCATTGATTGCCGCCCAGCGCCGCCCACAGCGCCAACGCGGTCAGCAACAGGTTACACGCCAGGATAAACAGGGCGATACGGCCATGGTCGCCGCAGGCCTGGGCTGCGTGCTGATAAAAGTGGCTGCGGTGGGCCTGCCAGAACTTTTCGCCCCGCAGGATACGTCGCAGCAGGGTCCAGGTAGCATCGCAGAGGTAATACAGGCATAGCAGCAGCGCCGGCAGCCATTGCCCCGCCGCCGCCAGGGACAGCAGCAGCCAGCCCAAAAGAAAGCCCAGGCCAACACTGCCCACATCGCCAAGAAAGATCTTCGCCGGACGCCAGTTCAGAAAGCCAAAGCCGATGACGGCGCCGGCGGCAATGGCTGAAGGAGCGGCCAGATTGGTGCCCGCGCCGCTAACCTGGGTGATCAGCGCGATGCCCAGGCCGATGCTGGCCGTTTCCACTGCTGTAATGCCGTCGATGCCGTCCATGAAATTGAATAGATTGATAAACCACAGCCAGCAAAACCCGGCCGCCAGGCGGTCCGCCACGGGCGGCAGCAGACCTTGAAAGACCGGACTGTCGGGCAGTGCCAGACAACCGAGCGACACGGCCAGAGCCTGCATCACCAGCCTTTGCAGGGTCGGCAGGCCCCGCAGATCGTCAAGAAATGAGATTCCAGCCAAACCGGCGGCCAGCAATGCAATGGCGGTCATATTGAACGAATCGCCCACCTTCCCCGGTGCCAGCCATGCCAGCGCGCACCAGGCGCCAATGATTACCGCCATGACGGCAATGCCTCCCCCCCGCGGTACGGCGCCGGCGTGGCTGGAGCGTTCATTGGCGTGATCCAGGATGGCGCGGACGGTCAACAGGCGCAATACCGCGCCCGTGGCCAAATAGGTCACGATACAGGCGGCAAGGGCAAGGCCGATATATAGGCTCCAGGTCATGGCTGCTTATAACCTTGATTGCTGCGCCGAGACTAGTGCAAGCCTTGTCAGATTGCGGTGATAGTGCTACTTCCCAGCCCGCGAAACCTTGCGGTTTCGAACCCATTTCAAGCGTTAATATTCCAAGGCTTCATCCTCATGAAAATCCTCATTCTGGGCGGCGACGGTTATCTCGGTTGGCCTACGGCCATGCATTTCGCCGCTGCGGGCGACACCGTCTGGGTCGCGGACAATTTTGCCAAGCGTAAGTGGGAGCTTGAGGACGGGATCGAGCCGTTGCTGCCTATTCCCACCTTGCATCGCCGGGTCCAATGCTGGAACGAAGTCGGCGGCGGCGCGCCGATCAGCATGAAGATCGGCGATCTGACCAATCACCGCTTTGTCTATAATCTGCTGCGCGAGATCCAGCCCGATGCCATCGTGCATTACGCCGAACAGCCCTCCGCGCCCTATTCCATGCAGAACCGCACGGCGGCTGTCATGACCCAGCACAACAATGTCATCGGCAACCTGAACCTGATGTTCGCCATGCAGGCCCATTGCCCCGACGCCCATCTGATCAAGCTGGGTACCATGGGCGAATACGGCACGCCGAATATCGATATCGAGGAAGGCTGGCTGGAGGTCGAGCATAACGGCCGCACGGACCGGGTGCTGTACCCGAAAAAGCCCGGCAGCTTTTACCACCTATCGAAGGTCCATGATTCCCATAACATCGAGTTTGCCTGCCGCATCTGGGGTATGCGGGCGACGGATCTGAACCAGGGCGTGGTCTATGGCATCGACACGGATCAGACGCGAATGGCGGATGAACTGCGGACCTCGTTCCACTACGACCATGTTTTCGGCACGGTGTTGAACCGCTTTCTGGTCCAGGCCGTGGCGGGCCTGCCCCTGACGGTCTATGGCAAGGGCGGCCAGACGCGGGGCTTTTTGAATATCCGCGATACCCTGGCCTGCGTGGACATCGCCGCCCGAAATCCCGCCGAGCGCGGCGCTTTTAGGATTTTCAACCAGTTCACCGAGCAATTCTCGGTATCCCAGCTGGCCGATATGGTGGTCGCCGCCGGTCAGCGGGCCGGGCTGTCCGTGGCGGTGGAGAATCTGGAAAATCCCCGTGTCGAGCAGGAAGAGCATTATTACAACGCCAAGAATACCGCCCTGACCGACCTTGGCCTGCAGCCAAACCTGCTGACCGGCGAAGTGGTGGATACCATGCTGGCCACGGTGCGCGGCCAGGCGGGACAGGTCGATCCCCGGATCATCGCGCCGCAGATCCGGTGGGCCGGCGGCGAGGTCTCCGAGGCTGATTCCTGATGGTGGGCATGAAATCCTCCACGCCAATCGCGGTCATCGGCCTTGGCTATGTGGGTCTGCCACTGGCCGTGACCCTGGCCCGGAACTTCCCCACCATCGGCTATGACGTGGACAAGGCGCGGATCGCGGAATTGCGGCAAGGCCATGACCGGACCGGCGAGATCGACGACGCGGTGATGGCCGAGAGCGCCTTGACCGTGACCGACGACGGTGCTGCGATTGCCGATGCCGAGGTCTACGTTGTAACCGTGCCAACCCCTGTGGATGCCGATAACCAGCCAGATCTGCGCTTGATACAGGCGGCCTGTGACGGCGTCGGTAAATTACTGTCCGTGGGCGATATCGTAGTTTTTGAAAGCACGGTTTATCCCGGCGTCACGGAAGACATTTGCGGGCCGGCCCTGGCGGCGGCCTCTGGTCTGGTCTGTGGCCAGGATTTCTTTCTGGGCTATTCACCGGAGCGGATCAATCCCGGCGACCGGGAACATACGGTCGATAAGATCGCCAAGGTGGTGGCCGGCCAGAACGCGGAGGTTCTAGACCTTCTGGCCGATCTGTATGGCCGGGTGACCACGGGCGGTATTCACCGGGCCAAGGACATCAAGACGGCGGAAGCCGCCAAGGTGATCGAAAACGCCCAGCGCGACATCAATATCGCCTTCGTCAACGAAGTGGCGGCGATCTGCCAGAAACTGGATATCTCGGCCCATGACGTGTTGGAGGCGGCGGGCACGAAATGGAATTTCCTGCCCTTCACACCGGGTCTGGTGGGTGGCCACTGCATCGGCGTCGATCCGTTTTATCTGGCTTTTCAGGCCCAGCAGTTGGGCCACGATCCGCAGATCATCCTTTCGGGCCGGCGCCTGAATGACGCCATGGGCGATTTTATCGCCGGCTGTATCGACGAAAACATGTCCGGGCCGGGGCGGGTGCTGTTGCTGGGTTTGACCTTCAAGGAAAACGTGCCCGACCTGCGCAATACCAAAGTGATCGATGTGGTCACCGGCCTGACCGCCCGCGGCCACGAAGTGGTGGTGCATGATCCGGTGGCGGACGGGGCGGAGGCGGAACGTCTGTACGGCTTTCCCTTGCTGCCCTCGCTGGAAGGCCAGGGTGGCTTTGAAACGGTGGTCGGTGCCGTGCGCCATGATGATTTCCTCGCCCTAAGCGCCGCCGATCTGGCCGGCCTGGTGCGTGAAGGCGGCCTGATCGCCGATATCAAGGGTCTGTGGCGCGAGATCGAACGCCCCGCCGACCGCCATTATTGGCAGCTATAACCGGCCATTCAGGGTTTGCGGTAGAGATAGGTGAAGTAGGGGCACATCCCGAAAAAGCTATCGTTTTCGATGGCCGCATGCAGCGCCGCCACCCAGGCATCACCGTCTTCCTGGCTCAACGCGCCTTGAGCAACGACGACGTTGGTCAAGGAGTCCGCCAATCCGATGAAGAACGTGGTTTCACCGACTTCCGAGAGGAAATGCGGCTGAACCGCCTCCCGCCGCAGGCCCAAGGCGCTGGCCAGGCGCGGCACCTGGCGCATGATGGTCGGCTGGGCGACGCCGACTTCCATGACGGCCGTCTTGGCGGTGCTGTCCAGCCTATCGTCACCCGAGATAATCTGCATCGAGGCATAATCCGCATCAAAAACTGCGACGGTGCCGCCCGGGCGCGTGGCCTTTGCGGCGGTGGCCAGCACAGAGCCTGGGTCGGGCACATGGCTGACGATGGTATGCATGATCACTGCGTCAAAGGTTTCGCCATCCAGGCCTTCGCCGCTGATGGCGTCTATGACGCGGAAATCCATGCGATCCCCCAGGCCATCTTCTGCCGCCTTGCCCTTGGCATAGTCAATCAATGTCGCGCTTAGGTCGGAGACCACATATTGGCCGTTGAAGCCGGGGCGCGCGGCATAGGCGCGGCCAACAATGCCGGTACCGCCGCCCAGTTCCAAAATACGAGCCTCATTGGGCAACGCCATGGCGTCGAAATACTGGTCCCGCATGTTGGCGAAGGACTCTATACCGGCACGATATTCCAACCGATCCGCGATGGCATCCAGGTTTGCCGCCGGCAGCGCATCGAGATTGGCGAAGATATCTTTGGTCATTGCGGTCTCCCATCCCCGTTCTTTTATTGTCATAAGAATGGGGCAAGGCTTCGTGAAAAACAAGAATAGTAGTGGATTGAATTCGCGTCATTGCGCCATGGCCCTTTACCAAGGGGCATCCGGGCCGCACAATAGGCTCAAATCCTTTTCCACAAGACAGCCCGAAAGGCAGTTTGGTAATGAGCAGTATCGCATTTGAACTTCCCGATGAACTCCGCGCACTCTGCGATGGGCTTGGCGATTTCCTCAAGGCCGAGGTTTTTAGCCGCCACGACAAGCATCACGACCTGCTCTCCAACGGCCGCAATACCTATGACGAAAACGGCCGTTATGTGGAAGAAGTGATCGAGTTGATCCGCGAAGTGCGGATGGCTTCGTCCAAGGCGGGCTATTTCAATATGTGCGTGCCCGAGGAGCTCGGCGGCAGCGGCCTCGGCATGCTGGCCTATTACGTGGCCTGGGAGCATGCCTACCGCACGGCGGGGCCGCACAATTGGTTGGCGATGTATTGCATCAGCCATTGGGCCCTGGGCCCTTCGCGGTTGTTGGAGCGGGTCACGGAGGAGGCCCGGTCGGAAATTCTCGATGGCATGATCGAGGGACGGACGTCCATGTGTTTCGGTATGTCCGAGCCGGGTGCCGGCTCGGACGCCGCCGCCATGACGACGCG
>CAYWYB010000232.1:0-8665 GCA_964462145.1 uncultured Rhodospirillaceae bacterium
ATGGCATGACGAACAACGGTTGATCGATCTGGCGGCGGCAATGGAAATATTGACCCCGTGGGATTGGCCCCCTATCGCAACGGAAAACCAAAGTAAGATACCCGTATGAAAATCGACAAAGCGCTGTTTCACCCCGACTACAAGGCGGAAGCATTCTGGTGGGAAGCCGCCCGCCCCGGCACCGAACATTCGACCGACCTGCCGGCGGCAACGGAGATCCTGATTGTCGGCAGCGGTTATTCCGGCCTCTCTGCGGCGTTGGAGTTGGCGCGGGGTGGACGCTCGGTCACGGTCGTCGATGCCCTGGCCCTTGGCGGCGGCGCCTCCACCCTGAGCGGCGGCGGCGTCAGCGCCGGGATCAATCTGGGCAAGGGTATTTCCGGCACGCCCGGACAGAATGCCCGGGGCGAGGATCACAAGGCATTGGTGACCTCGCTGCTACGCGAAAGCATGGCGGCCTATAACTTCGTCGGCGAATTGGTCGAGCGGGAAAATATCGACTGCCACTTCGAACAACGGGGCCGCTTCGTCGGCGCCTATTCGAAAGCGCACTATCCGGATCTGGTCAAGAAAGCCGAATTCCTTAATGAGCTACTGCAAATGGACGCGGCGGCGGTCCCGTACGAGGAGCAAAGATCCGAAATCGGCAGCGATTTCTATCACGGCGGGATGACCATCAACCGGGCCGGTAAACTGCATCCTTCGCTGTTTCACAAAGGGCTATTGGATGCCTGCCACCGGGCCGGTGTTACTTTGTGCGCCCATACGAAAGTGAACGCCATTGAAGGTTCGGCTGGCGAATTCACGGTGAAGACCGCCAAAGGAGACTGCAGTGCCGAGCAGGTCATCATCGCCACCAATGGTTATACCGGCGGCTTGACGCCGAAACTGCGTAACCGGCTGGTGCCCATATCCTCGCAGATCATCGTCACGGAGGAGCTGCCGGAGGACCTGGCGCTGGAACTGATCCCCAATGGGCGGACCATATCAGAAACCCCGCGCGTGACCTCGTATTACCGCCTGTTGCCCGGCGACCGCCGGGTCATGTATGGCGGCCGGGCCCGTTTTCAGGATGTGCCCCCAGATGTCAGCGCAGTTTTGCTGCACCGCATGATGACGGATCGCTGGCCGCAATTGAAAGGCGTCCGCATTACCCATTCCTGGTCCGGCTTTGTTGCCATGACGACGGACGCGCTGCCCCATATGGGGCTGGAGGACGGGCTACATTACTGTACCGGCTGTAATGGCAGTGGCGTCGCCATGATGACCTATTTGGGCCAACAGGTAGCCCGGCGAATTCTGCAAAACGGCCAGTCCGACAGCGCCTATGACGGCCTGGCCTTCCCCGGCGTCCCGGTTCCGTTTTATCAGGGCAAGCCGTGGTTTTTGCCGATTGTCGGTGAATACTACCGATATTTGGACAGAAAAGAGCGCCGCGCGGCTGGGTGAAGCTATTTCTTGGCTCTGACCTTGGCCAGATTCTTGACGCTCTTAACGTTCTCGATGTCCCGGACCACTGCTGTTGCCTTGCGCTTTTCCTTACCCGAGAGGGCCCGGCCGAACAGAAACACATGGCCATTGATAGAGCGGTAACGGAAGTTCGTGACATTGACCCCCGTAGCATCCAGCAGCAGCGCGTTGATCTTGGTTTCGATCACCGTGTCATCGACGAAGTTCTCGACCGCGCCCTTTTCCTTGTCCAAAGGCTTGATCACCAGAATTTCGTTGTAGACCTTCTTGACGCCCTCGATATTACGGACCAGCTTACCCGCCTGGGCCTTGATTTTCACATCCTCCACGGCGCCGGTCAGCATCACATCCTGTTCGTAAACATCGGCCCCGATGGAAATGACATCGCCGGTCATCTTATCCAGAACCTCACCCACGATGGTGGTCTTGAGTTTCAGATCCGTGCCGATGTCATCGGCGCTGCGGTCTTCCACCGCCGCCTCCACCGCGCCCTTGATCGCGGTGAGCGGGTTCAAACTGATGGCGGTGGCGGATCCGGCCGCAAGTGTCAAAAACAGCGGCAGGCCCAGCGCCGCGAATATCGCCCGCCGGCAAATCTTCAAGAACTTTCGCATCAACTAATCTCTCGCTCGATGGCAACCAAGGTAGCCGGCATTGTAAAACACATACGGCGAAACACAAACGGCGGCCCCGCCAGGCGAGGCCGCCGTCCGCCGACGACAACGACATCAACGGATATTCACCGGTTCGGTTGCAAAACCCGGCGAAATGGTCCCGGAACAAAGTGAGGGTAGGTTGTCCCGGCTCAGTCGTTGTGCCGATTCAAAAGTTTCCGGCACGTCCACCGCGAATAACGGCGGCTCGCATATGGCGAATATTAAGGGCCGATTTACAGGTTTTACCAATCTTTAACAATTTCAAGTTAATCTCGCCGGTTCGTGAGCGAAGACAATATTCCAAATTTGAAACTATGACCTATTTGCCAACGAACACAGTCGAACCAGCCGAACAGATTGCCTCGGACCAACAGGAAACGCGTCTGCCATATTACCTTGCCGTTCCAATCTGGCTGGGCCTTGCGGTCGTGGCATGGGCCCCGGTCATCGTTTTGTTCCGCGCGATTGCCTCCTAGCCCAAGAACTCCGTCAGCATGAATGCCGCCTACCAGCATTAAGCTGGTGCCCCAACGGCAAACATCAAGGCCGGCAAAATAACATTTCCGTCATAGCCGACGCAGAGCCCCTTTTATATGGAGGGCATTAGTTGCTTGATGTGGAGGATGACGTCGAAGTCGTATCCGAAACCGACGACGAGGAACTCGAAACCACATCCGTACCGCCGCTGGCCTCAGCCAAAAAAGCTGCATCTCCCGTAAATGCAGCCACTGCCGCCGCTGCCGCCATCGCTCCCATGGCGACCCGAACCCCCTGCCGCAGGCGCAATGTGGCCGTATCGCCCGCTGTTTCCACTGCGGCGCTGGACGCGCTTGAATGGGCTGATTGCCCTTCTCCGGTTAAACGGCGCAGACGGGATTTTCGCACCGCCGCGTGCCGGGCGGCCTGCCGTGCCTGCTACTGCTGATATTCGGAAAGCCGGCGTTGCAAACTGCTTGGCGGCGGCGTCAATTTTTCCGAAGTAACGGCAGCAGGCGTGTTGGCGGATTGCGCCCATGGCGCCGCGAAAGGGCACAGCATTAACGCAAAGACCAAAACCCAAATAAACCGCGATGCACAGATCATCATGGGACCTGTTCTAGTACCAATCGCCGCTAATGGATAGCTGCAAGTACCCTAACGGTCCCGGAAGCCGGCACACGAACAGCCGTGGCCCCATGCGAGCGAGCGGTTAAGCCGAACGTTTGCGGTTGGCGTTCTTCGCTTTCGGCGGCTGATAGGCCATGGCTGCGTGATAGTCGCAATAGGGCTGACCCGCCTTGCTGTTGGCACCGCAGAAATGGAAATCCAGATCACCTGGATCGCCAATCGGCCAACGGCAGGTCGAGGCGGTCAATGAAAAGATCGTCGCCCCTTCATCAATTGGGGGTTGCAGCAACAGGACCTTCTCAGCCTGCTCTTTTTGCCGTTGCTGGCGCGTCACCGAGGATTTCGAAGGCTTTGAAAGGCCCAGCCGGTTGGCCTTGCCAATCACCGCATTTCTAGTGATACCCTCGCCCAAGCGCTCGGCAATTTGACGGGCGGAATGCCCATCCTGCCAAAGTTTCGACAATAACGCGACCCGTTCATCAGTCCAGTCCACGGCCATGAAACACCCCCACAGTGTATTGATTGTTGTCGTTGTGGCGCGCCGCAGTGTAGCCATCCTTGTCCGGCAAAACAATATATAATGTAGGAACATATCAGGAACACCACTAAATCCTGTGGATAACCTTGTGGTTCATCTTGTGGAGATCTTGGGTACAAGATGCTACTTCATGGCATTTGAGTGAGGAAATTCAACACTCTATCGAGGTGCCAGAGACGATTCGCCACGCCATGAAAACCAACATGGCCGCCAGCGCGGGAAAATTCAGGAAATAGATACGAATTATCCCGCCAGGGGTACTCTAAACAGGGACCGATAGGCACGATAGGATCATCATGCGCATGCAGCACCAGGGTTGGCAGTTTGATTTCCGCCAAAAATCCGATCGCCTGGCAACTCTCCCAATAGTCGTAGACATCCCGATAGCCGTTGCGTGGAGCAACGAAGTTATCATCCAATTCCATGAAGTTTCTGGCGGCCTTGATGGCGGCCTGTTCCGCTGGGCTGACGGCAGCCCCCGGCGCCAAACATTCACGGCAAAAATCCCGTAATAATTTGCGGTTATAAAGGCGGTTCCGCCGCCGCAGCATATTGGCCGAGGTAACCGCCAGATCAATCGGAGCCGAAACCGTGGCCAGGGCCCGAATGGGCAATTCGCGGCCATACTCGGCGGCGAATTTCAGGCTCATGTTGCCGGCCAGGGAAAATCCAAGCACCACCGCCCCTTGGGCAATCGTCGCGGGCGGCAGGGCCTGAATGGCGTCACGCAAGTCCTGGGAGCGTCCAGCATGGGACTGTAGGCCACAGGTTAGCCTTGACGGCCCGGCGCCCCGCAGGTTCAGCCGCAAGGTGGCATAGCCGTGGCCAAGAAAATAGTTCGTCGCCGCGATGATATAGCTGCTGCTTTCGCAGCCCGCCAGACCGTGGATCAGGATCACCAGCGGCTTATCAATATCGGAGCCGGCATTGTAGAGAGCCCACAAACGGTCACCACTACCGTCCGCCATGGCCAGGTACAGCCGCTCCCCCGCCGGGGCTTTTGGCGCCGGCAGCAGGGAATTGCGCAGGGTCTGCAAATCGCCGCCCCACCAGGGCGGGCGTGGTCGGAACAGAGGTGCGTCAGAAGCGGTCGGCACGGAACGGTGTTGGGTCGATATCGGCCGGGCGGTCCTGTACCAGATCGGCGATCATGCGGCCCGTGACGGCGCCCAGGGACAGGCCAAGGTGGCCATGACCGAAGGCATAGAAGACCCTGTCGAAGCGGGATGAGCGGCTGATCACCGGCAGGGAATCCGGCATCGAGGGGCGATGGCCCATCCAGGGCTCGGCGCCGCTGTCCTGCAGTTCGGGAAAAAGCCGCCTGGCATGGGTCAACAGGGCCTCGGCACGGGCATAGTTCGGTAAGGCATCAACACCGCCGAACTCCACGGTTCCGGCCAGGCGCAGGCCGTCGTTCATGGGTGTGACGCCAAAGCCAAGGGAACTGATCAACATGGGCACCCGCACCTCGACATTCGGCTGCGGCAGCATCATGTGATAGCCCCGCTCGGTATCCAGCGGCAGGTTGTTGCCCAAGGTCTTGGCCAGAGGCTTGGAAAAAGCCCCTGCCGCGATCACCAGGTCCTCGATCTCGACATTGCCATGATCGGTATGGACATGGGTCGGGCCGTCCGCGCCGATGGCGAAACCGGTCACCTTGGCGCGGATAAAGCGGCCGCCATCGGCCTCGATCCGCGCCGCAAGCAATTGCGACAGGGCCAGGGGGGATGCGGCATGTCCGGATTCGGTAGCCAGGGCGCCGCCGGCCATATCCGGCCCGATAGCCGGTAGCAATTGCCTGATCTCGTCCGGGCCCAGCATTTCCAAAGTCACGCCCCGGCGGCGCCGGGTCTCGTTATCGGCGGCGGCGGCGGCGACATCGGCCGGATTGGGGTAGAGATAGAGGCAGCCTTGACGGCGGATCGGCGACTGATCGCTGGGCACGTCATCCAGCAGCGCCGTGTAATGCTCCAATCCGGGCAAGGTGATGGAAGACAGGGCGCGGGAGATTTCCTCCACCCGCCGGGGCGTGCTGTTGGCGATGAAACGTAGCAGCCAAGGCGTCAGCCGCGGCAGATAGCCGGGGCGGATAGTCAGCGGCCCCAAAGGATCCATCAACCAGCCCGGCACCTTCTTCCAGACTCCTGGCTTGCCCTCTGGCATCACGGCGGAGGTGGAAAATATCCCCGCATTGCCATACGAAGTGCCCATGCCGGGATCAACTCGGTCGATCACCGTGACCGTACAGCCGCGCCGTTGCAGGGTGCGGGCGCAACACAGACCGACAATTCCGGCACCGATCACCGTTACATCTCGACCTGCTTGATCCGTCCGGTCCGTCATACGCGCTACCTAGTTGGTTGAAGTTGATGACGAGGTCGAGCTTGAACTGTCGACCGAAGTTGCCGTGGTCGTCGTGGTGCTGCCACCACTATCGACCGAGCCATCCCCCTTGACCCGTAATTTGAATGTCACGGCATCCTGTGCCGCGGCCAAGGCCGCCGCCACGCCAGCCAAGCCAACCGCTCCCTTGGCGACCTGACCAGGCCGGCCGTCCCATTGTTCGGAGAATGCATCCTGCAAGTCCTGAAGGGACTCGATGGCCTCGCCAACACCCGTCTGGCCCGCGTTCTGGCTTTGGCCCAAAGCGGGGGCCGACAGAGCCATGAAAGCTGCGATGACGGCAATTCGTATCATGTGAACAGCCGAAAGCGGTGATCGCCGTCGCGTTCGATATCCTGCAGCAAATCCACCTCCCAGGTCAGATAGGCGCGCATGCGGTCCTCCACGCCAACCGGATGATCATAGGGCTTCAACCAAGTGTCGTCACGTTCATCCGCCATTCGCTCCAAACCTTGCACCACTTCCTGGCCCGCCGCCCGCCAGGCCGCCGTGCCGCCGGCCAGGACAGCTACCGGCATGGCTGTCAGCAACGAGGCCTCGGGCGCCGCCAGACGGGCCACGATGGCATCGGGAGAGGTTATAACGAGAAGAGACTTACGCTCCAGCTTGGGCAGGCTATCCGCCAGCCGGGCGCGGACGGCCCACCAGGCGCCCGGCACATGGCCTTTGTCATGCTCCCGGCTGGGCGCCAGATCGATCACCAGCACATCGTCCGCCGCGATCCGGGCCGCCAAATCTTCTGGCGATATTTCGTTCTCCGCCGCCGCGCCGATGCCCGCCGGGGCAAAGTTCGGCACCTCGGTGGTCATCTCGAAGCCATCCAGACCACTATCCAGCACCGCCACATCCCAACCCATCTGAACCAGCCAGGATGCGGTCATGGTGGCACGGACACCAGTGTCGTCGACCAGCACCACGCGCGCACCCAAGGTTCCGACCCACTGGTCAATGCCCTGCACCAACTGTCCGCCGGGCGCGTTGGCCACGCCAACCGGGTGCCCGGCGGCATATTCCTCCGGATCGCGCACATCCAGAGTATACAGGCTGCGCTGGTCGGCCTCGCCCTGCCATTCGGCCAGGGTGGCGCGGTCGATACGCGGGACTTCGAAACGGCTGCCGGCGGCCGTGGCACAGGCCTGGGCCTTGACCAAAGCGTCGGCGGAGGGCCGGGGTGCCATGCGGCTTTGGCCACGTTCCAACTCGTAACCCGCCAGATGCCAGCCCATGGTGCCGTTTTCCAGGGCCATAACCTTGTTAGGAATGGCCGCGTTGATCAACGATTGCGCGCCGATGATGCTGCGTGTGCGCCCGGCGCAGTTCACCACCACGGTAGTGTTCGGGTCCGGCGCCAGGTCGTGTACCCGGCAGGCCAGTTCCGCGCCTGGGCAATCGATACCGCCGGGAATATTCATCACCTGGTATTCATCCTTTGGACGGCTGTCCAGGATTACCAGATCCTCGCCCCTATCGCGCATGGCCTGCAATGCCTCGGCCTCGATATGCGGCGTGCCGTAGTGATGCTCGACATATTCGCCGAATGCCTTGCAGGGTACATGGACGCCGGAAAACAGAACATAGCCCGCCGCCTCCCACGCCCCGATGCCGCCTTCAAGGCAGGCCACGTCCGTGTAGCCCATGTCAGCCAGCGTGGCCGCCGCGCGCTCGGCAAAGCCACCGCCTGCATCGACCAGGACGCAACGGGTGCTCAGGCGCGGCACCAATGAGCGGGCCAACAGCTCCAGATTACTGAGCGGCATGGGCACGGTATAAAACAGATGCGCCTGGGAATGGGCGCCTTCCTCGCGCACATCCAACAGCGCCAGCTCGCCGCCGTCCGACAGCATGACCTTCAGTTCAACGGCCGTCACATAGTTCGTCATGATAAATACAGTCCCCATTTTTAACCTATTCCGCCGCCTGCCTATTTCCTTCCCCGGCCACGCCGCGTCCCCGCTCCACCACCGCCGAAACCAGACTCAACAACGGCGGAATAATCAACAGCGTCAACACCGCCGACAGCGACAAGCCCCCCAGCACCACCGAGCCCAGGCCCCGGTACAATTCAGAGCCGGCGCCCGGAAACAGCACCAGCGGCAGCATACCGAAGACGGACGTCAGCGTAGACATGAATATGGGCCTGATTCGGTTGCGCACCGCCTCGATGATGGCGGCATCCGCATGCATGCCCTCGCTGCGCACCAGAAACAGGGTCTGATGCACGATTAGAATGGCGTTATTGACGACGATGCCGATCAATATGACAAAGCCCAGCATGGTCAGCATATCCAGCGGCTGGAAGCTGAACAGGTTCAACAGTGCCAGGCCCAGCACACCGCCCGCCGTGGCCAACGGCACCGAGAACAGAATGATCAGGGGATAGAGAAAACTTTCGAACAATACCGCCATCACCAGATAGACAATGATCACGGCCACCACCAGATCGACCACCAGATGATCCCAGGCGGCGGTCAATTTGTCCGCCGTGCCCGAC
>CAYWYB010000233.1:0-8650 GCA_964462145.1 uncultured Rhodospirillaceae bacterium
GGACCGAACGTCAGACCGAACCGCCAAAAATGGTCAATGAAGCCCGCGAGATCCTGCGGCAGAAATATTTTGATGCCGATGTGGGCATCACCGGCGCCAATTATCTGATCGCGGAGACCGGCAGCTCGATCATCGTCACCAACGAGGGCAATGGTGATCTGACCCAGACCTTGCCCAAGGTGCACATCGTCGTCGCCTCGCTGGAAAAGGTCGTGCCCACGCTGGAGGATGCCACGACTTTTCTGCGCATTCTGGCCCGCTCGGCCACGGGTCAGGAATTTTCCGCCTATACCACGATCTCCACCGGTGCCCGGCGCGACGATGACATGGATGGTCCGGGGGAATATCACGTCATCCTGCTGGACAACGGGCGCTCCGCAATGCTTGGCAGCGAGGTTCAGGACATGTTGCGCTGTATCCGTTGCGGCGCCTGCATGAACCATTGCCCGGTCTATCAATCCGTCGGCGGCCATACCTATGGCACGGTGTATGTGGGGCCCATGGGCGCTGTATTGTCGCCGGCCCTGCTCGGCGTGGCGGAAACCAAGCATCTGCCCTGCGCCTCGACCCTGTGCGGGCGCTGCGAGGAAGTCTGCCCGGTTTCGATTCCCCTGCCGCGTCTGCTGCGGCAATGGCGCCAGCGTTCATTCGAGGCCGGCGACGTACCGAAGGTGGAGCGTTGGGGCCTGTCGCTCTGGGCCTTTTTCGCCAAACGGTCCTGGCTGTATGGCCCGGGTGCCCGCCTGGCTATGCGCGGCCTAGCCTATCTGGGCCGAAGAGAAGGCCGCATGCGCAAGCTGTGGTTCGCCGGCGGCTGGACCCAGGGCCGCGACCTGCCCGCGCCCGAGGGCGAAACCTTCCAGGCGCGCTGGCGCAAACAGCAACGTAAAAAAGCGATGGGCAAAAAGGTGACGGGATGAGCACCACTTCCGGTCGGGACAATATTCTGGGCGCGATCCGCCAATCCCTGGGCCGTCCGGCCCTTAGCGCGGATGCTAAAAAGGACCTGGACGAACATATCGCCAAGCACCGGGCCAATCTGGTACCGGCGCGGGGCCAGGGTGAGCATCGCGCATTGCTGCAACGTTTTCAGGAGATGGCGGCGGCGGCCTCCTGCACGGTGGCGGTGGTTGCTGACGAGGGGTTGGTGCCCGGCGCCGTGGCTGACTATCTGCGCGGCAACAATCTGCCCACGCAGGTAACCCTGGCGCCCGACGATTGGCTGAGCGGACTGGACTGGGATAGCCAGAGCCTGCTGGAAAGCAAAACCGGCGCCGCCGGGATCGAGGATCTGGTCTCGGTCACGCCGGCCTTCGCGGGCGTGGCGGAAACCGGCACCCTTGTGGCGCTATCCGGGCCAAACCATCCCACCACCTTGAACTTCGTGCCCGACTATCATGTGGTCGCCCTGCGCGCCAGCCAGGTAGTCGGCGCCTACGAAGAGGTCTGGGCCCGTCTGCGCGAGGCCAATAAAGCAGGCGGCGGCTTTAGCATGCCGCGCAACATCAACATGATCACCGGACCATCGCGCACCGCCGACATCGCACTGACCATAGAGCTGGGCGCACATGGTCCGCGCAGCTTGCATATTGTCCTGATAGATGACCAAGCCGGGCAAGACTAAACATTTAAAAAACCGCCAGCTGGACGGTCCCCTGGACGACCGGGCGCTGTTCGAAACGGTCATGCGTGATGTCCGGCCGCTCAAGCGCCGGCAGTCCCGCCACGCCCTGGGTACGGCCAAGCTTACCGCGAAAATGGATATTGTGGTGCGGCCAAATGGCAAGACAAAGGCTGCGGCCCGCCTGAACACGGCGCCCATCCACAGTCCCACGGTGTCGCCGCCCGTGCCGTCGAAACCTAGCGGCGGCCTGGACAAACGCAGCGCCGAGCGCCTGCGCCGGGGCCAGATGAGCATTGACGGCCGCCTGGATCTGCATGGCCACACCCAGGCCGATGCTCATCGCGCCGCGCACGCCTTTATTGCCGCCGGTTACCGTAGCGGCAAACGCTGCGTCCTGATCATTACCGGCAAGGGCGGGGCCAGGGATAATATCGACAGCGGTTTCATGCCGGACCGGGACAGCGGCGTCCTCCGCCGTAATTTGCCGCGCTGGCTGGGCGAAGCATCGGTTCGGCATATGGTTCTGCGTATAGAAAGCGCCAGGCCGCAACATGGCGGCGAGGGCGCCTACTACGTCCTGCTGCGGCGCAAACGATAACAAGGAGGGTCGGGTCATGCTGTTACAGGGTTCGTGTCATTGCGGCGCTGTTACTTTTTCGGTCAACAGCCCCGCGCCGCAACCGTATCAACGCTGCTACTGCTCCATCTGCCGCAAGGCCGGTGGCGCGGGCGGCTTCGCCATCAACCTGCTGGCGGACAATGACAGCCTGCGGGTGACCGGCCAGGAGCATGTGGCGGTATACCGTGCCTTGAACAACGGCGAACCTTCGAAACACCAGCGAAATTTCTGCCGAAACTGCGGCAGTCATCTCTGGGCCTGGAACGAAAACTGGCCGGAACTGGTACACCCCCTGGCCTCGGTCATTGATACGCCCTTGCCAAAGCCGGAGCATTTTGTGGATATCATGCTGGATAGCGCCGCACCCTGGGTGGAATTGCACCCCGGCGAACATGTGGAACGTTTTCCCGAGTATCCGGCGCAATCGATTGAGGCCTGGCACAAAAGCCACGGCCTATGGCTGGAAGAATAGCGGCGATGACCACCGGCCTGACCCCCTTTGGCGTCAGAATACGCGCTTTGCGCCGGCAGCAGGGCGTCAGCCAGAAGCAGATGGCAAAGGATCTGCAAATTTCCGCCGCCTACCTCTCGGCCCTGGAACGGGGCCAGCGGGGCCGGCCCTCGCCGGTGCTGGTGGATCAGATCTGCGGCTATTTCAACATCATTTGGGACGAGGCGGATGCGCTGCGCCGTCTGGCCAAACTCAGCCACCCACGGGTGGTGATCGATACCACTCGGGCGGGACCGGAGGCGACCGAACTGGCTAACCGCCTGGCCGAGGGGATCAATGATTTAGCGGTCGACAGGATCAAGCGGATGCTGGCCACCATGGATGAAAAAAAGGGAACATAAGGGTGAGCAAAAAAATCTTTGGCGACTATGACCAGGCCGGTCTGGACAGGGAATATGATAACCGCGCCAAGGTGGCGCAATCGGCCGAGATACTGCAACGTATGGCGTCCGATAGCGAAATTTATCGCCAGCAAACAGACGGGCGCCTAGGCATCTCGTTTGGCCCCGGCCCGGATGAAGTATTGGATGTGTTTCCCCCCGACGATCCGGAAACGGGACCGGCCCCTATCCAGGTTTTCATTCATGGCGGCTATTGGAAAATGCTCAGCAAGGATGATTTTTCCTACGTAGCCAAGGCTTTCACGCCAAGGGATTGCGCCACGGTGGTGATCGACTATGGCCTGATCCCCGGCATCGATATGGACGAACTGGTGCGCCAATGCCGCGCCGCCCTGGCTTGGATCTATCGCAATGCCGATAGCTTTGGCGGCGACCGGGCGCGCATTTACGTTTCCGGCCATTCCGCCGGCGGCCACCTGGTGGCCATGGCGATGGCGACGGACTGGCCTGCCTTCGATGGGCTAATGCCGGCCCTGCCCGCTGATCTGATCAAGGGCGGTTGCGGTATTTCCGGGCTGTATGATCTGGAACCCATTCGCCTGTGTTTTCTGAATGACGACCTGAAATTGACGTCATCCGAGGCTGCCCGCAATAGCCCGGTACATTTGGCGCCCCGTGGAACGGCGCCTTTGATCCTGGCGCTGGGGGGCGATGAAGGGCCGGAATATCTGCGCCAGAGCGAGGACCTGGCTGCGGCCTGGCGTGAAGCGGGTATCGAGGTGGAAGTTGTTGTCCTGTCAGGGCAAAATCATTTTTCCATCGTTGACCAACTGAACCATCCGGGAGCCGAGCTAAGCCACCTTATTCTGCGGCAAATGGGGCGCTGAATTCCGGCCAATTCCTCCTCTTGAATTAACTGTTTACAAGACCAATTTATTAGACGTAATATAATCAGGTTGACATATATCGAAACGATATAGTTAGAAACGAGCCGTTGGGAGTCGAGACAAGTGGGTGGAATGTTAACGTCGGCCGCGTAAATTCGGTCGATTGTTGGTGAATGTGCCAATTTGGAAAGTATTGGGACCATGTCGGAGCATTGTGATTTCAGTGTTAAATTTTGGGGCGTACGGGGCAGCATATCCATCTCCGACCCCAATTCGGTGCGCTATGGCGGTAACACCTCGTGCTTGGAAATTCGCTGCGGCAACCGATTATTGATTTTTGATGCCGGATCCGGCCTTCGATATCTGGGCAACGATCTGGTGGAGCGCGGCGAAGTCGTCGATGCCGATATTTTTCTCACTCACACCCACTACGACCATATTTGCGGCATTCCGTTTTTCAAGCCGTTCTTTGATCCACGAAATCAGTTCCGTCTGCAGGCCGGGCATTTGTTGCCGGAAAAAAATCTACGCGGCGTGCTTTGCGACTTGATGACCTCGCCGCTATTCCCGGTACCTCTCGAAATTTTTCAATCAAAAATCGAATTTCACGACTTTCTCGTCGGCGATGCCCTGCATACCGGCTCGGATGTGGTGGTGCGCACCGCCTCCCTGAACCACCCCGACGGCGCCACCGGCTATCGCATTGAATTCGGCGGGCGCTCGATCTGCTATCTGACGGATACCGAGCATGTGGCCGGCGAACTGGATCAAACCATACTGAGTTTAATCAATGGCGCCGACATGGTGATCTATGATTCCATGTTTACCGAGGAAGAATACGCCAATTGCGTCGGTTGGGGCCATTCCACCTGGCAGGCGGGCGCAGATCTGTGTGATGCCGCGGGCGTTCCCCAGTTTGTTATTTTCCACCATGACCCTGATCACGACGACAATTTCATGGATGGCATCGCCGAGGCGGCGGAGCAGCGGCGGCCCGGCACCGTGGTGGCCCAGGAAGGCATGGTCATGCGGCCGGGAAAACCTGTCTGGCGTGACTTGGACATCAATGTTAACCAAGCCAGGGCCGTGCCGGCGGGCTAGACGACATCCGTGAACCATGTGCTAATTCCGTTGGCACCAAGCAATAATTAAGCCGTAAGGCGTGAGGGGGCGGCATGCACAGGCGCAGTATGCGATTGGGGCTGTTGACGGTGCTGGGGCTGGCCCGGCGCGGCTTCTTTATTCCCTACCGCTACGCCCATACCCTGCCCGATCCCGGCCGCAACGCCTCTTATCCACCACTGGCGACATTGATGGCGGCGGCGGAACCCGACTTCATTGCCCTGCTGGCGGAAATCGATGGCTACGAAACCGACCTGCAAAATATGGGCGGGGAGGCACCGCCCGGCCCCCGCTGGAAACAGGATTGGTTTCCCACCCTGGATGCCGCCGCTGCCTATGCCATCGTGCGCGGGCAGGCGCCAAAACGGATTATGGAGGTCGGTTCGGGGCATTCCACGCGCTTCATGAAGCGGGCCGTGGACGACGGCGGCCTGGCAACTCACATTACCGCCATTGATGCCCAGCCCAGCCGTTATGTGGACCGGCTGGATATTGAATTTATCAAGGCTACATTGGGAGAGGTAGACCTGGGTGCCTTCGCGGAACTGGGAGCGGGCGACATATTGTTTATCGATTCATCCCATATCCTGATGCCTGGCAGCGATGTGGACGATCTCTTCAACCGGGTCATACCCACCCTGCCGACGGGCGCGCTGGTGCATATTCATGACATTTTTCTGCCCGACGACTACCCCCTGATCTGGGACTGGCGCGGCTATAACGAACAGCTGGGCGTCGCGCCCATGCTGTCCGGCGGCGGCTTCGATATCCTATTTGCCTCGCACTATGTATCCACCCGCATGGCCGAACAGGTCGCCGCCTCCGCCGTGGGCCGTCTGCCGGGCAAGGCCGACAGCCTGCCCGCAAGCCTCTGGCTGCGCAAACGGTAGGGTGCGGGGCATTGGCGTCGGAGCAAAGCAAATCCACCATGGAGCGCCTGCGCCAAAGCAATCTGGGGCGGCTCCGCCACAGACAACTGCCGCCGCGCGTCGCCGCCGCCATCCGCGGCCATCAGTTACAAAGCGAAATCCTGATCGCCTGGGCGCAGCTGCTGGTCGGTGTCACCTGGGCCGGCCTGTATGCCCTGACGCCGAAGAGCGCCGGTGCCACATCGATGCTGGAACCGGTGCCTTTCGCCCTGGGCTGTTATCTGGCGTTTTCCGTGCTGCGCCTCGCACTGGCTTATCGCGGCTATGCCGCCACCTGGTTCCTGGCCCTGTCGGTGCTGGTGGACATGGCCCTGCTGATGGGTCTGATCTGGAGCTTTCATATCCAGTATGAACAGCCGGCGGCCTTCTATCTGAAGGCGCCGACCCTGCTGTATGTGTTTATCTTCATCGCCTTGCGGGCCCTGCGCTTTTCTGCCGGCTTCGTTCTGCTGGCTGGCGGTTCGGCGGCGCTGGGCTGGGCCCTGATGCTGTATTACGCCCTTTACACCTCGGCCGAACCGAACATGGGCGTGACCCGCGACTATATCGCCTACATGACATCCAACATGATCCTGATCGGTGCCGAATTCGACAAGATCATCACCATTTTGCTCTCCACCGCCATTCTGGCCATCGCCTTGTGGCGGGCCCGGCGGCTGTTGGTGCAATCGGTGGTCGAGGGTCAGGCACATCATGATCTGGAGCGTTTCTTTGCGCCGGAAATCGCAGACCGCATCGTACATGCCGAGCAGCGGGTCGAGGCGGGCCAGGGCCAGGTGCGACGGGCCGCCGTGCTGTTCTGTGATATCCGCGGTTTCACGCCTCTGGCCATGGGCATGGACCCCGGCGATCTGATGGCCCTGCTGGCGGATTATCAGGGCCGCATGGTCAGTGTCATTCAGGCCCATGGCGGCAGCATCGACAAATTCATGGGTGATGGCATCATGGCCACGTTCGGTGCCGCCTTGCCGACGGAAACCTATGCGGCGGATGCCCTACGCTGCATCGCCGCCCTGGGCGCGGCGGCGGAGCAATGGCGGGCACAGCGCCAGCGGGATGGTGATCCGCCCCTGGAGATCGGCTTTTCCGTGGCCGCAGGGCCGTTGGTCTTCGGTGCCGTGGGCGACGGCCAGCGTTTGGAGTTCACGGTGATTGGGGAACCGGTCAATCTGGCCGCCAAACTGGAAAAAGCCAACAAGTTCCAGGGCGTTACCGCCCTGACCGACGCGGCTACCCTGGAACTGGCCCAGGACCAGGGATATCTGCCGCCCGCGCCGTTGGAGACCCGGCTGGCGCACCCCGTCGACGGCGTTGGCGAACCAGTCGATCTGGTTGTGCTGCTGCCTTGAAATGTGCGCCCTAAAAAGAAAAGGGGCCACCAAACTGGTGACCCCTTGAGTATTATAGGCCGCGACGGCGGCCCGGCGCCACTGCGCCGCCCTCGCGGAGCGGTGCGCAATAGCGCACAAGCGTGAGCGCCGACGACTAGTCGAGTTCCATGCCGTCCATGCCGGAGTTCTTGCGCGCCTTTTCGCACATCTCGCGGATCATCGGGCCCAGCTCCGACGGATCGGCGACCTGATCAACCTCGGCGCCGCGGCGCCAACCTTCACAGACCGCGACCATGCCGGCGCCGGCCTGAATGATACGGCCGGAGATATCATGCGCCTCGGAACTGGCCAGATAGACCACCGTCGGCGCCACCCAGCGCGGATGGCGGATCGCGATGTCTTCCTCGGTGTACTCGCGCAGGCTATCGGTCATCCGGGTGTAGGCGGAGGGCGAAATGGCATTGACGGTAACGCCGATGCGGCGCAATTCCCGCGCTGCGATGATGGTAAAGGCGGCGATACCGGCCTTGGCGGCGCCATAGTTGGTCTGGCCAATGTTGCCATAGATGCCGGAGGTTGAAGTGGTGTTGATGATGCGGCCATCCACCGGACCATCGGTTTCCTTGGACTTGCCGCGCCAATAGGCGGCGGCATGGCGGGCCGGTGCGAAGGTGCCCTTCAAGTGCACCTGGATCACCGAATCCCATTCTTCTTCCGTCATGTTGACCAGCATGCGGTCGCGCAGGATGCCGGCGTTGTTGACCAGAATGTCCAGCTTGCCATAGGTATCGATGGCCTGGTCGATCATGTTCTTGGCGCCGTCCCAGCTGGAGACGTCATCGCCGTTGACCACGGCCTCACCGCCAGCCGCAATGATTTCGTCGGCCACTTCCTGGGCCGGGGTCTTGTCCGCGCCAGAGCCGTCAACGGCGCCGCCCAGATCGTTGACCACCACCTTGGCGCCTTCCTTGGCCAGCAACAGTGCGTTTTCCTTGCCCACGCCGCGCGCGGCGCCCGTGACGATGGCCACGCGGCCTTCACATAGATTTGCCATTGATAACTCTCCCTTGAAATAACTCTTTGTCGATGGCGCGCCATGAATAATGGCGCATGGTTGAGGTTCCTGACCCGATCATACGAAGTTCAGGCGCCCGGCAACAGATGGAATCGAACTACTTTTTGTCGCAGGTCGCTTTCCCATTTTTGATATTCATCGAATCGCCGGGCCACCCGCTCCCCCTTCCCCCAAGAGCTTTATGGCACCCATCAATGGTACCCTGTGGGTG
>CAYWYB010000234.1:0-8624 GCA_964462145.1 uncultured Rhodospirillaceae bacterium
CCAGGATGACTGATCAGCGGAAAGCCGAAAGTCCAGACGTCATGTTGCACAATCAATTCGCAGCATAGGATACGGTTCTATAGATGGGATCTTGTATGTAATTGCGGTGATTGTAATCTGCGTTGACGGAAAACGATTCCAGTAAAACTAGGTAGTTCAATTTTTTGGGGGAGCGGAAGATCAAGGGGATCGGCGTGTCAACATCCGAAACTAACGGCGAGCGCAAGAAACTAGCCGCAAGAAGCAAGACTGACCTCGCCGAAGAGGTGCTTGAACTCCGGCACCGAGTTGCCGAGTTGGAGTTCCGAGAGGCGGGGCGTCAGCGCCCTGGGCTAACTCTAAGCCAGGACGAGCCGCAATTCCGCGCCATTACGGACAACATGGTAGATGGTTTAATCACCATCGACGAGCGTGGTCTCGTCGGATCTATGAATCCTGCCGCGGAAGAAATATTCGGCTACACGGCGCATGAGGTCATTGGCCACAACGTAGCCATGCTCATGCACGAAAGCGATCGTTCGCGCCACGATGGCTATCTCCAAAAGTATATGGAGACCGGCAATTCCGGCATTCTTGGCAAGGGACCAAGGGAAATTGTTGGGCGTCATAAGACTGGAAAGGACCTGCCACTCGAATTGGCAATCAGCCGCGTCGATACCAGGGAAGGTGTAATCTTTGTCGGCTCATTACGCGATGTTTCGGATCGCAAGCGGAAGACAGAGGCGCTAAAGGAAAGCGAGTCACGATTTCGGCACTTCGCGGAATCCACGTCCGACTGGTTTTGGGAAGTGGACGCCCAAAACCACTACACATTTGTCTCCAATGCGATCGCTGAAGGCGTTGGAACCATTGCTGACTGGTACATCGGCAAATCGACGAACGAGGTCATAGACAAATTCTTCGAATACGCCGATTGGCAACCGTATTTCGAAGCCTTCGAGGCGCGGCTACCATATCGCGACATGATCCTTCGCCGAACCAGCGAAGAGGGCAATTCACAGTGGATTCGGAGCAGCGGCCAGCCGTTTTTTGATGCTGAAGGAAACTTTGCGGGTTTTCGTGGTACAGCTAGCGATATCACCGATCAGATGCTTGCCGTAAGCGCGTTAAGCGACAGCGAGCGACGATACAAAGATATTACGGACAATTTGCCTGTCCTGATCGCGTACCACACTCACTGACTCCAATCAGCACATTTGCACCGCTGTTACGCAAATCAAGCGAAGTCGGCTTCGGGTCAAAAGCGGACCTAACAGGCATCGAGAACGAGTTCCTCACCGCATCAACGGGATATTGGCTTGTACCTGATGCGGTGGGGCTGGTCGGCGTCCTGCCCCAGGCGGCGTTTGCGGTCTTCTTCGTAGGCTTCGTAGTTGCCTTCGAACCATTCCACGTGGCTGTCGCCTTCAAAAGCCAGGATGTGGGTGGCGATGCGGTCCAGGAACCAGCGGTCATGGCTGATCACCATGGCGCAGCCGGCGAAGTTCAACAAGGCCTCCTCCAACGCGCGCAGGGTATCCACGTCCAGATCGTTGGTCGGCTCATCCAGCAGGATCAGGTTGGCGCCGGACTTCAACATCTTGGCCAGATGCACCCGGTTACGCTCGCCGCCCGATAGCTGGCCCACGGGCTTTTGCTGGTCCGGGCCGCGAAAGCCGAACCAGGTGCAATAGGCGCGGCTGTTGACGCTGCGCTTGCCCAGCTCGATCTCCTCCGCGCCGCCCGAAACCTCCTGCCAGACCGTGGCATCGCCGGCCAGGGCATCGCGGGACTGGTCTACATAGCCCAGCGCCACCGTGTCGCCGACCCGCAGACTGCCCTGATCAGGTGTTTCCTCGCCGATCAGCATGCGGAACAAGGTGGTCTTGCCCGCGCCGTTGGGGCCGATCACCCCGACGATACCGCCGGGAGGCAGTTTGAAATCCAGCCCTTCGATCAACAGACGCTCGCCATAGGCTTTTTCCAGGCCCACCGCTTCGATCACCAGATCGCCCAGGCGCGGCCCCGGCGGGATAACGATCTGCGCCCGCTTGGCCTGGGCGTCGATGTCCTGGGCCAGCAGTTCCTCATAGGCCCGGATACGGGCCTTGCTCTTGGCTTGCCGCGCGCGTGGCGATTGCTGGATCCATTCCAGCTCCGTCGCCAGGCTGCGTTGCCGGGCTTCTTCCTGCTTGCCTTCCTGTTCCAGGCGTTTTTGTTTTTGCACCAGCCAGCCGGAATAGTTGCCTTCGTAGGGGATGCCCCGGCCCCGGTCCAATTCCAGGATCCAGCCGGCCACGTTATCCAGGAAATAGCGGTCATGGGTGATCGCCACCACGGTGCCGGTGTAATCGTCTAAATGCCGCTCCAACCAGGCTACGGATTCCGCATCCAGATGGTTGGTCGGTTCATCCAGCAACAGCAGGTCGGGTTTTTCCAGCAACAGCCGGCACAGCGCCACCCGGCGCCGCTCGCCGCCTGACAGTTTGGTGACGTCCGCATCGCCCGGCGGGCAGCGCAGGGCATCCATGGCGATGTCGAGCTGGCGGTCCAAATCCCAGGCGTCCGCCGCATCGATTTTTTCCTGCAGTTCGCCCTGTTCCTCGATCAGGGCGTTCATCTCGTCGTCAGTCATTTCCTCGGCAAAGCGTGCGCTGACTTCCTCGAAACGGTCCAGCAGATCCTTGGTGGCGCGGACACCGTCGGTGACGTTGCCCAGCACGTCCTTTTCGGGGTCCAGTTCCGGTTCCTGGCTCAACAAACCCACGCGGACGCCCTCTGCGGCCCAGGCCTCGCCGGTAAACTCGGTTTCCAGGCCGGCCATGATCCGCAGCAGGGTCGATTTACCAGCGCCGTTGCCGCCGATGACGCCAATCTTGGCGCCGGGGAAAAAGGCCAGGGTAATATCCTTGAGAACCTCCCGGCCGCCGGGGAAAACCTTGCGCAGATCGCGCATCGTGTAGATGTATTGATAACTTGCCATCTTATTGATTTAACTCATGTTTTTCTATCAAAAATCATCCGTGTAGGTGACTTGTGGGAGTCTGTCTCCGCATTGTGTTGGCTTGATGCAGTTCTGTTTTCGACAAATATCGCCAGGACGACCGCATCAAAGCCGACGCATTATCACCGATATAAGGGCGACAGCGCTTCGTTTCGCTACATAACAGGATGGATATGGATATGGAAGCCGAAACGGCTTGGTTGCTGGCACCAACGAAGCAAGCCCGATTGACAACTTGGAAAACAAACACGTGACAGGAGAACAATCTATGACTTAAACTATGCGATTTAATTGAAATAGTGCTGGCGGCTTTTCTTGTAGGTGGTTGGGCGATGATGAGAATTTTGGGCTTGATTTTGGCTTTGGCGCCACTGGCATGTAGCTTGGCGCCACCTGAAGCACCGGTGGAAGGAAGCTGGCGTCAAGTCGCGAACAAAGCGAACTGTGTCATCTGGAATGCGAATCCAACATCTGAAGAAAGCTCAACGGTGTCGTGGATAGGCACTTGCGTAAACGGCAAGGCTGATGGCGATGGCAAGATGGTAGTGCGAAGACTACACCACGGCGAATGGAAGGAAGACATCTACACAGGAACGATGAAGGCTGGCAAGACACATGGGCGGGGCGTTGTGGCGTGGTCCAGCGGCAACACATTTGAGGGTGAATTTAGCGAGGGCAAGCAGCGGGGAAATGGCGTTTTTGTGTGGGCGAACGGCGACAAATACGAGGGTGAATTTGGCCACCGTAAACCGCACGGGCGTGGAGTTCTTGTGTGGACAAACGGCGACAGATACGAGGGCGAATTTAGCCACGGCGAGGAGCATGGACAGGGTGTTATGGGGTGGGCGAATGGCGACAAATATGTGGGCGAACATAAAGACGGCAAGGAAAGCGGACACGGTGTGAAGGTTTGGGCGAATGGCGACAGATACGAGGGTAAATTTAGCGACGGCTATCGGGATGGACATGGTGTTTTTGTGTGGGCGAACGGCGACAGATACGAAGGCAATCATAGAGACAACAAGAAGCACGGATACGGTATTTTGGTATTGGCGCATGGCGACAAAATCGAGGGTGAATTTCGAAACGGAATGCTAAACGGGCGCGCTATCCATGTCCGCGCTGACGGCATCAGTTACGAAGGCGAATTTAAAGACGGTACGCCAAATGGTCGCGGTGTTTATGCGCGCGCGGACGGCAGCAGAGTTGAGGGTGAATTTAGAGGCGATGAACCCATAGGTCGCGTTGTTATAGCTATGGTGGACGGTACCAGAATTGAGGGGGATTTTCAGGACGGCGGCATTACTGGGAACGGTAGTTTTGTGGTTCCAAACGGCGACAAATATGAGGGCGAATTGGAGAAATCGGCGCCGCACGGAACAGGTGTTTGGATATTTGCGAAAGGTGGCAGCTACAAGGGCGGCTGGCGAAACGGCAAATGGCACGGACTTGGTATTTTCGTGTCCGCAGACGGAGACAAATTCGAGGGCGAATTCAGAGATAACCTGCGCGTTGGACGTGGTGTTCTTGTATCGGCGAACGGCGATAAATGTGAAGGCGATTGGCACGATGGCAAGCAAGTGGGACCGGGCGATGGATTACGGCAAAGCGACGGCAAGCTTTTGCGATGCGAATTGGACGGGATGACAATCCAATTTACGGAATGAAGGACAAGTGGCGCAGACTGGTTGCCAAAAAGATTTTTGAAAAGTTCGTGCTTGGGTCGAGAGGCGAGCAGGACAGACCAGCTTCACCGGAATTCGACGGCTTCCGATTTGAGAGTTCTCTGAACCGCGCTTACACCAACGCCGACCCCTGAAGTCAATATTACCGGCTCCATGTTGGGGCCGCAATTCGTTCACCCACGGTTCAGGTGGTCTGGGGTAGTATCGGATATGGTTCGTGGAATTCTCTGCATCATATTGCTTCTTGCCGCCACTTTGGCTGCGCCTACGGCGGCGCGGGCAAAACAGCGGCCGTGGCTGCCACGGGTGGAACAGGCCGCGCCCTGGGCCCACAACCACGGCTTGCTGCTGGCGAAACAGGACAGGCGCAAGGGCCGCGACAGCGATCAAAACCGGGCCCGTGATGCGGTCAGCGCCGGCGATGTCCTGCCCTTGCAACAGATATTGCGCCGCCTGGGACGGCGCTATCCGGGCCGTTTGCTGGATGCGGATTTGGCCCGGAACCGGCAGGGACGCTGGATTTATCGCCTGAAACTCCTGGCGCCCGGTGATCAGGTGCACCGCCTGACCGTTGATGCGCAATCGGGCCGGGTTCTGCAAAGCAGGAGGCGTTAGTCATGCGGTTGCTGGTGGTTGAAGACGACAAGGATCTGGCCCGGCAGCTACTGGCCGCGCTGGGCGATGCCGGCCACGCGGTGGACGTGGCCCATGATGGCGAGGAAGGCCATTTTCTGGGCGATACCGAGCCCTATGATGCCGTGGTACTGGATCTGGGCCTGCCGGCGATGGATGGTATTACCGTGCTGCAGCGCTGGCGCCGGGACGGCCGGGATATGCCGGTGCTGATCCTGACCGCGCGGGACCGCTGGTCCGACAAGGTTTCCGGTATCGATGCGGGCGCCGACGACTATCTGGCCAAGCCGTTCCATATGGAGGAATTGCTGGCCCGTATCAGGGCCCTGCTGCGCCGGGCGGCGGGGCATGCCAGCAATGAACTGGAATGCGGCCCCCTGCGCCTGGATATCGCCGCCTCGAAAGTCAGCCTGGATGGCCTGGCCGTCAGCCTGACCGCCCTGGAATTTCGCCTGCTGTCATACATGATGCATCACCAGGGCAAGGTGATTTCCCGCACGGAGCTGGTGGAGCATCTTTATGATCAGGATTTCGACAAGGATTCCAACACCATAGAGGTTTTCGTCGGACGCCTGCGCCGGAAGACCAGGGCCGATCTGATCAAGACCGTGCGCGGCCTGGGCTATCGCCTATCCGACCCGGACGACCCGGACAACCCAGACCGCGCCGGCGATGAAGATTAAGGTCCGCTCCCTTCGCCTGCGCCTGATCGCCATGGCGGCGCTATGGTGCGCCGTGGCCCTGGTCGCGGCCTGGGCCATGTTGTCCGCCTTGTTCGCCGATCAGGTCCGGCGCGGCTTCGATGAACGGCTGGCAGCACAATTGGAGGGCGTCATGGCAGCCAGCGAATGGGACGCCAAGGGCGTGCCCAGCCTGCGCCGGCCCTTGCCGGACCCGCGCTTCCAACAACCTCTGTCGGGTTGGTATTGGCAGATTTCAGGCTCTGACGGCCCTGTGTTGCGGTCCCGCTCCCTATGGGATGCGGCCTTGCCAAAGGCGACTAAAACCGGATCCGGAACAATATTCGAGGATTTTGTCGGCCCCAATGGCAAGCCTCTGCGGTTGGCAGCGCGGCACCTGACCGTGGATCAAGCCCAGGACGAAGATGGGGGTGTGTTCCTGTTCCAACTGGCCGGTGACGGCGCCGCCGGTCAGGCCGATATTGACCGCTTTGACCGCTTGTTGGCGGCGGCGCTGGTCATTCTGGGCCTTGGCCTGATCGCGGCGATGATCTTGCAGGTGCAGATCGGCCTGCGTCCCCTGGCCCAGATTGGCCGTGCCCTGGCTGCGATCCGGGCCGGGCGGGCGGAGACGCTGGAGGGCGCGTTTCCCAGCGAAATTCAACCCCTGGCGGACGAAATTGATACCCTGTTGGGCCATCAGGCCGCCGTCATCGACCGGGCCCGGTCCCATGCCGGCGATCTGGCCCATGCCCTGAAGACCCCCCTGGCGGTGCTGGCCAATGAAGCCGATGGCGATGGAGGTGAACTCGGCGCCCAGGTCCAGCGCCAAGTGGTTGAAATGCGCCGCCAAGTCGACCGCCATCTCGCCCGCGCCCGCACCGCCGCCGCTGCCGGCGTCCTGGGCGCTCATTGCCCGATCCAGCCAGTGCTGGAGGAATTGGCCAGGGTTCTGACCCGGCTGCATGCCGGACGTGGCGTGGAGATCAGCATTGAAGCCGGGCCGGACCTGGCTTTCGCGGGAGAACGTGAGGATCTGCAGGAGATGCTGGGCAATCTTATGGACAACGCCTGTCAATGGGCCCAGGGCAAGGTCCAGGTTGGTATGCACGCCGCCGATGGACAGGTGCATCTGCGCATTGACGACGATGGTCCCGGTCTGGCCCCCGAACGCCGGGACGAGGTCATGGCGCGTGGCCGCCGCCTGGATGAAAGCAAGCCGGGCACCGGCCTGGGCCTGGCCATCGTGGCTGATATGGCGGGGCTGTATCAGGGCCGTTTAAGCCTGCATGACTCCGACTTGAGCGGCCTTTCGGCCCGTCTCGAACTGCCCTTGGCGCCTCAGTAGCAGACAGTTATTGCCATAGGCCTATTGCAATACACCTATTGCAGCACCTTGGGCCAGTTCTTGTCGGCGGCGGCGATAAAGGCATCCCGGTCCGCTTCCCAGGTCTTCTGAATATCATGGGAATAGTTCAAATATAGCTTGCCCTCGACGATGGCCCAGGCGGTGGGGTCGATCTTGGCAGTCGTATTATGGGCCACCGCATAGGCGCAATAGCCGCCGTATTTCGGGGCGTATTTTTCCGGCATGGCAATGAACAAATCCCGGTTGCCGGCCGAGGCGAAGCGCCAGTTGGCTCCCTTCCATTTGGCGGTAAAGTCGCCGTTGCCTTCCACCGGCTTGCCCGTGGTGAAATAGGCTACTGTGTCATAGCCGCCGATGGCCTGGCCCAGCCAGTTGCTGTAGATCGCCTCCTTCGCGCTTGCCGGTACCGCGAAAAGCAGGGCCACGGCCAACGCCAGTGCTGTCAGGTAAGTGTTTCTGGCCATCATGGTTTTCCCCATTAGCTATTCCGGATCAAGCTGATGGGAAAAATATAGGAGATTTCGCGGTAACCTACCGTTCAACTTTTCGCCATCAATCCGTAGTCACCGACTTAAACTTGGCTTTGACTTGACGAAATCTAAATGTCTCTATGCGCCTATTGCGGTTTTATCATTGACCGGAAATGGTCATGGATTTGAATGATCTGAAACCCGAAACTAAGAATTGTCAGATTCTGGCGGCGACCTGGCCCACTTGGCGTGATGGAAAACTTATGCCCCAGCGGTCCGACATGCGCCTCGAGGATATCACCGCAATTCTGCCTTGGATTACCCTGGTTGACGTTTTTTCCGAGACCGAGATCAGTTTTCGCCTGGCCGGCACCATGATCCGCGAGCTCATGGGGGTCGAACTGACAGGCCGAAATTTGCTTGAGCTGACAGAGCCTGAGAACCGCGCCGCGCGTGGCACACGTACGATGCGTACCGCAACACAGCCCTGTGGCGCCATTTGGACCTGGGAGATAGCCTTTGCTGACCGGAATAACCGGCCGGTGGAAATCCTAAGCCTGCCCCTGCGGCCCAATGGGGAGGGACGTCCACCGCAGATGCTGAATGTGTTCGGCATGTTCGACAGTACGAACCCGCCTCAGGCCGTCGATCAATTTCAGCAGCTTGCCGAGTCCGAACAACACGAATTCATCGACATCGGCGCGGGTATTCCCGAAAGGCATTAAACCAATTTCGATTTTCATCGAATAGCCAAGCCACCCGCTCCCCCTTCCCGGCCACCCACAGGGTACCATTAATGGGTGG
>CAYWYB010000235.1:0-8596 GCA_964462145.1 uncultured Rhodospirillaceae bacterium
GGTGATGGACAGAATGCCCAAGGGATCATTTTCCTGAGTATCCAGGCCCAGAGAAACCAGCAGATAATCCGGCGCGAAATCCCTGATCGCCGCGAATGCGGTCTCCAGGGCCGCCAGATAATCATCATCGCCTGTGCGCTTGGGTTGGGGCAGGTTCAGGTTATAGCCCATCCCGGCGCCCGCGCCCCGTTCATCGCCATAGCCCGCATAGTAGGGATAGAAAATTGACGGCTCGCCATGCAGGGAGCAGAACAGAACATCCGCGCGGTCATAAAAAATACCCTGAGTGCCGTTGCCGTGATGCACGTCAACATCCAGGATCGCCACGCGCTCGGCCCGTTCGCGCATATGCTGGGCCGCGATGGCGACGTTGTTTAGGAAACAAAAACCGCCCGCCTGATCCGCATAGGCATGATGGCCCGGTGGCCGGCACAGGGCATAGGCCTCGCCCTCGCCGGCCAGCACCAGATCGGCGGCGGTCAACGCCACCTGGGCGGCATCGTGGGCCGCACCCCAGGTACCGGGACCGATGGGACAGGCAGTATCGGCCATGTAATAGCCGGCCTTGCCGACGATGTTCTTGGGCAAGGTCCGCATATGCCGGCCCGGATGCATATTTGGCATCATGGCAGGACCGGCGTTGGGCAGTTTTTGCCATTCCGAGAGACCGTTTTGCAGAAAATCCAGATAGCCGGCGGGATGAATGGCGGCAATGGCGTCCAGGCCATGATCAAGGGGCGGCAGAATTTCGTAGCCGGCTTTTTCCACCGCGGCGAACAGGCGATGGGCCCGTTCGGGACATTCCGGCGAGGGCGCGAAGCGGCCCGCGCTGACGAAACTTTCAGGGTCATGGCCGATATGGGCCGGGCTATGAACAACGCGCATCGTTATGCACCCTAACTATATACACCCTAACTAGACGTGCTGGCCGCCATTGATGTGGATTTCGGCGCCATTGACATAGCTGGATTGCTCCGTACACAGGAAGTAGATCGTCTTCGCCACTTCCTCCGGCGTGCCAAGACGGCGCATGGGAATGGTTGGGGCCAGCAGTTCCTCGGTATCGGGGGAGAGAATTTCGGTCTTGATCTCGCCCGGCGCGATGGCGTTTACGCGGATGCCCTGCGGGGCGAAATCCGCCGCCATTTCCCGAGTCAACGAGGCCAGGGCCGCTTTCGAGGTGGCATAGGCGGTACCGGCGAACATGTGCACCCGGCTGCCGGCAATGGAGGTGACATTGACCACCGAGCCCTGGGCCTGCTGCAATTCATCCAACAGCCCGCGCGCCAGCATGATCGGGGCGTAAAAATTGACCTGGGTAACCTGCTGCCAGGTCTCCATATCCGTGGTCAGGCTCGACAGGCGGCTGCCATCGGCGGCCTTGGGTGAAATGCCGGCATTGTTGACCAGGGCATGCAAGGGGCCGCCCTCCAGGCGGTTCTTCAATTCCTCGATGCCCGCCGTGACATCCGCCGGGTCGGCCAGGTCGATCTGCAAATGATCCTCTGGCCCCATCTCCCACGGACAATCTTCTGGAAAGGCCTGGCGGGAACAGGTTATGACCCGCCAGCCGGCCGAGGAAAAGCGTTTTACCGTGGCATGTCCGATACCCCGGCTGGCCCCGGTTAGGACCAGGGTGCGGCGGCTATTTGATGCTGGTGTATTCATGGTCCGTAATACCTAACACCTTTCGTTACCAATAAGCCACGGCTTGCTTGTAATTTCTCATCCGCGTTATCCTTGCGACATCGCCTGGTTGGACCTGTGGGGAGGGAAACAATGGCCGTCATCAAAGTGAAGGACCTTGCTTATGGCCGGCTGCGGGCGCCGGACCTGGATGCAATGGAAGAATTCCTTATCCATTTCGGCATGAGCCGGGCGGACCGCACCAAGGATGCGCTCTATATGCGCGGTACCGATCCTGACCACCATATACATGTCACCGAGCTGGGAGAGCCCGCCTTCGTGGGCTTTGCCTACCAGGCCGAAAACGAGGCCGACCTGGCGCGGCTGGCGGCCATGCCCGGTGCTTCCGATGTCGAAGATATTGACGAGCCCGGCGGCGGCAAACGGGTCCGCCTGCGGGAGCCGAACGGCTATCAGATTGAGGTCGTCCACGGCATTGCCTCTCTGCCCGCCGAAACCGTGGCGCGGGATCTGAACAACAGCGGCGCTGAGCCTTTACGCCGGGCCGGCGCGCCGGTGCGCCTGGCAAAATCGCCTTCGCCGGTGAAACGCATTGGCCACGGCGTGATCGCGACACCAAAGGTCGTTGAAACCGCGCGCTGGTTTCAGGAAACCTTGGGCTTCGTTTGTTCCGATGATGTTTATGCCGGCACGGAAGACAATATCATCGGTTCCTTCAATCGTTGTGACCGTGGCGACGAATATACGGATCATCATACATTGTTTTGCATTCGGAATGACCAGGCTGGGCTAAACCATCTGTCTTTCGAGATCCCGGATATCGATGCGGTGTTCATGGATCATGAATACCTGACGGCACTGGGCAAGTACGAGCATATGTGGGGCATCGGCCGGCACGTGTTAGGCAGCCAGGTATTCGATTATTGGTGCGACCCCTGGGGCCGGGTACACGAGCGTTGGGCGGACACGGATCGTATGAACCTGGCGAACGGTTCCAACCTGGTCTCGGCCGAGACTGGACTGGGCAGTCAATGGGGCGAGGATGCCCCCGCCAAGTTTGTCGCCAAGGCCAGTCCCTAGTTTTTGTCGCTCACGCTTGCGCGCTACAGCGCGCAACTCCCGAAAAAAAACGATGGGGCGGCGGCGCATTGGCGCCGGGCCGCCGTCGCGGCCTAGAATCTACCTGCAACTAATGGATCATCAACACTGGGATGGTGGCGTCCAGCAGAGCCTCCAATGTGGCGCCGCCAAAGACCAGTTCGCGGATACGATTATGGCTGTAGGCGCCCATGACCAACAGATCTGCCCTCTGATTATGGGCCGCCAGCAACAGATCATCCCCGATCGAGCCATGGCCATGGGGCTGGGTCACCGCCTTGGCCTGGCAGCCATGAGCGGCCAGATAATCCACCGCGTCTGCAATGGGCGGCCCTTCGCCGGAGCCTTCGTCGATCTGCAACAAGGTGACCGCGTCGGCCTGGCGTAGCAGGGGCATGGCGGCGCCCAGGGCACGGGCGGCCTGGGCGGAACCGTTCCAGGCGACCAGGATATTCCGGCCCAGGCTGGCGGCCTGTTCCGGCGGCGCGACCAGCACCGGACGGCCGGTGTTCATGATCGCCGCCTGCATGGTCGGACTTTCGCTCAAGGCGGTATCGGATGCGCCGCGCGCCACGACCACCAGATCGGCAAGACGGCCATAATGGGCCAGCACATCGTCTTCCGCGCCCTTGACCACCTTCAGCCGGGCCCCGGCATCGGCGGAGACAGCCTGTCCCGCTTCATCAAGCGCCGCTTGCGCCGCCTGCTGCCGCGCGGCGGCCTCTTTATCAAGTGCGGCGGCCATATTGTCGAGCAACGCACCGGACATGCTTTCACCCATGTAGGGCAGGGCGGCGGAGGTTTCGGTGGCGGCATGCAGGCCAATCACCTCGGCCTCGAAACGCTGGCCAAGATCGAAGGCGAATTTAAGGGCCTGGCCGGGATCGTCCGTACCGTTAAGGGGTACCATGATGCGTTTGTAACTCACAATTCAGTCTCCTTGCGCAAATAGGGCCGCGAACAAACACCTATAACAATTATATGCAGTCATTAAGGGCCCCGTGCAACGCGCCGGGACTGCGGCGAATGGTCCCTAATTCTCCAGCAATTCCAGAACCCTGTGTAGCTTTGCCTCAAGGGGCAAGGCGGCGTCAAGGCGCTGCCAGTTGATCGGCCCGGCGCCTGATTTTACCTGGCGCCGCATGACGGCGGCATCCGCATCCGAGGCATCGCCACGCCGGCCCCCGATCCGCCGCGCCATCAGCTCCGGATCGGCATCCAGCCAAATGCCCAGAAATGCAACGCCGCACCGCGCGGCTAGGGCTGCCAGCGCCTCCCGCCCATCGGCCCGGTTATGCACGGCATCGGCGATCACCGCATGACCCGACGACAGTGCCTGTTCGGCGCGGTGGTGGATTTCACCGTAAACCCGGGCGCTGACCTCGGCCCGATAGCCAGCCGGACCCAGAGGCGTTTCCGGATCCTGCCCCAGCATGACCTTGCGCAATTCATCGCTGCGCAGATGCACCGCGCCCGGCACCGGCCCTAACAGCGGCGCCAGCGCGGCCGCCAGGTGAGATTTGCCGCTGCCCGAAAAGCCGCCAACCGCCAGCAAGACCGGCGGACGCGGTTGCAGGACCTGGGCCGCCAGGTCCAGATAACTGACGGCTTCTGCGCGCAGTGCCGCATGTTTTTCGTTTTCCGTGATTGCCGCCGCCATGGAGGCGCTGACATGGGCCCGGATGCCGGCCCGCAACGACAAGAATAACGGCAGCGCCGCCAGTCCGCCCAAATCGCCGGTGCGCAATAAATAGCGGTTGAAAACCCGATTCGCCTCGCCGCGCAGTTCCCGATGCCACAGATCCATCAACAAAAATGCCAAATCATAGAGCACATCGTTTTGCGCCAGGCGGTCATCAAATTCAATGGCATCGAACAGCCGTGGCTCTCCGTCATCAAGATAAATGTTGGCCAGGTGCAAATCCCCATGGCCATGCCGGACGAAGCCGCTGGCGCGGCGTTCTTCCAGCAACTGACGTTGCGCGGCAACCGCCTCCAACATGGCCTCGGCCACGCCCTGGGCCCGTGCGGGGTCGAACAAATCAGGGGTGAAGCGGGCCATGCTCTCGCCATCGCCCTTGGCGATACGCGCCAGTTCATCGGCCCCGCCCCAGGCGCTGGATTGCGCCGCGGATTGGTGAAAGGCGGCGATGGTATCGGCCAGCTGATGCACGATCTCCGCCGGCAAGGGTCCCTTGGCCACGACCCGGCTTAACAGGGCATCGTCGGGAAAACGCCGCATTTTGACCAGCCAATCGACAATTTCGCCCCCGTCGTCCGCTTCACCGATAGCTAGGGCGCCGCTGGGCAACCGCAGCACGGGCAGAGTCCCAAGATAAAGGTTAGGTGCCGTGCGCCGGTTCAGGCGCACTTCGTTTTCACAGGCCAGGCGGCGTTTCTCCAGGCTGGAAAAATCCAGATAAGGCAGGCGCACATCGCGCTTCAACTTATAGGCATGCCCGCCGGCGAGAAAAATCAGGGCGCCATGGGTTTCAACGCAATGCACCGTTTCCAACCCATCCAGCCCATGGCTTTCGGGCCGTTTCAAAAAGTCTATGACGTCCTGCTGTTTCACGGCTGATAACCGGGATGCAATTCTTCCAAGCCCGCGGGATCCTGATGAATGAGAACTTCGGCGCCGGGGAAAGCCCGGCAAATCTCGGCTTCCACTTCGTCGGCGATGGCGTGGGACTTCAACAAGGTCAGTTCGCCATCCAGTTCCATATGCAGCTGGATAAAGGAATGCACGCCCGAGGACCGGGTGCGCATGTCATGGACATCCACCACCTGATCATGAGCCAAGGCGATTTCCCGGATGCGCTCGCGCTGATCCTCGGGCAGTTCCCGGTCCATCAGTTGATCCAGGGCGCTTTGGATGATGCCCCAGGCGCCGAACAGGATATAACCTGCCACGATCATGGCGATGATGGCATCGGCATAGATCCAGCCATGGCGCCCAGCCAGGACCAATGCGATGATAATGCCGACGTTGGCCAGAATATCACCTTTGTAATGCACCGAGTCGGCGGCGATGGCGACGGAATTGGTGCGCTTGACCACATAGCGCTGAAACAGCACCAGGACGATGGTCAGGACCAGGGACAGCACCATGACGGCGATGCCGATCTCGTCGCGCATGATGGGGCGCGGGTCGATCAGGCGCTGGGCCGCTTCCGCCAGCAGGAACAGCGCCGAACCGGAAATGAAGGCGGTTTGCGCCAACCCCGCCAGGGCCTCGGCCTTGCCATGGCCAAAGCGATGCTCCCGGTCCGCGGGCACCAAGGCATGGGCCACTGCGTACATGTTGACGAGGGAAGCGCCCACATCCAGGACCGAATCCATCAGCGAGCTCAGAATGGCGACAGAATCGGTCATGAACCATGCCGCCAGCTTGGCCAGGATCAACAACCCGGCAACCGCCACGGCGGCATATGTCGCCATTCGCAGCAGACGGGCGTTTGGATTATTTTCCACGTCTCGCTCCCCACAGGACGTTAAATTGGCTGGTATACTCATGGCAATGTTACCATATTGCCGCAGTGGTGAGTTGAATCTAGTCTGGCGATAAGGCTGGTTCGGTCTATATATATGTCATCAGCGTGCCGCATTGATGTGGCGCGGTGTCGCAATACGAGCGAAGTTTGGGCGAATGGAGTTGCCCATCATCGAATGGAAAAAACCATGATACGAAGCGCACGTTATTTGGCTATCGGGTTCGTTGCCCTGGCCCTGGCGGCCTGTCAGCAAGGCGGTCAGAAACAGACACTGGGCACTCTTCTGGGTGCCGTCGGCGGCGCCGTTGTCGGCAGCCAGGTCGGCAAAGGGCGCGGCCAGTTGGTGGCAGTGGCCGCAGGCACGCTATTGGGCGGTTTTCTCGGTAGCGAGATCGGAAAATCCCTGGATCGCGCCGACCGCATCGCCATGGAAAACACCACCCAGCGGACCCTGGAAACTGAGCCATCGGGCAAAGCGGTGAGCTGGCGCAATCCCGATAGCGGCCATTCGGGCACGGTCACGCCGCAACCGTCCTACCAAAATGCGTCCGGCAGCTATTGCCGGGAATACGAGCAAACCATAACCGTGGACGGCAGGACGGAGACGGCCCATGGCACGGCCTGCAGACAGCCCGACGGAAGCTGGAAAATCGTCAACGGCTAGCCCCCTCGCACCGAACTTAAAACGGTTGCAACAGCGCCGGCGGCAAGGGGTACGCTTTCTCGCTTGGGACACCGCGTGGGCCGTCACCATGGCGGTCTGCCTGTTGTTCATCGCCTGGCCCGCCGCACCCGGCTGGGCCGATGAACGGAACGCCGAGCAGATTCTGGCGAAAGAAGCACCGCGCCAGCCCTTTATCGAGGGCGTTAAGGCCTTTGATCGCGGCGAATATGAGGCGGCGCGGAAGATCTGGCTGCCCCATGCCCACCGGGGCGATCCGGCGGCCCAGCGTAATCTCGCACATCTCTACCGCATGGGGCTTGGCGTGCCTCAGGATTTTGTTCGGGCCGCATCATGGTACCGTTTGGCCGCCGACAGCGGCCTTGCAAGGGCTCAGGCCAATCTGGCAACCATGTATCTGCGCGGACAGGGCGTGACGGAGGACCCGCGCGAAGCCGCCTACTGGTTTACCGCCGCCGCCAATAGTGGCCATGTCCTGGCGCAGTTCAATCTGGCACTGCTTTATCTGCGCGGTGAAGGGGTGGAGCGGAACGAGGCCAAGGCGGCCGGCTGGCTGTATCTGGCCTCCAAGACCGGATACAAGCCGGCGCTGCGGGCGCTTGGCAAATTGGTCAAGGTAATCTCCGGCCCGGCAGGACCACCCAGCCCGCCACCGTCCAGCCCGGCCAAAACCGCAATGCCGATGGCGCCAAAACCGCAACCGGCCGCTGCAACCAAGCTGGCCGCCACCGAGCCCATGCCCAAGGTCGCAACAACGGAGAAGACCGAAGCGGCGGTGATTGCGCCGCGAGCAAATGAGCCCAAGCCTGTCGACTCTGATCCGGTCAAAACAGATCTGGCCAAGACCGAGCCGGTTAAACCCCAGTCTGCCAAGGCCGAGGCGGAAAAAGACCAGCTGGCGGTGATCGAGGTAACCGGAACAGGGAGCGATATCACCTTCAGCGAGATTATTGCCCTTTTATCCAGCCGGGAGGAGCTTGATCTCAGCCGTGACCGTGATGGCACCGACAGTGCTCAAACGGAGAGCAAGGAAAGCAAAGAGAGCGGGGAGAGCGAGGAAGAGATGACCCGGCGCGGCATCGCGGCCGGTCTGGTCGCCATGCATGCAGCCAATTTCGCGGCTGCCAAGGCGCGCTGGCAGCCCCTGGCCAAGGACGGGCACGCCGAGGCGCAATACCAACTGGGCAAGCTCTATCTGCGCAACGGCTTTGCCGAGATCAGCCGCCCATATGGATTTTTCTGGTTAAGCCGGGCGGCGGCGCAAGGCCACGCCGGCGCAAAGGCTGGCAAAAATCAGCTGGCCAATGTAATGAGCCCGGAGGAACATCTGGCGGCACAGCAATTGTTGCAGGAAGCGGAATAGGCTAGAAACCGCGCTGTATTGACTCTTTAGACCTGTTAACCTTTCTCTATCGTTACCATATTATTATTAGGCGGCAATGAAGGGCGCGGCCTGTTCATGTCAATTTGCGTTTTACGAGTTTGTTTGGGAATGGCCGAAAATGCGTGATCCTTACAGTGTATTGGGCGTGGCGCGGGATGCCGGCGATGGTGAGGTCAAAAAGGCATATCACCGCCTGGCCAAGGAGCTACATCCGGATTTGAACCCGGACGATACCGTCGTGGCGGAACGCTTCAAGGATCGTGGGAATGTCAAGCCGTTGAAGATTGACGG
>CAYWYB010000236.1:0-8575 GCA_964462145.1 uncultured Rhodospirillaceae bacterium
CCACGGGGCTTGGACGGAGGGTCAAATGAGCCAGAATATCTCGGAAACGCGCTAGCTGGGCGTGGACGCGGCGTAACTGATTTCAACGACCTCGATTTCCTCGATGCCCGATGGCGTGCGCAGTTTTACGATATCGCCTTCCGCGGCCTTGTGCAGGGCGCGGGCGATGGGCGAGACCCAGCTGACCTCGCCATGATCCTGGCGGGCTTCATCCGCGCCGACGATACGCACGGTGCGTTCCTTGTCGTCGCTATCGGCATAGGTCACCGTGGCGCCGAAAAAAACCTGCTCGCGGTTCTTTTGTTTCTCCACGTGCACCACTTCGGCGATCTCCAGCCGTTTCATCAGATAGCGCACACGCCGGTCAATCTCACGCAGGCGTTTCTTGCCGTACAGATAATCGCCGTTCTCCGAACGATCGCCATTTCCGGCGGCCCAGGAGACGACCTCGACCACTCGCGGCCGCTCCACCCGGCGCAGTTGCTGCAACTCGTCCTTCAGGCGGGCATGGCCTTCGGGCGTCAGGTAATTCTTTGTACCTGGGGGCAGGGGGGCGGCAACCTCCGGCAGGTCGTCGTCTTCGCCATCGGATTCTTTTGTGAACGCTTTGCTCATCTTCCGCTATTCTCCACGCCAAACAATGCCACATGCTTATGCGCATGGGCAGAGGAAATTCAGAGGATTGGAGCAGGGCCGTGGATTACGCGTATGTGGACGATGCCAGGGAGCAGCCGGGCTTGCGCTTGGCGTTGACCATGGGGGTGCCGGGGCCGTGGAGCCAGGCGGCGAAATATCTCTTTGAATACAAGAAATATCCGTTTATCGCCGTGGGCCAGAAAGGTGCCCAGGAAAACCCCGAACTATTCGCCTGGACCGGTCACCGCAACGCGCCCGTCGCCGTGTATGAGGACGAGGCGCCCCGCGTCGGCTGGTACGAGATCGTCATGCTGGCCGAGCGCCTCGCGCCCGAGCCCCGCCTGGTGCCCGCGTCTTCGGCGGCCCGAGCCGAGATGTTCGGCCTGATTACCGAAATCGCTTCCGAGGGCGGTTTGGCCTGGCAACGGCGCCTGGCGATGATCGATGTCATGCGTGCCGCCATTCCTGACCCGGCGGCGCGGCAACTGCCCAATACCCTGGCGGGCCGTTATGGCTATTCCAGCGCGGCGGCGGCCAAGGCGAACGACATATGCGCCGATATTCTGGCCATGCTGGCCGCCAGGCTGGAGGCCCAGGCGGACAAGGGCAGCGGCTATTTCGTGGGCGATGAATTCACCGCCGCCGATTTGTATTGGGCCTGTTTTTCGCAGCTGGTGGCGCCCATGGCGGAGGATCTCAACCCCATGCCGGAGCGCCTGCGCGGCCCCTATACGGCGCCCGAGACAATGGTGATCGCACCGATATTGCTGGCGCATCGCGAACGGATGTACCAGCAGCATTTAACGCTGCCGCTGGATTTCTAGAGCCTAGTCGCGCAACTCCCGCCGCAGGATCTTGCCCACCGGAGATTTTGGCAGTTCGTCGATAAAGGCGATCTGTTTGGGCACTTTGTAGGCGGTCAGGTTTTCCCGGCAAAATGCAATAACGTCCTCGGCGCTGACTTCTGCATCGGGCATTTTGACGACGAACAGTTTGACCGCTTCGTCCGTTTGCTCATCGGGCACGCCGATACAGGCGGCTTCCAGCACACTGTCCATATTGGCGACCACGGCTTCGATCTCGTTGGGATAGACGTTGAAGCCCGAGACCAGGATCATGTCCTTCTTGCGGTCGACGATCTTGAAGCGGCCTTCCTCGGTCAGAATGGCGACATCGCCAGTGCGGAAATAACCGTCCGCCGTGGTCACCGCGGCCGTCTCCTCCGGCTTGCGCCAATAGCCCACCATGACCTGGGGGCCCTTGACGCAAAGTTCGCCCGGTTCGCCCGGGGCGACCTCGTTACCGTCATCATCGCGCAGGGTAACATCCGTCGACGGCATGGGAATGCCGATGGTGGCGCTGAATTCGTCGCCTCCCGCCACATTGAAAGTCACCACGGGGGAGGTCTCGGACAGGCCATAGCCCTCGGTAATGTGCAGGCCCGTGACCTCGCGCCACTTGTTGGAGATCGCCTCCTGAATGGCGGTGCCACCGCCCGCCGACAATTTCAACGACGAGAAATCAAGTTCGGCAAAGCCTGGTGTATGCAGCAGGCCGTTGAACAAGGTGTTGACGCCGGTGATCACCGAGAATTTGTAATTGCCCAATTCCTTGACGAAGCCCGGCATGTCGCGCGGGTTGGTAATCAGAACATTGCCGCCGCCCTTGGAGAAATAGGTCAGGCAATTCACCATCAGGGCAAAGATGTGATAGAGCGGAATGGCGGTGACCACCACTTCCTCACCCTCGCGGACGCGGTCGCCCAGAAAGGTCGAGATCTGGATAATGTTGCTGACCAGATTGCGATGGGTCAGGGCGGCGCCCTTGGATAGGCCGGTGGTGCCGCCGGTGTATTGCAGATACAGCAGATCCTCGCCCGAGATCTCGACCGGGCTGAAGCTATGTTTTTCGCCCTGGGCCAATGCGTCCGTAAATTTGACCACGTTCGACAGCCGTTCATCGGTGGGCGGGCTGGGCAGGGCGCCGTTGCCGCAATCGCCCAGGTCGGCGACGATGACGTTTTTGATCGGGGTCTCGGCGATGACCTCGGCCAGCACCGGGGTGGAGCCGGAAAAGATGATAATGGTGTCGGTATCGGCGTCGTTCAGCTGATGTTGCAATTCGCGCGGGGTATACAGCGGGTTGACGTTGACCTGTACCAGACCGGCCCGCATGTTGGCGAACATGGTCACCGGAAAGGCCATGATATTGGGCGACATGATGGCCACCCGATCGCCCTTTTTCAGGCCCAGATCAGATTGCAGATAGGCGGCCAGATTTTCCGACAGGCGGTCGATATCATTAAAACTCAGATCGGCGCCAAAATTGCTGAAGGCCGTGGCATCGCCATGCTTTGCGATGGCCGCCGCCGACATGGCCCATATGGAGGGGTAGGCATCCGCATCGATCTCGTGGGGAACGCCCGGTTCGTAATTCTTGCTCCACGGTTTGTCGGTCATGTTTGCCTCTTCCTGTTGGCCAAATCATCTGCTTCGGATACCTTGGCGAAGGACGAAAGATATAACCAAATCAACGCAAAGCGTAAGAGAAAATTGCCCTAATCTGAACGATGGAGAGCACAGAATGAGCGATCAGGCCGCGGCTGTTCTATTGCAGTGCGATGGCGCCGTTGCGACCCTGACATTGAACCGGCCGGATAAGCTGAACCCGTTGGATGGCGACACTATCGCGGCCCTTGGCGCAGTGGTGGAGGAGCTGGAAGGCCGGGCGGATATCCGCGTGGTGCGCCTGACGGGCGCGGGCAAGGCGTTTTCCGCCGGTGGTGACCTGGCCGGCTACATCTCGTTGTACCAGGCGCCGGATGCGTTCCGGGATTTTCTGGAAACATTTCATGCTTTGCTGAACCGCATGGAGCAATCGGCAAAAATCTATGTGGCGGTTGTCAATGGCGCCTGTGTGGCGGGCGGTTTGGAATTGCCGTTGGCCTGCGATGTGGCTCTGGCGGGCGAAAGCGCGCGGATCGGCGATGGCCATCTGAATTTTGGCCAGTTGCCCGGCGCCGGCGGCTCGCAACGTTTGCCCCGTGCCATCGGCGCCATGGCCGCCAAGTTTCTCATGCTCTGCGGGGAATTGCTGGATGCGGCGGCGGCACAACGCATCGGTCTGATCAACCGGGTGTTTCCCGATGGCGAACTTGCGGCTGGCTCCATGGCTTTGTGTCAGGCCATGGCTAAGCACAGTCCCGTTGGCTTAAAGGGCGCCAAATACCTGGTCAACCATGGCCTGGAAGGCGATCTGCAAACGGGCCTGCGCATGGAGCTGGAATTCGTGCATAATTACGCCACCACCGAGCGGGATGCCATGGAAGGCCTGCTGGCTTTCAAGGACAAACGGCCGCCCGAATACGATCAGGACTGAAACGGAGTACGGCGCAATGTGGGCCTTGCGGGATAAATACGCCATCGTCGGCACGGGCTATACGGACTATTCCAAGAATTCCGGCACCACGGTGTTGAATCTGGCGACGGAGGCCTGTTTGAACGCGGTCAGCGATGCGGGCCTGACACCGGATGACATTGATGGTCTGGTTAGTTTCCAGTTTAACGACTCAGTTCCGGCGATGTCCGTGGCCGGCGCCATGGGGATCGAGGCGGCGGGCTATGCCGTCGATATCGCGGGCGGCGGCAATGCCGCCAACCTGGTGGTGCTGAACGCCATCGCGGCGATTGAGGCGGGTCTGGCCAAGAACGTCTTGTGCTTTCGCGCCATGAATGGCCGTTCCGGCTTTCGCCTGGGCGGGGGCCGGGATATGCAGGCCCACGGCATTACGCAGTTCACGGCGCCGTTCGGCTGGATCACCTATCCCCAGGCCATGGCCATGTGGTGCCGCCGCCATATGGTCAAATACGGCACCACTTCGGAACAGCTTGGTACATTGGCCGTGACCTTTCGCGACAATGCGGCACTTAATCCACGCGCCATGCAGCGCCAGCCGATCAGCATGGACGACTATCTCTCGGCCCGGCCCATCGTTGATCCGTTCCGGATGCTGGATATCTGCCTGGAAAGCGATGGCGCCTGTGCCGTCCTGGTGACCTCGGCTGAACGGGCGAAGGATATGCGCCATGCGCCGGTATACGTCATGAGCGGTGCCAACGGCGGCGGTGCCAATCAGGGCGATGATCTATTCGACTGTCTGCGCTGGCAGGATCACTCGGAAAACTATTCCGCCTATATCGCCGATGACCTGTGGGGCGGCGCCGGCGTCGGGCCGGAAGATGTCGATGTGGCCGAGATTTATGATTGCTTCACTTACAGCGTGGTGGCGCAGTTGGAAGGCCTGGGCTTTTGCCAACCCGGTGAAGGACCGGATTTCGTTCAGGGCGGGCGCATTGCCCGTGACGGCGCCTTGCCGCTGAATACCCATGGCGGCCTGCTGTCCGAGGCCTATATCCACGGCCTCAACCATGTGGTCGAGGCTGTCGATCAGTTGCGCGGCGACGCTGGGCCCCGGCAAATTCCCGGCGCCGAAATCGCCCTGACCACCGCTGGTGCCATGACCGTTGGTTCGGCTCTTGTGTTGCGGAATTGAGGGGCAGGGGAGCGCAATGTATAACAAGCCTGTCCCCGTGCCCGATGCCGATACGGAACCGTTCTGGTCCGCCTGCCGCGAGGGGCGATTGCGCGTGCAATGCTGTAGCGAATGCGGCGCCAAGCGTCTGCCGCCTGAACGCTTTTGTCCGAAATGCCATGGCGCCGAGAGTGAATGGCAAGACGTCAGCGGCAAGGGCAAGGTCTACAGCTGGATCGTGGTGCGTCATCCGGTACCGGGCGATGTCTATGGCGCCGATGTGCCTTATGTGGTGGCGCTGATCGACCTGGCAGAAGGCGTGCGCATGGCCTCCAACATCATCGATTGCGACCCGGATGCGGTGACGGCGGATATGGCGGTGGAAGTCGTCTTCGAGGCGGTGACCAACGATATTACGCTGCCGAAATTCCGGCCTGTCTAACCCAGCAGGTTCCGGCTTTCACCGGGCAGGCGCACGGTCAGGCCATCCAGGTCGGTGGTCATGATAATCTGGCAACACAGGCGCGAGGTGCGCTTTAGGCCAAAGACCAGATCCAACATGTCTTCTTCGTCTTCCACGGGGGGAGGGATTTTGCCGTCCCAGTCCGGGTCGACAATGACGTGGCAGGTGGAGCATGCCAGGTTGCCCTCGCAGGCGCCTTCCATATCGATGCCGTGGCGGACGGCGATCTCCATGACCGAGTCGCCGACAGGCGCTTCGACCACCTGTTGTTGGGTGCCGTCGGCACTGATGAAGATAATTTGCGGCACTGAATTACTTAGCCGGGCTCAGGCCGCGTTGGTATGGGCGCTGTTGCGGCGGTAGATTTCCGCCCAGGCGATCAGAAAACGCTCTATCTCGGCCTGAGTGGTATCGCGCCCCAGGCTGATCCGGATCGCTGTCATGGCTTCATCCATCTCCATACCCATGGCGTCCAGGACGTGGCTGGCGGAAACCTTCCCCGACGAACAGGCGGAACCGGCACTAACCGCGATGCCGGCCAGATCAAGGGCCATGACCTGGGTATCCGAGCGGACACCGGGCATGGTCACGCAGGAGGTATTGGGCACACGGTCGGCATCAATGCCGATGATCTTGCGGGCCGGGGCGATCTCGGCCAGGCGACCCTCCATATCGTCGCGCAGCTTGGCAAGCTTGGCGAATTCCGCCAACTCTTCCGCCGCCAGTCTGGCGGCTTCGCCAAAGCCGGCGACGCCCGCGACATTCTCGGTGCCCGAACGGCGGCCCATCTCCTGGCCGCCGCCAACCATTTGCGCCAACACGGTACGGTCCTCGCGCATGACCAGGGCGCCAACTCCTTGCGGTCCGCCGAACTTGTGTGCCGAGAGCGAGAGCAGATCGACGCCCAGTTCATTGATATCAATGGCGATCTTGCCAGCGCCCTGTATTGCGTCGCAATGCAGCAGGGCATCATGGCCATGGGCAATTTCGGCAGCTTCCGCGACGGGCTGAATGACGCCGGTTTCATTATTGGCCAGCATCAGCGAAACCAGGGCAGGGCCGTCGGAGGCGGCCAGGGCCGTTTCCAGGGCGTCCAGATCTACCCGGCCCTGTTGATTCACATCGACAATCGCCGCGTCCCTGTCCAACAACAGGGCGGGGGCCAGAATAGCGCCATGCTCAATGCCTGAGACGATCAGATGCCGCGGGCCAAAACCGCGCAGGGCCAGATTATCAGCCTCGGTTCCGCCGGAGGTGAAGATGACGTTCTTGGCCGGTGCTCCGACCAAATCGGCGACTTGTTGGCGCGCCTTGTCGATGCGGGCGCGGGCCTGGCGTCCGGCCTGATGCACGGAGGAGGCATTGCCCACCGTTGCCATGATTTCCATGGTCAGGGCAATCACTTCCGCCCGGATCGGGGCGGTGGCGTTATAGTCCAGGTAGATCGGCTCGGCTGCGGTCATAAAGTGTCTCTAATTGTTTCTATCGGTACAGCCGCTGCCATCGGTCTCCTGGGCGCTGTCATCGTCGCTAATATCCCATTGCGCCTTGTCCGTATCGCCCAGGCGGCGCTCCAACTCCTCGACCTGCATGGACAGGCCTTGCACCTTATCCAATAGCGCATCGATTACCCGCTGCACCGGATCGGGAATGTCAGCCTGGGTGCCATAGGCGGTGAAGGCGGGGTGCTCTTCGGCATTGTCGGGGGCGCGGCCACGGGCGATCTTGGCCGGGATGCCGACCACGGTGGCGCCTGGCGGAACATCGCGCAGGGCGACGGAATTGGCCCCGACCCGGGCCCCTGCGCCGACCGTGATTGGCCCCAAAATCTGTGCGCCGGAGCCGACGATGACATCATCGCCGAGGGTGGGGTGGCGTTTGCGCTGGCGTTGCGAGTCCGAATCCACCGATGGTGCGATACCGCCCAGGGTCACATCATGATACAGGGTGACGTTATCGCCGATTTCCGCCGTTTCGCCGATCACCACGCCAAAGCCGTGGTCAATGAAAAAGCCTTTGCCGATGGTGGCGCCGGGATGGATTTCGATGCCGGTCATAATGCGCCCGATATGTGCGATGACGCGGCCGAGGAGGAAGAATTTTCGCTCCCAAAACCATTTCGCGAAGCGGTAATAGACCACGGCGTGAAAACCGGGATAGGCCAGTATGACCTCTAATTTTGAGCGCGCGGCAGGATCGCGCGCCATGCAGGCCGCGATATCTTCGCCAAATGTTTTAAACATCACGCATCTCCGCCCAATTTCGCGCCAGTTCCGAGTGACTCGTACATACAGGTGCCATATCGATCGTGCAATGAACCCCGGCTACCGTTTAACCTAGTTAGCCTGGAACAAATGTTCAAGATCCCACGCAAAACGATAATATTCGGTAAAATCGATACAAAAGATCGGCAAAAGCTTGCGATTCCACCCCCCGGTGCCTTATATGGCGATCAAGGAAGCTGTCGATAGCTCCCTGCGCCCGGTTTGACGAATAGCCAGGTTGAAGCATCGACTATAAGGAGTGCCCACTAACATGCCTGAAGTGATTTTCAACGGACCGGTCGGACGGCTGGAAGGGCGCTATCACGAAAGCGAGCAGACCAACGCGCCGATCGCGATCGTGCTGCATCCCCACCCTCGTTTCGGCGGCACCATGAACAACAAGATTGTCTACAATCTGTATCAGTCCTTCGTGGAGCGGGAGTTCTCCGTGCTGCGCTTCAACTTCCGTGGCGTCGGACGCAGTCAGGGTAGCTATGACAACGGTATTGGCGAGCTTTCCGATGCCGCCTCGGCCCTGGATTGGCTGCAAAGCATCAACGCCAATGCAAAGACCTGCTGGATTGGCGGTTATTCATTCGGCGCCTGGATTTCCATGCAATTGCTTATGCGCCGGCCCGAGATCGCGGGCTTTATCTCCATCGCGCCGCCGGCCAATAATTT
>CAYWYB010000237.1:0-8564 GCA_964462145.1 uncultured Rhodospirillaceae bacterium
CAGGTACTGTCGGGCCGGGGAACTGGAAACCCACGGCGATATCGGCGTATTTTTGAACCTCTTGCGCGCTTTCGGTCATAGTCATCTCCCTCAGTATGGCCGCATGGTCCAGCCGCGGCCGGAACAGACCACATCGCCGTCCTGGTTGCGGAAGACGTTGTCATGGATGGCGAAAATATTGCCCTTGCGGATCACCTTGTCCAGGCAGCGGGCCTCGAGCGAAATGGTATCGCCGGGCCGGACTGGGCGCTGCAAAAACCAGTTCTGGCCCATATTGACGGTGCCCGGCGTGCGCATGAAATGGTCATGGCCGGTACAGGCAAAGAGGAACAGGGCATGGATCGAGGGCGGCGAGATCAAACCGCCATAGCGGCTTTTCTTGGCGTATTCCTCGTCAAAATACAGCGGGTTCAGATCGCCGATGGAGCGGGCATAGCGTTGGATCATCTCCAAGGTAATGGTGACGGGTCGGGATTCCAGGATCTGTCCCGGTTCCAGATCATCCCAGCCGGAGCGGTCCTCCGCGCCCTTCCAGAAATCGGTCTCAAATTCATCCGCGTTGAATTCTTCCATGGCGTTGGCGTCCTCGATGCTTGCCTTGGCGGCATTATTGGGCGGAGCCCGGTTGGCCAGGCGTGTCCGCATTTTTAGGCGAGGCGCCTAGTATATAGCCAATCGATTTGCTGCCCAGGGACAAAAAGCCGCGCTGTGCGCTGATTCCTATCTGCGCGGCCTTGTGGCAGCGTTTTATATTGCTTCTGGATTCGAGGTGAGTCTGGAACTACGAATTGAAGATCGCATCAATTGTGTCGGCATCGGCTTCTTCCGATAGACCGGAGTAGTCCACGTCGTCTGCTTCATCCTCGGCCGCCGGCATTTCGAGCTCTGCCGCAGCAGCTTCAACATCTGACGCGGCGGCAGCGGCGTCATCGGCCTCGACCGGTTCTTCGGCGCAAGCAGGTGCGGCCACGGCGTCGAAATCAACGCCCTCGGTCGGATCGGCAACCGCATCGAACTCAATGCCGGCGGTCGGATCAGTGGGATCGTCGGCGGCTTCGACAATGTTGCTGCCTTCATCTGCGTCATCCGGCGCAATATTCAGTAATTCGTCAATATCGTGCTGGGCAACGCCTTGGCCTTCAAGGGCGGGTCCGTTCAACAGGCCGGATTCGGGATGATCATCATCCAGATCGGAACCATACTCGCTGGCGCGGCCATTGCGCATGGCATTGGAGCCCCAGATCTCGACCATCGCGCCAACCCGTTTTTCCAGGTAACGCAGGGCATTGACCACCTTGGTGGTACGCTGGCCGGTAATATCCTGGAATGAACAGGCTAGAAAAATATTGGTGATGTCTTCTTCGACCGATTCAAAAAGACCATCATTGCCGCCGTTCTCGCGGATAGTTTCGCAGGCTTCCTGAATCCGCTCCGCCGCCCCTAGAATGTCGTTGGTCGCCCGTTCGGTTGCCGTAACGATCGCGTCAAGGTCTTCGGTCGCGGCCATAATCCGGTTATTGGCGCCCTCTTTTGGTTTAATCGCGGCGATGTCGCGGCGCGTATTGGCGATGGCATCGCTCATGCTCTGCAATTCGGCGGACAGAATTTCAGTTGGCTGCGCCAATTCGTGACGCTGAAAATAGCCCCGGCAGTCTTCCAGTGAACGCAAAACCATGTCCGATGCGACGGCGCGGTTGCGCTTGGCGTGCTCGCGCAGGAAGGTGCGGCCGCGCGGGGTCTGCATCACGGCCTCTTCCAGATCATCGTATTCGCTGTGCGTTAGCTCCCGGATATTTTCCATATTGCCTTCGTCGTTGACAACTTCCTCGTCAAAGGCAGGGTTTTCAGGAAGCTCGTCCAGATCGGCGGTGATTGGCTCGCTGTTCATACTCATCGGTTTGTATTCCGTTGTCGTTTCGCGCTGTTGGCGCCGCGTTTTCTCGCTCAAATGCTCGATTTATCTCTTGCCTAGGCTAAAAGATGCAGGGGATTGATTAATATTTCGTTTGCTCTGTTTATGGCTCTCATGCCGTGCATATGCTCATTTTTTGAGCAACTGGTCTCAACAACGAGCCCCATCATGCTATATGCTGACGTCATGCAATGTGTTGCGGCCGTGGATTAGGAGTATTCCGCATGAGTAAACGCAATGATGATGCGGAGTCCGCACCGACGGTATCCGATGAACGAGCCCTGGAGATCGGACGGGCCATGCATGGCCGTGATACCGTGGCGCAAAACCTCGGTGTCATATTGGAAGAGGCGCGGGCCGGCTATGCCCGGGTCAGCATGCCCGTTGGCGAACATATGTTGAATGGCCACGGCACGGCCCATGGCGGTTATAGCTTCATGCTGGCGGATATGGCGTTCAGTTATGCCTGCAACAGCCACGGTCAGATGGCCTTCGCGCAGTCGGCGCATATCACTTACATGACATTTGGCCGGCTTGGTGAAGTCCTGACCGCCATTTCGGAAGAGAAGAGCAGCGCCGGGCGCAGCGGTGTCTATGATGCCACGGTTTATGGCGAGGATGGACGCGTGGTGGCTGAATTTAGAGGTCTGTCGCGTACCGTGAAGGGCCAGGTCGAAACCTAACGCATCAAATGCGCCAGAATATCTCGGAAGCGCGCTAAGTATCTCAACGGCTGGCAGGACAAAATTTAATTTCAAATGATCATATCTTGCGTTTGATCTGCCTTTCTGGCAAAATATATTATGTCAATTAATAACAATTCGGACCAACAAATGTCCGAGCAGGAGCGTGATATGCATGTGGAACGAATTCTAACCTCGAAAGGCAGCGATGTAATAACGGTTAGCACCGACGAAACCATTGGTAAGGCAGCTGAAATCCTGTTTGACAACCGGATCGGCGCGGTCCTTGTGCGCAATGAAGACGGCTCCGTCGAAGGGGTGCTCTCGGAGCGTGACATCGTCCGCGGCATGGCCCAGATTGGCGCCCATTGTACGGAGGCACAGGTCTCGGACCTGATGACGCGCAACGTTGTTTACTGTCTGCCCGAAGACAACATCGACACAATCATGTCGGTCATGACCGAGCACCGCATCCGTCATTTGCCGGTGATGCGGGACGATCAACTGCTGGGCATCATCTCCATCGGCGATGTGGTCAAATACCGAATCGAGGAAATTGAAAACGAAGCCGCCGCCATGCGCCAGTATATCGCCACCGCTTGAGGTGACGGTATTACTCGGCGGCGGCGGATACGGCGCCAACCGGCGGCAGGCCTGCCGCGCTTAAGGCTTGGCCTAGACGGTTGATCTCATCATCGCTCAGTTTCATCAAGGGCGGCCGCACCACGGCGCGTTCGAGGCGGCCCAACAGCACCAGGCATTCCTTCATGCGGTTATGCATATCCAGGAACGGCGGTGTGTAGAAAGCCTGCGCCAGGGGATAGATACGGTCATTGATGGCCTGGGCGGCCGGCAGATCGCCGGCCTTGACGGCTTGGAACAGGGCCACCTGCAATTCCGGGATGACGCTGCCGGCGCCTGATAGCAGACCGTTGGCGCCCATGCTCAGCGAAGCCATCAGCCAGGATGAATGGGTGGTCAGCACGGTAATGGCCCGGCCGGCGGCACCCCCTTGCAATTCGCGGATATGCTTTTCGTGCAGCATGGCATCGTTCGACCAATCCTTGATCGCCTTGATCGAGGGCACGTCCTGGATCATCCGCAACAGGGTTTCGAAGGGATAGCCCAGACCGCTGACCTGGGGGTATTGGAAGGCGATCATGGGCAGATCGGTGGCGTCAGCAATCGTCTTGAAATGAGTCAAAGCCATTTCGGGCCGCAGTTGCCCGCCCATGATCATGCTGTTGGGCGGAAACACCAAAAGAGCCGCGGCGCCGGCCTGCTCCGCCATACGGGCCAGACGGGCGGCTTCAAGGCTGCTGTCGGAATAAATGCCGTTGATCATGGGCAGGCGGTCGCCCGCCTCATCAAGGGACATTTCCAGGATGCGCTGTTGTTCATCGAAGCTGCAGGCATGCACTTCCGAAGCGTGGCCGTTGACCGTGACGGCGCTCAGACCATCGGTCGCGGCAACATCGGTCAGATGCCGGCGCGAGGCGGCCTCGTCAATCACCATGTCGCTGTCAAAGGCCAGCAGGGTGGCGGGAATCACGCCGTCCAGGGGTTGGCTGTTGAATACGCTCATCTCAAGCCTCCAATCCGCCCGCCGGCGTCGAGCTGAAAAGTGCCGTCGCGGGCCTCGTCGTGGGCTGGCGGATCATAATGGGGCAGGTCCCATCAGATCCAGTCCACCGTGCAATTGATCGTACGACTGATCATACGCGCCAGGGGTACTTCTGGATAGCCAAACAATTTCGACACCCAAGATGCGCCGCCATGTCAGCCCAGGCGGTTTTTTCCAGTCTCGAAGTAGTCTATCCGGCGACGATGCTGCCGCGCTCGATCACGAAGGTACGGTCCAGCAGGCCGGCAACATGTTTATCGTTGGACTCTGCCACCAGCACGGATTCGCCTTCGTCCTTCAGGCTTTTCATGATCTCGCCCATGCGCTGGGCGAAAACCGGGGCGATGCCCTCGCTGGGTTCGTCCAGCAACAGCAAATGCGTGCCCACCATCAAAGCACGGGCGAAGGCAACGAATTTCTGCTGTCCGCCTGAAAGCTCCATGGCGCCGCGGCTGCGGAATTCAGCCACCTCCGGCATCAGCTCATAAATCCAATCCAGGCGGTCTTCCCAATCTTCCATGCCCGTGGCCCAGACCGGCACCAGGATATTCTCCTCCGCCGTCAGAGCCGGCACCAGCCGGCGGTCCTCCGGCATGAAGCCGATACCCATGTGGGCCCGTTTGTGCGGGTGGATCTTCAACAGATCCTGATGGCCGAACATGGCTTCGCCGGCTTCCGCTGACAGAGCGCCCATCATGGCGCGCAGGAATGTCGTCTTGCCGGCGCCGTTACGTCCGATCAGACCGCACATGGTGCCCGCCGGCACTTCCAGGCCGAGGCCACGCAATATTGGCGTCGGGCCGATATTAACGTCCAGTCCGCTAACTTTAAGCATCGTTATCGCCCCCACCATTCGCACTTTCAGTTCGGGTGCGGTGATATTCCTCGCCGATCACGAACTCCCTCACGCCCGGATCCACCAGCGCCTCCGCCGTTGGCGCGTCACAGATCACCTCGCCCTGATAAAAGGCCAGTACCCGGCTGACGTAGCGTTCGACGATTTCCATGTCATGCTCGATAAACAGCACCGTGGTCTTGTCCTGGCGCAGGGCCTCCATGATGATGTCCATCAGGCCGAATTTCTCTTCGACCGAGATGCCCGATGTAGGTTCGTCCAGCATCAAAATGGTCGGATTGCTAACCGCCGCCATGGCAATATCCAGCAGTTTACGCACACCCTGGGGCAGGGTGGAGGCGGTGGCATCGCGGTATTCCGCGATCTGATAGCGGTCTAAATGACTATCCACCCGCGCCGCGCGCTGGTCGTTATAGAGCGGGGAAAGCAGTCCCATCCCCGACTCCTCGGCGATGGCATAGGCCATCAACAGATTGTCGAACACGGATTCAGAGGCGAATACCTGCGGTACCTGGAACGAGCGGGAAATGCCCAAAGTGGTGATCTCCCGTGGCGGCAGGCCCATGATATTGCGGCCGGCGAACTCAATATGGCCCGATGTGGGCTTCAGGTAGCCGGTGACCATATTGACGAAGGTGGTCTTGCCGGCCCCGTTGGCGCCGATAATGCCGATGATCTCGTGCTCGTTAACGGTGACATTGATGTCCTTGGCGGCGATGACGGCGCCAAAGCTCTTTTGCAGGTCGCGAACTTCTAGAACTACGGTCATGGCTGCCTCACCCTTCCGACTTGCGTAGACGGTCAACCAGGGACCAGATGCCGTCGGGCAGGAACATTATGATCGCCAATAGGGAACCGCCCAGGATGAATTGCCAAACCTGCGGCGCGTATTCAAAGGCGTAGGTGCGGATCAACTCGAACACCAGGGCGCCGATATAGGTGGCGCCCACATTGCCGATGCCGCTGAGAATGGTAATGAAGACAAACTCACCAGAAACGTTCCAGTTGGCCATGGAATCGGGATCAACCTGGCCAATGGCCAAGGCCATGATGGCGCCGCCAAAACCGGCTACCAGGCCGGAGAAGACGTATTTGACGTGGATGACCTTTTCGGCGGAATAGCCCAGATACTCGACCCGGATTTCGTTCTCGCGCACCGCCATGCTCATGCCGCCCAAAGTCGTCTTCAGATACAGATGCACGCCAACGGTGACGATATATGTGAAGACCAGGGTAAAGATGAACAGGGTGGTCTGAACCGCCTCGCCTTGCGGGGCGTAACCCAGGAAGGTTGGCGGATGCAGCGAGAAGCCATCGGTGCTGCCAAGTTCCTCGGTCTTGACGATGACGCCGTACAGGATCATGGAAAACGCCATGTTCAGCAGGGCGAAGAAGATCGCCCTGTAGCGGCGCAGCAGAAAGCCAAGCAGAAAGGCCAGTACGCCGGATGCCAGGGTGCCCGCGAAGACCAGGAAAAAGGCATCGTGATAGCCGACCAGGGTCAGCATGGCGGCGGCATAGGCGCCGATGCCGAAATACAACGCGTGCCCGAACGAAACCAGGCCCGTGCGCCACAGCACCAACAGGCCCAGGGCGACGGCGCCGCGGGCCAGGCTTTGCAGGCCGATGAAACGCATCCATTCGGCCATGAAAAAATCAGCCAGGAACAACACCACGAAGGCGATGGTCAGGCCAGCAATCGTTTTATCCATATGTCGCATTAGATTTTCCTGGCCTGAGCGGGCGCGAACAAACCTTCGGGCCGAATTGACAACACGACAGCCATGATGGCGTAGATCACGAACAGTTCGATTTCGGGAAACTTATGCACCGCCGCGGCCCGGCTGATGCCCACCAGCAGGGCGCCGATCATGGCACCGGGGATGGAGCCCATGCCGCCGATCACCACGACAGCGAAGGCCAGGACGATAACTTCGACGCCAATGCCGGGATTGACCGAAATGGTCGGCGCGATATAGGCCCCGCCCAAGGCGCCCATGATGGCGCCGATGACGAAGGTGACGGTGAAGACCACGGTGACGTTAATGCCCATGGCCTGGCTGACCTCGCGGTCAAAAATAACCGCCAACAGCAATTTGCCCCATTTGGTCTTGGTCAGGCCCAGCCACAGGCCCACGCCGACGATGATGGCCAGGCCGATCAAGGTCAGGCTGTAGACATCAAAGGTCAGCTCGACAATATCGACGGAACCAAGGACCCCCATGGGCTCGAATGCGAAATAGGGATCGGTGCCCCAGATCAACAGCAGCACGTCTTCCAGCACCAGGAACATGGCGAAGGTCGCCAGCACGATAATATGTTCGTCCCGATGGTAGAGGAAACGCAGCAGGCCCCGTTCCAGAATGATGCCAAAGAATACGCCGACGATTAACGCGGCAGCGAATATAGCCAGGAAACCGCCAAATTCCGGCCAATCGGTTGCGTAATAAGCACCGATCAGGGTGGCCGACATATAGGCGCCAAAGGCGTAAAATGATCCATGCGTCACGTTCAGGATCTTCATCACCCCGAAGATTACCGTCAAACCGACGGCAACCATGAAAAGGTACGATGAAAAAACCAAACCGTCGACCAGGATGACGATTAGTTCTTGCACAGCGAACTCGCTATTTTATTGAAAAATCAAATACAGAAAAAGATCCGGGGGCGCCAATTGGCGCCCCCGGTTGGCAATACTATTAGCACTTGGCGCCCTTCATGCCGCCTTTCAGCCATTCCGTGCCGTTGACGCCCGGGGGCGGCATGACACAGTCAGGCCCAAATTCGGTGACTTTCGTCATGATGGGCTCGCCCGCTTCCTTGTCCCATTCCAGCACGCCGATCATGTGCTTGGTGGCGGCCTGATGACCGTTGGAGCGGTTCATGTGAACCTTGGCGGCGATACCTTGATAGGTGGCGCCTTCCAAGGCGGCAATAACCTGATCCTTGGAGGGGAATTTGCCGCCGTTCGCCTTGGCTGCCGCGTCATAGGCGTATTTTGCCGCCAGGACGCCTTGGGCGGCCTGATACGAACCACCGACGGGCGGTACCGAGTAGCGGTCGATATAGACCTTGCGGAACCAGTTGTTCAGCGGCGTGTCCACGGAGGCGGCAAAGATGCCGTATGGGCCACGGGCGCCGAGGATGGCACCGGAGGGGGCCTTTTTGCCCAGCCGGTAGACAGAGGTGTCAGCCACCGAGAACAGCAGTTTCTTCTTGCGGAACAGACCGCGCGCGGCACCTTGGAAGATGAAGGCTTCCAGATCGCCGCCCCAGAGGCTGGAATGCACCAGTGGCTCTTTCGACAGCATCAGGGCCGAGATTTCCGCGCCGTATTGGCCGGAGAATATTTTTGGCCATTGCGCCTTGTCGGAGGCGGGTACGGACGGCATCAAATGCTTCATGGCCAGATCGAAATCGCGCCAGGAATCCTGACCCCAGGCATAGTTCTGGTTGATCCCGGTATAGCCCTTGACGTCAGGCATATTG
>CAYWYB010000238.1:0-8545 GCA_964462145.1 uncultured Rhodospirillaceae bacterium
ATGGGAAACCCTGGCCGAGGATACGGACCCGGCGAATGACGGCTCGATTGAAGACCTGGTTGGCAGGGTATTGGCCGATATGGACGGGGTGATCCCGTCGGGACCGGGCCAGATGATCGTTGCCGATGTCGACCAGCCCAATCTGGTGGTGGCGGGACAGCCAATGTCCGAGGAGCCTGAACTGGCTGGGGAGATGTTGGCCGAAGCGGACGCGCCCAAGGCCGAAGCGCCAGTGACCATTGCCGCGAAGGTCAAGTCACCTGAAGCGCCACCGAAAACACCCTCCGAAACGTCGTTGGCGACGATTGGCGAAGAGGTGGAGAAAACAGCATCCAGGACAGCCGTGCCGGCGGATGCGCCGCATGAGGTCGTCGCCGATATGCCACTGCCTGATGGTGTGACGCCCATTGACCTGGCCGGGGCCTCAACCGCCAGGCCCGCCGCCGTTGATATGGCGGCAAACGGCCGCCGCCCGGTTCACTCTCCCGTACCGGACAGGAAACAGACTCCGCCGAATTACGATGTACAATTCGGTGCTTTTAAGGATTTGGCCCGCGCGGAGGGTCTGATGGCCGCCTTGCGGACAGGGCATCGGCTTCCCAGTCCCGCCAAGGATGGCCGGCGTTTCAAGATCGTTGGCAAAGAGGGCGCGGGCAGGCAATTGCTGTTTCATGTCCAGCTTGGTTCATACCTTGGCTGGAGCGCCGCCAAGGATGATTGCAAGGCCTTTGCGGCACACGGACAAAAATGCGTTGTCGTGCGGCGGGCCGGGGTAAAACGGCAAGACCCAGCCGGCGCCACCAATGTGGCCATTGATACCGCGATGGAGGAACTGGATGCGATCAGGGCTTCGGCGGCTCCCGTGCTGGCCAAGACGGCGCTGAAAGTTTCCGACGAGGCGATTGAGGAAGTACCTCCACGGCACGCGCCGGCGGTAAGTGGTCCAGATGCCGGGGAGCTAATGCTGGCGACGGCGGCGCCGGCTGAATTGCAACAGCCCCGCCTGATTATTCCTCCCATACCGCGGCAAAAGCGCATCCTGCCGAACTACGATGTGCAATTCGGCGCCTTTAACGAGTTGGAGCGGGCCCAGGGCCTATTGGCGGAGCTGCAAAACAGACGGCGGTCATTTGGTCCCATCGGGGCCGATCGGCAGTTTCATATCGTCAAGATACAGAACCCGGACAAGCAGGCGTTGTTCCATGTGCAATTCGGCTCATACGTTGGCTGGACCGCGGCCCGCATTGCCTGTGATGGTTTTGCGCGGCGTGGCAAGAATTGCGTTGTCGTCCGGCACCGGCTGGCCATGGACGGGGAAGCGAACGTCGTGACCGCCTCCAACGCCATGGTCAACCCGCTCTAACTATTCCGCCGCTGCCTGGGATGCCGACAAATGGTCGGCGGGATCCTTGTGGAAGCCGCCATCCTTCATGATGCCGATCAACCGATTGGCGTCCTGCAGGATCGAGACATCGGTCAATGGATTGCCGTCGACCAGAAGGATATCGGCCAGGAAACCTTCCTTGATCTGCCCCAGTTCGTTTTCCATCATCATGATTTCGCTGCCCCCCTTGGTGGCCGCCACGATCGCCTCCATGGGCGTGAAACCGAGCAGATCGACGAAATACTCAAGATCCCTGGCGTTGTTGCCGATGGGGTTCCAGGCAAAGCCGTAGTCGCCGCCCGGTAGCACGCGGACGCCGCGCTTTTTCAAATCCTTCATGTTCTCTACAGCGGTTTCCAGCTCCCGCTTCAGGCCCATGTCCGTGGCGATTTCTGTCGTCACGCCCCAATCGCCGGCTTCGTACAAGGTGGTGTAGGTGACGCCCAGTGTGGGGGAGACAAAGACGCGGTCCTTTTCCGCCTCCAGCATATCCTTGGCTTCCTCGTCCACCAGGGTGGCGTGGTAGATGATCTCAGCCCCCTGGCGCAGGCACATCTTGACCGATTCGGCGCTGCGGCAATGGCCGGCGGTGCGCAGGCCACGCGACCGGGCAACCTCGCAAACGGCGGCGACCTCATCTTCCGTCATGACCGTGTGGTGGGCCCGGGCGAAGGGCACGAACTCATCGCCGGACGGGTTGATTTTCAAGGTATCGACGCCTTCGCGGACCAGTTCGCGGCTGACCTTGCGGAATTCGTCGGCGCCATCGCAGATCAAGGCGAAGGTGTCGCGGTGCATATGGGCCAGGCGCACGTCGCCCAGGCCCGAGGAAACCGTCAGTTCCGGCGTACAGGCCAGCATGCGGGGGCCTGGAATATCGCCGGCATTGATGGCGTTGCGGATGACGATATCCAGGCGCGGCTTGGCCGCCGCCGCGCTGCAACCTGCGGTGAAGCCCTGATCGAGGAACTTTTTGGCGTTCTGCATGGCCCTCAGCGTGTGTTCTTCCACCGGCACGAAGCCCAGGGCTTCCAGGCTATCGGTGTCGAGGAACGAGCAATGCATATGGCTTTCGATCAAGCCGGGCATCAGCGTGGCACCGCCGCCATCGACGATGCGGGCGCCTTCGCGGCCGACCTGGCTGCCGTCACGGGCAACCTCGCGAATGCGGTTGCCCTCGACCAAGACTTCGCCGGCAAACGGCTCACCGCCGCTGGCATCCAGTATTTGCACACCGGTAAATACGATTTTCCCCATAGTAGCCTCCATCCCCGCTGGATCTGGGTCTGCAATTCGCCCAAATAAATCGTATTTATTATAGGTCCGTGACGGGACTATTACAAGGTCAAGTCGCTTAATTGCCGATCCGGGCCGGTGATTTGGCGCTCAAACGGTCACGCATTGCCGCCGGCAATTGTTCGGCGGATATTTCGCCATTGTCGCTTTGGCCATAAATTTTGGCCGCCTCGATAATGCTTGGGCCGTCGCCGGGTCCAAGCTGGGAAAAGCGCAGCCGGGGCTTGCCGGCGCCGACCAGGGCCACGGTGCAGGGATTGTTGCAGCCCGCAAGGCAGTTCATGAAACGTATGTGATCGCGGATATCGCCCCCCGCCGCAACGATCAGATCGACGATTTCCGCGCTCAGATCGGCGCCGGCCGTGCTCGGGTGGGCCGGTTTTACCGCCAGCCGGGGACAGGTCTGGCAAATCAGAATGCGGGTGCCGTGCAGCAGGTTGGTCATCTGGAAATGGGGCTACTTGTTGCTTTCCACATAGGCCGCGAACTCGCCCATGAACGGGGCGGCGATGTCGGCATTGATTTTGCAATCAAGGAAGATCGGCCCTTGCGGGTCCGCCAGCATGGGTGCGATTGCCGCCAAATCATCCAGCGAACGTATGGTCACGGCCTCGAAGCCAAAGGCCTCCGCCACGGGGGCGAAATCCACGTCGGGGAACAGCGATTTGGCCACGGGTTGTTGATGGGCGCGCAGCAAGTGCAGCTCGGCGCCATAGGCGCAATCATTCATCAGGATGATGACCAGCGGCAGGTCTTCCCGTACCGGGGTATCAAGATCATTCATGCTCATCGAAAAACCGCCGTCGCCGACCAGTAAAATGGTCGGCAGTTCGGGCCGTGCCTTGGCGACACCCAGGGCGGTGCCGAAGCCCATGCCAAGGGAGGCGAATTCCGAGGTGAACTTGAAATGGCCCGGTCCGGGCACCGAGAAATAGGGCACCACGCCGAGGAAATTACCCGCGTCATAGACCAGATTGCGTTGCTTGGGCAAAAGCCTGTCCAGTTCAATGGCCAGGGCCCGGGGATCGACGGTATGGGCCGTATTGGCCACCTGGAAATCCGAGGCGATATCAAATTCCGCGATATCCTTGCGCGTGGCGGCATCATGGAAGGGCTTGTCAGCCGTTTCCCGCTCCGGCGCCGCCGCCAAAAGCTGCTCCGCGACCAACCTGGCATCGCCCACAAGGGCGACATCGACGCTGGTCCAACGCCCGATATTGCTGCGTACCGCGTCAATCTGGATCAAAGGCACCTGTGGCAAGGCTTTGCCAAAGCTCATGGTCAGCAGATTAAGTCCGGCGCCAAAGACCAGCACACAGTCGGCCTGATCCACGTGCCGGCGGGCCATGGAATGAGAGAAGGAGCCGATGACATCGAGATTATTCGGATTGCCCTTGAACATGTCCTTGCCCCGGACCGAGGTAATAAGCAGGGCGCCGATTTTCTCCGCCAGTTTCTCCAGTGCCTCGCCCGCATCGGCGAGATGGGCGCCCAGGCCCGCTATAATCAACGGCCGCTGCGCCTTGGCGAGCAGGCCAATGGCCGTGTCGATGCCCTGGGGTCGGGCCGGCGTGGGCGCGATCGGGGCGGGCAGGGTGATGGCGGGATCATCGTCGCGTACCAGCACATCGGCGGTTTGCACATCGACGGGCAGGTGCAGCGTCACCGCCGTGCCCCGCGAGGCGGCGGTTACGGCGTCCGCCAGCGCCGTGCGCGCGGACTGGGGCGAAGTGGGGGAAAAAGTCTGCAGCCCGGCCGCCGCCATGACGCCACGGGCGTCGAAGGCCTTATAGTCAGGTCCAAGGGTATTCACCGCGCCGTTGCCCACTGCCATCTCGCCATAGATGATCAACAACTTGGCACCGGTGCGGGATGCGGAAACAGCGGCGTGCAGGCCATTGGCGGCGGCGGGGCCCCGCCCGATGACGGCAATGCCCAGCTTGCCGGTCGTCGAGGCATAGCCCTCGGCCATGGCGATGGCATTGTTTTCGTGGCGGCCGCCGTAAAATGAAATGTCCAGGGTATCGATTTCGACGGCGAAAAGCGCCGTGTCGTCGCTCATCAGGCCGAAAACGACTTCGACACCAAGATTTTTCAGATCCTGGGCCAGGGCCCGATAGGTCGGCATGCGCCGGCCCTTGGTTGCTGCACTATCCATTTCGTTTTCCTCCGCCATCCGATGTCGCCGGACCAAGTATAGGTTGTGCCGTCAGTTGCGCAAACCGCCGGTATCCATGCCGCGTTCAGTCAGCATTTAAATCCACGTCCCGCAGCTCATCCAATTGGCGCTGCCGCCTTGCCTCGCCGGCGGCGGCCAGCTCCGCCGCATTCTCCGGACCGACGTAGTTGTAGCCGGGACGCCAGCCTTCGCCGCCGGGCCAGGTGGGGGCGGCTTGCACGGTGTGGCGCGGCGTGCGGGCCGTTTCCAGCAACTCGACCGATTGCAGGGCGATCCGGGCCTGGGCTTGCCGATCCCAGGGCGGGCCGCAGGGATTGCCGAGGGGAAAATCGGTGAAGAGGAAACGCGGCACACCGCAATGTTCAACAATGTCGCGGGCCGAGCCGACGACCACCGTGGCGATCCCCTGTGCTTCGAGCTCTCTTGCGACCAAACCCACGGTTTGGTGGCAGACCGGTCAGAGCGGCGCCAGCAGGGCCGCTTCCGCACCATCCGAGCGACAGCGCCGGGCGATCTCCGGGGCGTCCTGTTCAATGGTCTGGCGCTGGCTATAGGTCGTGGGCACGCCATGGAAGTGCGTTGTAAGGCCGCCGATGCGCCCCGCCGCCACCAGTTCCTGAAGGGCGAGAACAGGCAGATAGCTCTCCCGGTCCCTGGTATGGGTCGCCTCCTTGTCCCAGGCGCTGAATGCCGTGCTTAAATCCGCCGGCGCATCCGCCAGTCGCCCGCTCCAGACCTCCTTAAGGCGCCGGTTTCCATTTGGCGGGCCGCCGGGCGGGCTTGCGGTGGTAATGACAGTCAGCTTGCTTTCGGCCAGTGGCCGTTTAAGCCCGGTGAAAGGCACCTCGTCATGCTGTGACCATGCATAGTCGTTGCGGTAGCCAAGGGCGCGGTAATAAAGCCGTGTCCGCTCCATATATCCAACCGGCTTTGTATCGCCGCCGTCCGTCTGCGAATTCATCCCTTGCTCCCTTTCGGCTATAGCAGGACAATCTCCTATCAATTTGGCGGATCGTCAATGCGGCTTTGCTGGCGGCGCGTGCCGGTCCGCCGCGAAATTGAACTGCCGCAATGGCATCTCAGCGCTTCACATTGCCGCGTCTATGGGCTATAACCCGGCTCAATCGGCTGGCAATGCTTGGCGAAAGGTTATGTGCGCCTTGTTTTCCCTGCCGGAAAATATGTCATTGAAACGCTCAACATAATGGGCTAGTCGCTGGGTTTTCCTGGAAAACGGCGAATTTTGAAGGAGAAGACCACTGGTACAGGTCAGTGTTCGCGACAATAATGTCGATCAGGCGCTTCGTGCCCTGAAAAAGAAATTGCAGCGTGAAGGCGTCTTCCGCGAAATGAAAATGCGGAAGTATTTTGAAAAGCCGTCGGAACGCCGGGCCCGTGAAAAGGCCGAGGCGGTGCGCCGCGCGCGCAAATTGGCACGTAAGCGGGCCCAGAAGGAAGGTTTGCTCTAGGGCAACCTGACCCTTGGCCTACCGCCGCGCACCAGCCGGATGTTTGATGCGCAGGTGCGGGATGGCCCGATGCATCCCTGCCTCGACCCAAATCATACAGCCCACCGCTGTCAGACGGTCCGTGACCATGCCGCGCGGACGGGCGCCGTTGCGCGCGCCGTGAAACACCGAATAGCGAAATAGCCCCGAATTTGTTTGCTTCTGCCGCTGATCAATTTACCCTCTGGCCATCGTTTTCTTATTTTGGTGATGGTCCGGTACGGTGAAGGCAGTCAGAAGTACGTCTATATGCCCCGGTAAACGCAGGACCGCGCGGATCGAATTGGCGCCTAGATGAGCACCGCGGCCCAAGATATCCCCCAAGACGACGAGGCGGTGCCGGCATTTCGCCGTTGGGCCATTCTGTTTTGCGTTACTTTGGCGACGACGCAATACGCCATGGCAATTCTGGTGGTCTCGGTTCTGTTGCCGCAGATGCAGGGCGCGCTCTCGGCCACCCAGGACGAAATCGCCTGGGTCATGATCTTCAATATTCTGGCGACGGCGGTGCTGACACCGATGACCGGCTGGCTGGAAGGCCGGTTCGGCCGGCGCCGGGTCATGCTGGTTAGCATGGCCGGATTTTCTCTGGCCACCGTGGCTTGCGGCATGTCCAACAACCTGCCCTTGCTGGTTCTGTTCCGTATCGCCCAGGGGGCTTTCGGTGCCCCTCTGATACCCCTGGGTCAGGCGATCGTTCTGGATACTTTCCCCAAGCGTCAACACGGCCTGGCGACGGGGGTTTTCGGCATGGCCGTGGTGGTGGGGCCTGTTATCGGACCCATGCTGGGCGGCAGCCTGGCCGAGCTGTACGGCTGGCCGGCTGCCTTTTATATGTTCATACCGTTCGGCATTATCGCCCTGATCGGCATGTTTCTGTTTCTCACCGATAGCCAGGGTCAGCGACAGCGCGCGGGCCTGGATTGGACCGGTTTCTTGACCCTGTCGGTGGCGGTCATCGGCCTGCAATTGTTGCTGTCGCGCGGGCAAAGGCTGGATTGGTTCGAAAGCCCGGAAATTATTATCGAGGCGGTCCTGGCGCTGCTCGCCTTCCATATCTTTGTGGTGCATACCCTGACGGCGCAGCGGCCGTTTCTAAATCCGCGCCTGATGTTGAACCGCAACTTTGTTCTGGGCCTGATTATTGTCGGCATCTATGGCATGCTGAACTTCACGCCCATGGTTTTGATGCCGCCCATGTTGCAGGGCATCCTGGGCTATCCCGACTCGATCATCGGTGTGTTACTGGGCTTGCGCGGGGCGGGCGCCATCGCCGGCTTTTTCGCCGCCATTTTCGTCTCCCGGCTGGATCCCAGGATTGGCATGGGCCTTGGTTATCTGATACAGGTTGCCTCCGGCCTGTATATGGCCAGCTTTGACATCAACACGACGATCTTTGATGTGGGCGCCAACTCTGTTCTGCAGGGCCTGGCGGTGGGCATTATCTGGGTGCCGTTGACCGTCGCCACCTTTGCTACCCTGGAACCCCGTTATCTGGCCGAAGGCTCGGCGATTTATCACCTGCTGCGAAATCTGGGCAGCTCTGTTTTCATCTCGCTTTCCGTGACCCTGGTGATTATCTCCACTGCCACCAATTATGCCGGTATGACCGAACTGATTTCCGATTACAACAAGGCCCTGGCCCTGCCTTGGCTATTGGGCGCGTGGAGTGCCGACGGCGTTCAGGGCCTGGCTGCCTTAAGTGGTGAAATTGGCCGCCAGGCCGCCATGATCGGTTACATCAATGCTTTCAAGGCCTATGCCCTGGCTTCGTTTGCCGTGCTGCCCTTGATCCTGCTGGTTCGCATGCCAAAGACGTCGTGACCCGCCAATTCATCACCGCGCTAGGCATAAGCCTTTGAAATTATTGACTCTGAAGCGTTGGCATCGTTGTTACTTTTCATTTACCATAGTCGAGTATGCTGCTTGCAACATAACGAGGCCACGCTTGGTGATAGAGCTAGAAAACGGAGAATGACATGAGCGTCGAAAGAATTGAGCAGCGGCGCGTATCGGAACGCCGGGGCGCGGACCGCCGCCAGCGGAATGATGGTCCGCCGAATGGCATGGAACGGCGCCTGCATGACCGCCGCCTGGGCGAACGTCGCTCGGTCGTGGACCGGCGCGGGCAATAACGCGCGGGAACGAACTGAAAAAAATAGGGGCGCCCACGAAAGT
>CAYWYB010000239.1:0-8512 GCA_964462145.1 uncultured Rhodospirillaceae bacterium
TCCCACCTCGAAGGCCCGCATTTGCTGAATGCCTGGAACGAATTCGACGACGGCATTACCCATTCCATCCAGGCGATCTTCCCCAACCTGGCGATCCAGTTCACCTTGAATTCCTTGGCGGTGCGTTTTTTCGTGCCGCGAGGCGTCGACAAGACGGAACTGTTCTGGTTCTACGTCGGCTATGAAGATGACGACGATGAACAGACGGCGATGCGGGTGATGCAGGGCAATCTGACCGGTGCCGCCGGCCTGGTCTCGTTGGAAGACGGTTGCATCAACGAATTCGTCCAGCGCGGCACCCATGGTAGCGAGATGGAAATGGGCCTGGCCGAAATGGGTGGACGGGAGGTTGAATCCTCCGATGCCTCCCGCGCCACCGAAACGGCGATCCGCGGCTTCTGGACCGGCTACCGCAAGATCATGGGGTTCGATTGATATGCAGGGGATCGAGGAACTGATCACGGCCTATGCCCATGATATCGACGATGGCTTGTTGGACGGCTGGCCGGAGTATTTTACCGAGGACGGGACCTACACTGTTCTGACCCGCGAGAACCTGGCTGACGGCCTACCCATGGGCATCATGTATTGCCAGGGCCGGGGCATGATGGCGGATCGTATCAAGGCCATGCAGACCGCCAATATTTTCGAGGCCCATACCTATTGCCACCTGCTGGGCCGCAGTCAGATCAATGCTGAGCCTGGTGGCGATTATTCCGCACGGACGAATTTCAACATTATCCGCACTATGCAGGACGGTGCCTCCGAAATGTTCGCGGTGGGTAAATATCTCGACGTGATCGAAATTCAGGACGGCAAGCCGCTGTTCAGGGAACGCAAGGTGGTACTTGAGTCCCGCCGTGTTGATATTCTTTTGGTCTATCCGTTGTAGAGGAGTGCGCCGTGTCCAACGACACCTATTACAAGGACCACTGGGTCGATATCGAGCCCGAGCGCCTGGAGCGTTACGAGAAGCAATTCATCTGGGGCGAGCGCGGCAATGCGCTGATCGAACCCGCAGATATTAAGCCGGGGCAAGTGGTGGCCGATTATGGTTGCGGGCCGGGTTATCTATCTGTGGAACTGGCCCGGCGCGTGGGGACCGACGGCCATGTCCATTCCTTCGATGTGAATGCCGATTTTGTCGAACGGACCCAGGCGCGGCTGGCCGGCGAGGGCCTGTCGGATCGGGTGACGGTCACCCATCTGGACAGCGACATGCTGCCCCTGGTCGATGACGTCCTGGATCGTCTGATCGTCAAGAATGTCATGTGTTACGTGGATGATCCGTTGTCCAGCTTTCAGGAGTTCCGGCGCGTGGTGAAGCCAGGAGGCAACGTGCATGCCATCGACAGCGATTTCTATATGGCGGCGTTCGACCCCATCGATGTGATGGACTGGCGCCATGTGCTGGATGCGGGCCTACATGCCTTCCGCACGCCGGCGATTGGGCGCAAGATGCACGGTATTGCGCAACAGGCGGGCTTTCACGACGTCGCGACAAAGGTGATCGCGACGCCCGACACCTCGGGCCGCATGCTCAGTTTCATCCTGAACATGGCCGGCTATGCCCGCGAGGGCGGCCGTCACGACGAGGAAGTCGTCGCGCGGGTGGCGGATGTCGCGACCAGGGCGGTGGAGGACGGCACTTTTTTCGCCCTGAACCCGCAGTTCCTGGTCACGGCGACGGTCTGATTATGGCGGTCACGGTCACATTCGTTGGTTCCGGCGATGCCTTTGGCAGCGGCGGGCGTTTCAACACCTGCATCATGGTGGATGGCGCCGGGGTGCGTTTCACCATTGATTTCGGCGCCACCTCGCTCACCGCGCTGAACCAGTTGGGTGTCGAGCACAATTCCATCGACGCGGTGCTGCTGACCCATATGCACGGCGATCATTTCGGCGGCCTGCCGTTTATGTTGCTGGATGCCATGCTAGGCGCCCGGCGCGACCGTCCTCTGACCATAGCCGGGCCGAAAACCCTCGAGGCCCGCGTTACGGCGGCCATCGATGCACTGTTTCCAGGTTCCTCCGCCATGACGCCGAAATTTCCGCTGCACTTTGTCGAGCTGGCGGTCGGTGAAGCGAACGATGTCTTGGGGCTAACAGTCACGCCATATGCCGCGAAACATACCCCGACAACCGATCCAACCGCGTTGCGGGTGGCGGTCGACGACAAGGTCGTGACCTATTCAGGGGATGGCGAATGGACAGAAGAGTTGAGCAAGGCCAGCCACGACGCGGATCTGTTCATCGCCGAATGCTATTTGCATGACAGGACGGTCACCGGCCACATGAGCTATCCCGATATTCAGCGGCATAAACAGGATTTCGCGGCCAAGCGCATGATCCTGACCCACCTGGGCCCCGACATGCTGGCCAGCAGCGGTTTGGTGGATGAACAATGCGCCGAAGACGGCTTGGTGATCACATTATGAGTGGAGCGGTGAGAGCCCTCAGTTGTCCACGCCATAATCCCGCTTGGCCGCTTCCGCGCTGACATAGCCGTTCTTTAGATCGTCGGCCAGGGCGGCGGGGTCGCGTTCCGAGGCTGGGCCGAAGCCGCCCGAGCCTGGGACTTCGAAAACAATCCGGCCCTCCGCCGCTACCGTGAAGGCGCCCTTGCTCAGGGGATGGCGGATGCCGCCGTTGGGATCTTCCAGGGTGATACGCATGGGCGAACCAGGCTGGCCGCCGGCCAGACCGAACGGCGCCGATTTGCTGCGTTCGCAACAGACCGCGCCCCGTGTTTGATTGCCCAATACACGCCAGACCCGCCGCGCGCCGCAGCCGCCGCGGTATTGCCCCGCGCCACCGCTGTCGGTCAGCACGGAATATTCCTCCACCCGCACGGGGAAGCTCATTTCCAGCACCTCGATGGGAGTGTTCATCATGTTCGAGATACCGGCGGCCACACAATTGATGCCGTCCTTGGTGGGCCGGGCCCCGAAGCCGCCCTTGATGCTTTCGTAGCTGACATAGGATTCGCCGGTGCGGTAATCCACCCCGCCCAAGGTCAGAACGCCGGAAGTGCCCTGTGAACAGGCCATGACCCGTTCGGGCAGGAAGGCATACAGGGCGCCGAACAGCATGTCGGAAACCCGATGCGACATCTCGTGATTGGCATAGACCACCGGAGCGGGGAAGGAGGCGTTGACCACCGAGGCTTCCGGCGCGGTCACGCTGATGGCGCGCCAGCAGCCGGAGTTCGGCGGGATCATGCCGTTGGGATCGACCACCATCTTGACTGCCGTATAAATTCCGGAGGTGGAGACCGATAGAGGCGCGTTCATGGGGCCGGCAACCTGGGGGTCGGAGCCGGCGAAATCCACCGACAAGCTGTCACCGGATTTGACCGCGTGCATGCGGATGGTGAAAGTTTCGTCTTCCGTCTCGCCCGGCTCCAGAACGCCGTCGCCGTCGCAGAAATCCTCGAAACGGCCTTCGCCGTCGGGTAGTTCCGAGAGGAATTTGCGCATCATGGTTTCGGAATAATCCATCACCTCGGCCATGATCCGGCGCAGGGTCTCAACGCCGTATTTTTCCGCCAGCTCCGACAGCCGGGCACTGCCGCGCCGGTTGGCGGCGATCTGCGCGTTCATGTCGCCCCGGCGCTCATCCGGCGTGCGTACGTTGGTGAAGATGATTGCATCCACGTCCCGGTTCAGCACACCGGCGGCATACAGGCGCACGGGGGGCAGGCGCAGGCCCTCGCCAAATACTTCCGTCACCGCGCCATAGCTGCCGGGCGTGGCGCTGCCAACATCGGGCCAATGGGCCCGCACGCAGGCGAACCCGAGTAGATCGCCCTTGTGGAAGGAGGGCGAGACGATATTCACATCCGGCAAGTGCGAGCCGCCAAAGTAAGGATCGTTGTGAATGAAGACATCACCGTCCTCGAAGGTGCCAAAGGCCTGGATCACCGCCTTCACCGCATCGGGCATGGAGCCCAGATGGATCGGCAAATCGGGTCCCTGGGCGATCATCTCGCCGTCTGCGTCAAACAAGCCGCAGGAATAATCGCCGGCAACCTTCAACAATGGTGAATAGGCCGTCTTGGCCAAGACGATCTTCATTTCCTCGGCCGCCGCATACAGGCTGTTCTTGACCACCTCGAAGGTGGCCGCGTCGGTTCTTATGGCACCTGTTTCACTATGCGTCATTGTTACTCTCCATAAGAATGTGGCCTGTTTCGTTCATACGCGCCTGCCAGCCGGGCGGAATGACGATTGTGGTGTCCACCGCTTCGATCACCGCCGGTCCGGATATTTCAGCGGCGACCGCCAGCTTGGCGCAGTCGTAAATGGCGCAGTCCTGGCGCCCGCCCTGGCGGAACCAGACCGAACGGCTACCCTTTTGTGCCTCCGCTGCGCTGCCCGAGCCGTGACTGAGCTCGATCTCGTCAAAGCGCCCAATGGCGGTCAGGCGCAGGTTGACCATCTGGATCATTTCATCGGGATTGTCATGGCCGTAGGTAAGCCGATGTTTATCGTGAAACAGCTCGGCCAGTTCCGCCAGGGTATCCCGGCTCACATCGCCGGCCCGCGCCGGCACGGTCAACTCGTAGGCCTGCCGGCCATAACGCAGATCGGCGGAGCGTTCCATAATCCAATCCTTTTCGGGGATCTTGGCTGCCCGCAGCATCTCCTTGGCGGACGCTTCCATCTCTTCATAGGCTGCGTTGACGGCGCCCGGGTCGGCCTGATCAAGGGGAATGAAATGCGTCTTCACATAGTCCCGCTTCAGGTCCGTGGCGACCAGACCAAGGGCTGAAAATCCGCCCGGAATAGGCGGGATGATGACTTCGCGGATGCCCAGTTCGGCAGCCAATTCGGCGGCGTGCATGGGCCCCGCGCCACCAAAGGCGACAAGGCTGAATTCGCGGGCATCATGGCCGCGTTCGACAGAGACGATACGCAAGGCCTCGGCCATGGAGGCGTTGACCACGGCCAGCACGCCGGAGGCGGCGTCGTCGGTGCCTATGCTCAAGGGGTTGGCCAGGTTTTCATCAATGGCCGCCTTTGCCTTATCCGCGCGGATGGCTAGACGGCCCGCCAGCAGCGCCTCGGAATCCAGATATCCGAGTGCCAGGTTGCAATCGGTCACGGTGGGTTCGGTGCCGCCGGCGTCATAGCAGACCGGGCCCGGTTCGGCGCCCGCGCTTTTGGGTCCGACCTTGAGGGCGCCGCCCGGATCGATCCAGGCAATGGAGCCGCCGCCCGCGCTGACCTCGGCCAGATCAATCACCGGCACCCGGATCGGGTGGCCGGTACCGTTCATCCAGCGATTGACGTTGCCGTCGCCGCCTACTTCGTATTCGGATGTGGTTTCAACAATGCCGTCCTTGATCAGGCTGGCCTTCGCCGTGGTGCCGCCCATGTCGAACGACAGCAGGTTCGGCTTGTCCAGTTGCTGGCCGATCAGGGCGGCGGCGATGACACCGGCGGCGGGGCCGGATTCAATCGCCATGGCCGGCATCTTCAGGCCTTCCGCCACATCGAAAACGCCGCCCGACGAACCCATGACATAAAGATCGGGCAAACCCATCTCTCCCGTCGCGCCGGCAAGACGCTGCAAATAACTTTCCAGGATCGGGCCCACATAGGCGCAGACGGCGGTGGTGGAGGCGCGTTCAAACTCGCGGATTTCCGGCAAAACTTCGGAGGAAAGAAAGACCGGAACGCCGGGAAGTGCGGCGCGTAGTTTCTCGCCAATGCGGCGCTCATGCACATCGTTCAGGAAGGAAAACATCAACGAAACGGCGATGGCCTCGATTTTGTTTTCCTTGGCGAAGGCAATAACGGCGTCAATGTCGCCTTCATCCAGCGGCGTGACAATTTCGCCGGCGGCATCGAGGCGTTCGTTAACTTCCAGGCGGCAATAGCGGGGGATCAGCAGGCCCGGCGCATCCTGGAACATATCGTACAGAGAGGAGCGTGATGAGCGGCGCAGTTCCAGCACATCACGGAAGCCCTTGGTGGAAACCAGCATGGCGTTGGCGCCCTTGCCCTCCAATATGGCATTGGTGACGACGGTGGTGGCGTGCGAGAGCAGGGAGACATTGTCGGCCGCAATATCATGTTCTTTCAGGGCTATGGACAGCCCCTCGACCACGCCTTGGCCGAAATCGCGCGGTGTCGTGGCTACCTTGGCGATGCCGATCCGTCCTGTTTCCTCGTCCACCAAGGCGACATCCGTAAAGGTGCCGCCGATATCCACGCCAACCCGCCAACTCATCTGTACCGTCTCCTGTTCATGGAATTGCCTGGAAACTCTAGCCTATCGCTCGCGGCTGGGCCAAAGCAAATCCGGATAATTCTGCCTGGTCATTTCCATTATCCATCGATTGCGTTAGAAGAAAATCATGTTGGTAAATGGAGCTGCATTGATCGCGCATCACTCCGGCGCCTTGTTTTGGCCGGAGCAATCATTGCTGATGGTTGCGGATCTGCATCTGGAAAAGGGCTCGGCGCGGGCCGACAAGGGGCATTTCCTGCCCCCCTACGATACCGCGGCGACCCTTCGTCGCCTGGCCGCTGTTATCACGGAATTCGCGCCGGCGACGGTTGCCTGCCTGGGCGACAGTTTTCATGATGCGCGCGCTGAGGAACGTCTGAGCACGGTCGATGCGGCGGCGGTCCGAGCCCTGACCCAAGGCCGGGAATGGTTCTGGATCGGCGGCAACCACGATCCGGCACCGCCGGCTGATTTAGGCGGTGTCGGGAGCACATCGCTGGTGCGAGGCCCGCTGAGCCTGAAACATCAAGCCGCCGGCCGGGAGGCGGGGGAAGTTGCTGGCCATCTGCATCCAAAGGCCAGCGTCCGCCTGGCCGGGCGGCGTCTGACCCGGCGCTGTTTTATCAGCGACGATCTTCGCTTGGTACTGCCGGCATTCGGGGCTTACGCAGGCGGGCTGGATGTCGGCGATCCCGCATTCGGCGCGATTTTTCCGGGGCCCTTTCAGGTCCATCTATTGGGGCAGGACAAGGTGCATGCCTTCCCCTCGACCCGTCTGGCCGCAAGGTCAATCAAGTCAGCGCCTTCAGGTAGGTCCTAGTCGCCAAACAAGCGTGACAGCAGGCCGCGCCGGGGTACCCGTGCTGGCCGCGATGGCCGTGACGCGGATAAATCCTGTTCCTCGCGTTGTTCCAGCTGTTGTGAAAGGCGCATGACCTTGCGCTCCAGTGGCGCCATCGCCAGATTGGCCCGTTCCGCCTTTTCCTCCGCCTCGAGCACGCGGGCCTGCATTGGGCCAACGTTCTCGCCCAGCTGCAGGGCATCAAGCTTGGCATCAATGTTCTCTTCCAGTTGACGCATGCTTTCCTTTACCGGCGCAACGGATTGTTCCAATGTTTCTTCAACTTCGGCCCGGTCCATCCCGGCGGCTGCTTCCGCGCGCTCATTCTGCTTTTGGATAAGCTCGGACAGGGCAGCGATCACACCGGTCAATTCATTTAGGTGTGCCGAGGACGCTTCATTGGCCGGCGTCGCGGTGAGTGAATTGTTCACCGGTGTCAGTTCCTGACCCTGCACCGTATCCTTCGCGGCATCCATGATGAACCGGCTCAGCCATTCGCCAATCGTCAGGCCCGAGCGCCGTGCCGCGACCTTGGCCGCTACCCGGCACTCATTTTGAACGCCACTAACGCTCCATCGAGACTGCTGCGCCATCTAAAAATGCCTAACCATCACTAATGCCTGGATACCTTTCACAATTTTTAACCGTTAAAAGGACTTGGTGCAACGCAGACAGGTGCGGCCTTTTTGCTCTAAATAAAGTTTTCCAAAACCGGCCTTCGATTATGGAAAATTACACCTGCATTTGTTTCAAAACAGTTTCGAGAATTTTTTCCGGCGTAATCCGCAAAAGATCCTCCAATGGCTTGGCATACGAAATCGGCGCCCGGGGGGCTCCCAGCCGCCGGATCGGTGCCGCCAGCTCATGTGCCATGTGTTCGGCCACGGTGGCGGCGATCTCGGCTCCAAAGCCGCCGACCTGCACGGCTTCATGAACCACTGTTAGGCGCTTGGTTTTCGCCACCGAGGCGAAGACCATTTCCTGATCCCATGGCCACAGGGTTCGCAGGTCGATCACCTCGATATCGACGCCTTTTGCCGCCGCCAATTCAGCGGCCTGCTCCGCCACGCCAACCATTTTTGACCAGCTCACCACGGTCAGATCCGTGCCTTCCCGCGCCAGCCGGGCCGGTCCAAGTGGCACCAGATAGTCTTCATCATCGGGAACCTCGCCTTCCAGGGCCCAATTATCCTTGTGTTCAATATAGATCACCGGGTCGTCACAGCGAATGGCGGATTTCAATAACCCCTTGTTGTCCGCCGGCGTGTAGGTCGCGCCACACGCTTCGCAATTGTCGCCGTACTGATCTGCTGCCCCGCATTTGGGACATTCACCCTTGATGAAGCGGTCGGGCAGGAACATCTTCTCTTCCGGGTCGTAGGCCTGGGTGATCTCGCGTTTGGCGATGTGTCCTGCATCACGCAGACGTTCGTA
>CAYWYB010000240.1:0-8382 GCA_964462145.1 uncultured Rhodospirillaceae bacterium
GGTTAATCTACGCTCGCCAGCAATCTTGCGCCCTCTCATGAATAATTCGGGTTAGAAACACTAATGGCTCAGACGCCTTGGCAGAAAAAAAACGGACAAGAAACTCGAGTGATTGAGCTTTCTGGCAGAGTTGAGCTTCGCCAGTATCGAAAGAATGGAAAAATCTCTACGATCGGCATCGATAAAAGTGGTCATGGTGCAGTTGGCTGTGCTTGGGAAGTATATGTCGAAATAAAATTGGGTTTGGAAATTTGCTCCGTCCACGACGATGGCTGGGGTGATGAGCTTTCAGAAGCGATCGAAAAAATCATGGATTTTGTTGTTGCGAATAGCATGACAGAAACAAGCAGAGATAAACTTGAGCTATATATTTCTAACGAACGCAATTCTTGGCTAAAGACGTCTGGATCACGGTCGTCCGACAGCTCAATAAAACGCTGCGAGTTTGCAACCGGCTTTCTTCAACATGTGAAGAATCAAGGCCGAAAGAAATTTCGTGCACATATAGAAAAGCTTTTATCCGTCCCAAGAATCCCGGTAAAAAACCCATGCCTATAGTGAAGAGGCCGAATTTTTCTTAAGTTATTATCATACAATAGATAATTCTGCCGATACTTAACAAAAAGTGCGTTTCCGTCAGGTTTGGCAATTTACCATTCGCAATATGGGAGCATCAAATGCAAGCCAGCTACTCGGCGGCCTCCGCCTGACTGACGAAACCTTCCCGCAAATCACGCTCCACATCGGCGGCATCCCGCTCGCCCGGGGCGCCATAGCCGGCGCCTCCCCCCGTGCGGGTGACCAGGATATCGCCTTTTTGCAGGGCAAAACTGGTTTTCGAGGCCAGCTCTATCACCTCATCGCCGCGCAGCACCTGGGTCGAGGCGCAGACGCCGTCGGCGCCGCCGAACAGGCCCTCGGGCGCCAGTCGAAAACGGTCCGAATAGGTCGCGAAGGTGACGCCGTCGCCCAGGATGTGATAGCGGCGCTGAAAACCCAAACCGCCGCGATGACGACCGGCGCCGCCCGAATCCTGCACCAGGCTGTAGTCCTCGACCCGGAAATAGTCGTATTCCATGTCCATGGCCTCGATCGGTACGTTGGAGCAGTTGGAGAGCGGGCTGTCCACCGCATCGCAGCCATCGCCATGGTCGGAAGCGCCAAAGCCGCCCCCCATGATTTCCAGATAGATGGCATAGCCGTCCTGTTTCAGTTGGCTGAGCACGATGATCTCGGTGGAATCGAAACCGGCGGCGATAACCTTGTCCGGCGCCGACGGTGCCAGGGCCTTCATCACCGCGTTATAGGCCCGGTAGGCCGAGAGCATGCGCGCCCGCACCGGCGCGGGACGGCGGGGGTTGAGCAAGCTGCCGTATGGCGCGCGGACCTCGATGGCCCGCTTGCTGCCCTCGTTAAAGGGAATATCCGGGCTGGTCAGCACCGCCTTGACGCAACTGAGGCCCGCGGCAATGGTCGAGGCATAGGGGCAATTGACGTTGGTAAGCACCTGATCGCAGGTGCCTTCGTAATCGACGATGACGCTATCGCCCTTGATTTCCACCCGCGCCTTGACCCGCAAGGGCTCGTCCGTGATGCCGTCGTCGTCGAGGAAATCCTCGCCCTCGTAAACACCGTCGGGCAATTCGCGAATGGCCGCGCGCATGCGCCGCTCGGAATAATCCAGCAACTCGTCCATGGCCTCGATCACCACGTCAGCGCCGAAGCGGGCGCAGAGATCCATCACCCGGCCGCCGCCAATGCCGTTGGCGGCGAACTGCGCGTTGAAATCACCGATGGTCTGGTCCGGCACCCGGATATTGGCCCGCACCAGGCGTTCCAGCGGGCCGCCATTCCAATCATGATCCATGTTGTATTTGCTGGGCGGGAAGATGATCCCTTCTTGATGTACATCGCGGGCTTCCGGGTTCAGGCCCGGCGCGCCGCCGCCCAGGTCCAGATGATGCGCCACCGTGGCACCGAAACCAACCAAAGTGCCCTCGAAGAATATCGGCGAGAACAAAAAGACGTCCTGCAGATGCTGGCCGCCCTGGAAAGGGTCGTTGTTGATGTAGAAATCACCCTCCACCAGGGTATCGGTTGGAAACAGCTCGGCACAGGGCCGGAATGTCGCCCCGATAGGTCCCAACTGCATGGGGATCAGCTCCGCCTGGGCGACCACGTTGCCATGGCGGTCCAGCAGAGCGGCGGAGCAGTCATTGGCCTCGCGCACCACGGGGGAATAGGCGGAACGGACGAGCTTCACCCCCATTTCCCGGGCGGCGGCGATCAGCCCCTGGCTGATGACGGCTTGATCGACGGTGTTCACGGCCATAAGGCTAGTCCTTCCCCAAATTTTTATAGTGCAGCAAAATATTGTCCTGATCGTCCACGGTCGCGGTCCAACCGTGGGGCACGAAGATGGTCGAGGTGCCGTCTTCCACCAGGGCCGGGCCGGGTATTCCCGCCGCCTCGCCCGCTATGGCCGCGCGGCTGAGCAATTCGCAGCTCCGCCATTCACCCATATCAAAGATTTTCGTTTGGCCCCGCACCACCTCGTCACCGATGCCCTCGTTCAGGGCCGGGATGACTTCCGGTGGCGCCGAGGCGCCGAGGCGGAACGAGACGATTTCGGCCCGGTGCATGCCGGATTCACCAAACGAAAAGACCCGGTTGTGGGCCTCGTTGAACAGGTCCAGCAGATCGCCGGCGGTTAAATTCGGTAACGTTCCGCCATCGATATCAACGGTGATTTCAAAGGCCTGGCCGATAAAGCGCATGTCCAGGCTGTAGGTGAAGTGCAGATCAGCCTCGATCCCGAGGTCCCGGAAAGAGGCCGTGGCGCGGGCCTGCAATTCGGCGAACAGATCCTTCACCTCTGCCGCCGCGCCTTCCGCCAGCGGAATGCGGCGGGTCATGGTTTCGTACTGCAGGAAGTCGGATGCCAGCAGACCGTAGGCAGACAATACGCCCGCGTTGGGCGGGATCAGGATGGTGGAGATATCCAGTTCCTCCGCGACACGGGCGGCATGCAGCGGCCCCGCGCCGCCAAAAGGCACCAGCACATAATCGCGGGGATCGCGGCCCCGTTCGGTGGAAACAAGCTGTATGGCGCCGACGATATTGGCATCCGCCACACGCACGGCGCTGTCTGCAGTTTCTTCAAGTGACATATTAAGATTTTTTGACAACACATTGAAAACACGTGATGCCGCTTCGCCATCGACATCCATTTTGCCGCCCAAAAAGGTCTCCGCCCGGATCGTGCCGCGCAGCATATGGGCGTCCGTGATGGCGGGCCTATCGCCGCCGCGGCCATAGCAGGCCGGGCCCGGATCGGCGCCTGCGGATTCCGGCCCCACCCGCAACATACCGCCGTCATCCTGCCAGCAGATGGAGCCGCCGCCGGCCCCCACTGTGACGATGTCGAGCACCGGCGTGCGGATTGGCAGGCCGTCAACCTCCGTCTCGCCGGACAGGTTCGGCCTGCCATCGGCGACCAGGCAGACGTCCGTGGAGGTACCGCCCATATCCAGGGTAATCAAATTGCCGTAGCCGGATAAACCCGCCTGGCGCACCGCCCCGATCACGCCGGCGGCGGGGCCGGAGAACAGCGAGGTTATGGCGTTGCGCGACATGCCCGCCACGGGCAGGCGACCGCCGTTTGATTGCATGATGGAAAAGCGCCCGGCGAAACTCTGCTCGCCCAACTGGCTTTCGAAGCGGCGCAGGTAGCTGTCGATCACCGGCTGCACGTAGGCCGCCAGGGTGGTCGTCGAGGTGCGCTCGTATTCGCGGAATTCACGGGTCACATCCGCCGAACAGGTCACGGTCAGGTCGGGGAATTGTTTCTCGACCATGGCCGCCAACTGCCGCTCGTGCCGGGGCTCGGCATAGCCGTTAAGGAGACAGATGGCGACGGATTTATATTGGCCCGAGCCAAGGAATTCCGCCAATTGTGCGGAGGTCGCGGCCTCGTCCAGGGGTTCCACCACCTCGCCCACGGCGCTCATGCGCTCGTCTATTTCCAGGATATCCCGGCGCGCCAGGACCGGTTCGGGCTTGCGGTAGAACAGATCATAAATCTGGGTGCGGTTATGGCGCTGTAAAAACAGCACATCACGGAACCCCCGCGTGGTCAGCAGGGCGACCGGCGCGCCCTTGCGTTCCAATATGGCATTTGTGGCGACGGTGGAGCCATGCACCAGATCCTCGACCGCCGCCAGGTCAATTTCGCCCGCCTCCAAGGACGCCATGGCGCCCTCGTCGGGGTGCGCCGGCACCGAAGGCACCTTGGCTACCCTGACCCGGCCATCCTCGATCGCCACCAGATCGGTAAACGTTCCGCCAACCTCTACGCCAACACGCATACTTTCCTCCCGACAACACGATTGCCCCTATTGTATAGGGCGATCGTGCCGCTAGGAAGGCCGGGCTTTAGGTACCGGGACTTGATGTTTGCGGTTATGACCCCTGGATCAGGGCCAAACGCCTGGTCGCCAGTTCAACCAGGGCATAAACATCGCTGGGCGTTTTGCCGCTGGCTACCGGAACATCATAGAATTTGCCATGTTCGGCTGCTGGCTTGTTCAAGGCGACGTGGTAGGCTTCCACCAGGGCATCCATGTTGAAGCCGGCGTTGACGAAAACCACAGCCGGCGTCACCGCGCGGCCAAGCGGATCCTTGAAGACTTCGATCTTGGCCAGTTTCAGCTCATCGCGCATGGCCTCCAGCAGATCGCGGAAGGCGGCGGTCTGGGCCAACACATGGCCGGGTTTCTTGCCGGACGCATCGACCGGGGCCATGCCTTCGACCTGGGCCCGCAGCTCCGCCCCGCCCGCCAACGCGGCGTAATCCGGCAGCACCTTGTTGATGGCGCTCCACAGACGGTACGGACCGTTGGGCGTGATCTTGCCCAGCTTTACGATTTCATCCGTCGCGATGGCTTTGTTTTCCGACGCCTGTACTGGCGCGGCTAGCAGCAACAGCGAGCACAACGAGCCCAAAACTAACAAATTTCTCATGATCGTCCCCGTATCATTAGATGTTACTAAAGTAATATGATGGCCGCCCTTCTTTGAATGCGACCTACAATCATTTGTAATATCCCTATTCTCCTAATATCCGCTTAATCGGACTGGTTAATGGATGCTGGCCAGGGGCGCGAAAATCACTCAAGGTAGGGCAGAGTGGAGACGCACGGGAGGGACAGATCGCCATGGTCATGGTGCAGCTAGCGGCGGATTTGCGGGACGAGGGCGATGAGTTGCATGCCTTCCTGGCGACCCTGTCCGACGACGACTGGCAACGGCCCACGCCGTTCAAGGACTGGACACCGGATTATGTGATCCAGCACCTGTTCATGGGTGATTGGATGAACACGCTGTCCATTACCGAGCCGGCGAAGTTCGATGCCGTCTCGGCCCTGCGCCGGGCGGACCGGGCCAAGGGCCTGAAAACCATGGGGTTGGAGCATTTTGACGAGGATGCCCCCGGACGGGGCGCCGCCTTGCTGGAAAATTGGCACCGGCACCTGCATGCCCTTTGCGATATCTTCGCCGCGTCTGACCCCAAGGCGCGCATGAAATGGGTCGGCCCGGACATGTCCATCCGCTCCGCCGCCACCGCCCGGTTGATGGAAACCTGGGCTCACGGCCAGGACATTTATGATTTGCTGCGCCAACCGCGCCTGCCCACGGACCGTATCCGCAACATCGCCACCCTGGGCGTTAACACCTATGGCTGGACCTTTCAGGTCCGCGGCATGGAACCTCCCGGCCCCGCGCCCCATGTGCGCCTGACCGCGCCATCAGGTGCCATCTGGACCTGGAACGAGCCGGACGATGGCAACATGATCGAAGGCCCGGCGGTTGATTTCTGCCACGTGGTGACGCAAGGCCGAAACATCGCCGAAGTGAACCTGGCTGTCACCGGCGAGATTGCCGAACAATGGATGGCCATCGCACAGTGTTTTGCAGGCGCCCCCGAAACCCCGCCAGCGGTTGGCCGGCGGGGTTGGTAGATGGGGTGTATGAATTCATTCGGAAGCGAGACCAATTCATACTTCAGATCACGCCCCCCGATTGTCGATGGGGTCGCGGATCAATATTCCGCGTCAAAAGACATGCGTGAGTCGGCATGGTTGGCCTCAAGGAATCCGGCGTAGCCAGCAGTGCCAGCGGAAATCGTAATCTGCAAACTCATATTGTAGGTTTCCGCAGTATTCAGCACGATAGCGCTCGGCGTGAAACTTGTATTATTGGAAACCATACGGAAATGGCTCGCCGAGCTAATTGACAACGAAGGCGCCACCCTCATCTCGGTGATCAGCGGTGCGGTACCGAACACCTGTGTGGTCGTATTGACCATGCACATGCAGACAGAGCCACCGCCTCCGATATTTTCGATCAACTGTTGAAAATATCTTTGACACCGCGACAGTTCATCACCATACCGCCGATGCTCAAAGGGTGTGGCGATATCTCCAACCTCCAACTTCACGCCCGTGACGCAGAAGTTATTGGCGGTGTTATCAAGCAGATTCTGCTGTTCCGACGTGGCATAGTCATTGCCACTCTCCCAAACTTCCTTGCCAGCCTGAAAGTCCGTGCCGGCGACAAGTGGGAAGGAGATCGTAAGGCCCGCGCCGTTGTCATCGGCGATGGCGGCGGCCGCATATCCGGGAAAAACAACTTGCTGCGGCGACCATTCGTTGGCCGTGGTCACCAGGAATTCCTGGATGTTATGCACGCTGCCGTCATCCATATAGAGGGCGACGCAGTGAATGCCCGATTTCGGCGATTTGATCCAGAAGGACAGGCTGGTCGACTGCGCGGTCAGGGCGTCGCCATACATCAATTGCTGTAAATCCTGGGCCTCCAGCGTCGTCTTCAGGACGATGGCTTCCGAGGCACCAACGGCGGCCTCCGCCGTGGTGCAATCGATTTTCAGGCTTTTCGACAGGCCGCTGCCCGCCGGCACGTCGGTATCTTCCTGGCTGACGTCAACCACGGCGCCCGGCGAGCCGCTGAATTCCAACTCCCAACGGTCCAGGGTGTACTGGGTCGACGAGACGGAGGTGAAACTGGTACCCCGCTGGGACACTGTCATGCCGCCATTGATGACCAGATTGGGTTGCGCGCCCATGATGATGGTCGTGTTGCCACCTGGATTTGGGTTGCCTTGCCCCGGAGGGCACGTGTTCGGGTTCATAATGTTATTCCTTGTTTGATTATCGGAAACCATGGGCCGGGCGGCTTTTCGCCAACCACCCCAATAGACAGGAATATATTCATTGAACCTGTCTCAAAAGTGGCGCGATATAGGCAATTTCAAGGCACGCAAAACGAGGATCCAAGTCCTTGAACCGGGCGGGCGCGGCGGCGGTGGACAGAATTCCGCAGTCCCGGCATAGTGACGGCTAGTTTAGGGACATCTGGCGGAAAAAGTATGAGCGGCGACGACAAGATCAAGGGTCTGCAACATGGCCTAACCAACTATGGCGACAAGGATTTTTCACTTTATCTGCGCCGTTCCTTCGCCAAGTCCATGGGCTATTCGGACGAAATGCTGGACCGTCCCATCGTCGGCATCATCAATACCGCCTCGGGCTATAACAACTGCCACCGGGGCATGCCGGAACTGGTCGAGGCGGTGAAGCGCGGCGTCCTGATGCGCGGCGGGCTGCCCATCGATTTCCCGACCATTTCGCTGGGCGAAGTGTTCCTGAACCCCACATCGTTGATGTTCCGCAATCTGATGGCCATGGATACGGAGGAAATGATCCGGGCCCAGCCCATGGATGCGGTCGTCATGATCGGCGGTTGCGACAAGACCGTGCCGGCCCAGTTGATGGGCGCGGCCTCGGCCGACCTGCCCACGCTGCAACTGATCGTCGGGCCCATGATGACCGGGCGTTACGAGGGCGAGCGCCTGGGCGCCTGCACCGATTGCCGGCGTTTTTGGGCCGATTTCCGGGCCGGGCGCGTGAACGAAAGCCAGATCGGCGCCATCGAGGGCAATCTGGCCACGACCATGGGTACCTGCGCGGTCATGGGCACCGCCTCCACCATGGCCTGTATCGCGGAAACCCTGGGCATGACCCTGCCTGGCACGGCGGCCATTCCCGCCGTTCATGCCGACCGCCTGCGCGCAGCCGAGGCGACCGGCGCCCAGGCCCTGGAAACCGCCCGCCTGGGCCTGACGCCATCGAAGCTGATCACCGAGAAATCGGTCGAAAATGCCCTCCGCGTGCTCCTCGCCCTGGGCGGTTCCACCAACGGCATTCTGCACCTGACGGCCATCGCGGGCCGGCGCGGCGTGAAAATCTCCCTCGACCGCCTGAACGAGCTCTCCGATACCACCCCTGTGTTGATTAATCTAAA
>CAYWYB010000241.1:0-8376 GCA_964462145.1 uncultured Rhodospirillaceae bacterium
GCACGGGGCCTGGAGAGCCGGCCTCCGGTGGCATATCCAAGTCAATCGGCTGCGTTGCGCGGCTTGCCCGATGTCCCACATCGCGCTGCGCCACGCGCCTACCCCAATGGATTGGAAAGGCCATCAAATGAATCCGATTAGCCGCGACATGCTCTAGATCGAAACAACAGGCCTAGAACGAAGAAATGGCCGCGTCGATCATTGTTGATCAAGGCGCGGCCATTCCTAATGGTGAGGGCTGCGGATGGGGGGCCGCAGCCCTCGGCGCTTGCAGGGGATTGCAGCGCCAGGGGACTCTGCGGTGGAAATCCTTGGATAACCACCTGACTGCCGTTGTCTCATTCTGCTGGTGCTCGAACCAGCCTGGGGAAGACATTCAGCAGCGAATTCCACTAAAAGATATCTGCGGGGTGGGCATTTGACATTGATCTAGGTCAAGCCTGCTATTTTTTTACTTGGCGATGCTTCGCGGACCGGTTCAGTGCCGCTTCGAAAGCGTTCGGCCACGCGGTTTCGCCTACTTGCGCCGATCCCCATCATCGCGCTCATCATTCGCCTTGGCCTCGCTATAGACGCCACCCAAAACCCGCGCCAATTGGCCCCGGCCCTGCTCCAGCGCCTGCTCCACGGCCCAAAGCATCTTGTCGGATAGACGGCGGACATAGCGGTCATTGCCAATCTTCTGACGGACACATTGGCGCACCCTCAACCAATAGAGCACCTCATCCATGCCGCTCTCATCGAGAACCTGGATCATTTTTTCCGTGGTCGCATTTTCGACCTCGTCGCCATGCAGCGCGATTAATTCATCCGCAGCCTGGCTGATTTCAGGATCAAATTCCTTAGGTGATGTTTGCTCTACCATTGCGTCCAGACGTCCGAGTCAGGAAGCAGTCAGTCTAACCGTTTTCAGGCTCGGCGGGGAGTCCGCCGGACATCAAATGGTTATATTTCACTGACAAACTCACCCGCGCCCGGGCAAAGGCCGGACGGCGGCCAAAAGATGGCCTTATTTCATCTTTCATTAAGACATCGCGCGCTAAGGTTGGATGCGAAAAAATATGGCTTTTTTCGGTTGCAGCTACCGAAAGCCATCATACAGCGCAAGAAAGAGGCCACAATGAAGGGCGTGCTCGCGAAGGCTATTCAACAACCCGTAAACGATGCCGAAGTACGGGGATTGTTTAAGCTCGCGCATGAAAAATCCAAGGAAGGCCGGGAATCGCTGTACAGCGCGATTGGCGACCTGTTCGAACGCCGGGCCAACGAGTTGCAGGCCAACGAACGAGAATTGATGATCGAAATTCTCGAACGGTTGAGCCGCGATGTTGAAATGTCAGTGCGGGTCGGCCTGGCCAATCGCCTGAGCGAGCAGGGTGATGCACCCCTTGACCTAATCCAGATGCTGGCCAATGACGACGTACAGGTAGCCTACAAAATTCTGGCATCCAGCCCGGTTCTGCGCGATGCGGACCTGGTCGAGGTCGTGCGCCACCGCACCATGCAGCATCAACTGGCTGTTGCCATCCGCAAAGACATCAGTGAGGAAGTCTCCGCCGCCCTGGTCGATACCGGGACGGAAGACGTCATCGTGACCTTACTGAACAATCAGGACGCGCGCATTTCATCGGATGTCCTGGAGTATCTGGCGGAGGAATCGAAGCGCATCGATAGCTACCAAAAGCCGCTGGTGCGCCGTCCAGATCTGCCGTCGGAGCTAGCGGAACGCATGTGCTATTGGGTTTCGGCAGCCGTGCGCAACTATATTGTCGAGAATTTCGACGTCGATATCGACCGCCTAGACGATCAGATGTCGGCCACGGTCCATGATGTCGTCGAATCCGACGAGGAAAAACCGGCGGTTGCCGCGGAACGCCTGGTCGACCGCCTGTTCGACAGCGGCAATGTATCAGCCGAATTCGCCCTGAAGTCTCTGCACCAGGGCCAGATCTCCATTTTTGAATTCTCCTTCGCAAAAATGGTCGGCATTCGCCCCGTACTGGCCCGGCGCATAATTTATGAACCGGGCGGCGAAGCCCTGGGCATCGCAGCCAGGGCGATCGGCCTGGAACGTTCGGTCTATTTGCAGATCTATCAATTGACCCGCAAGGCGCGGGAAAATGATAACCGCCTCTCGAAGGACGAGGTTGTACGTTTGACGCAGTTTTTTGAATCAATTACGCGGGAATCCGCTTATTTGGTTCTGCGCAAATGGCAGCGCGATCCGCGCTATCTGAACGCCGTCAGGCAAATCAAGAAATAGCTCAAAAGCAACAGTTTCGAGCGGCATTAATTGGCAAAAAAACACTGCCAATATGCCGCAGGACATTGCATAATAAGAAGCGTTATAAATCGGTTGGGATGCGGGAAACTCTTGCAGTCCGTCGATATGGTGCGCTGACGATCCAGGTTTGATTTCAGCCGGATGGCGGCGCGGAGGCAGGCTTACAATGACTGAACAAGAAAAGACTGATCAAGAAAAGACCGGACATAAGACGACTGGCCAGGAAGTGGCTGGCTCGCAAATGATCGACCCGTTCGGGCGCACTGTCGATTACTTGCGCATTTCAGTCACCGACCGCTGCGATTTCCGCTGTGCCTATTGCATGTCCGAAGACATGACATTCCTGCCGAAGGCCGAAGTATTGAGCCTTGAGGAGCTGGAACGCCTGTGCCGCACCTTCATTAAACTGGGCGTCCGCAAACTACGCCTGACCGGGGGCGAACCCCTAGTGCGGCGCAACGTCATGTGGCTGTTTCGGGAATTGGGCCGCCATCTGGACAGTGGCGCCCTGGATGAATTGACGGTCACCACCAACGGCTCGCAATTGTCACGCCATGCCGCCGAGCTTTATGCCTGTGGCGTGCGCCGGATCAATGTCTCCCTGGACACCCTCAACCGCGACAAATTCCTGGCCATTACCCGCTGGGGCAAATTCGATCGGGTCATGGCCGGCATTGATGCCGCCTTGGAGGCAGGTCTGGCGGTCAAAATCAATGCGGTTGCCATGCGCAACTTCAATGAAGATGAACTCGATCAGATGATCGCATGGTGTGGCGAGCGGGGCATGGACATGACCCTGATCGAGGCGATGCCCATGGGCGATATCGGCCAGAATAGGGCGGATCAGCATCTTTCACTACGCGAAGTCCGGCAGAATCTGGAACAGAGCTGGACCCTGCAGCCCAGTGATCACCGAACCGGCGGGCCGGCCACCTATGCCACCGTGGCCGAAACCGGGCAGCGCGTGGGTTTCATAACGCCGTTGAGCCATAATTTCTGCGAATCCTGCAATCGGGTCCGCCTGACCTGCACCGGTACCCTGTTTATGTGCCTGGGCCAGGACGATGCCGTCGATTTACGGGCGCCGCTGCGGGCATCGGCGGATGACGACCTGCTTGCCCAAGCTATCCACGCCGCCATCGCCCGCAAGCCCAAGGGCCATGATTTCATCATCGACAGGGATGCGACCGACCCCGCCGTGGCCCGCCATATGAGCGTGACCGGCGGCTAGGGTTAGGTGACGGCATGGCTGCGAGCGCTGGTCGTATTAGCAGGCCTTTTGCTGCCGCCATCGACAGGGTTCGCCCAAGCCACTGGTGGAAATAGCGTCATCGACGGCAGTGTGCCATTGCCGCGCCAAGCCATACATCTAAGCATCCCGTATCTGGAACGCGCGCTGTCGCCGGCGGCGTCCACCGCCATTCGCGCCGTCCGGCGCCATGAGCCGCGCATGGTACGCGAGGATTTCGGCCAGACGGTGGCCCAAGACAGCCGTTATGCCCGCGCCGCCACCCGCGCCGTGGCGCGTTATGAGCGCGCTGCCGACCAGGGCTATATCATGGCGCGCTATAATCTGGCCCGCGCCCTGGCCCAGGGCCGGGGCATCAAGCAGGATCTTCGCCGGGCAATGGAAACTTTCTCCATGGCCGCCCAACAAGGCAACATGGCGGCCATCCTGCGGCTGGCTGAATTCCACCTTGCCGGCCTGGTCACACCGGAAAACAGGGTCGAGGCGCAAGCCCTCTACTACGTTGCCGCCAGCCTCAAGAACGAAGGCGCGGTTCTGGCCAGAACCATGCTGGCACTGCACCTCGACAATGCACAGCTGGAACTGGCTAGAAAACGGTCCCATGCCATCAGAGCAGCCATGCCCCGCCTTGATCTGGTCCTGCAACGAAACAGGGAACAGGAGCTGCTGACGGCCGCGGCCGAGGGCGATCTGGACAAAGTGAACGCTCTGTTGCGGGACGGCGTCGATGCCAACGCGATTAATGCCCTGGGCCGGACCTCCATCATTACCGCGGCCTGGCGCGGCCATTACGACGTTGTCCGCTCCCTGATCGAAGCCGGCGTGGAAATTGACGCCGCCGACAATCAGGGCCGAACCGCCCTGACCTGGGCCTCCATCAATGGTTATGCCGATATTGTCGCGCTGCTGTTGGAAGAGGTCGCCTTGGTCGATGTCAGGGATGAAAAGGGCCTGACCCCCCTGATGCGGGCCGCCTGGAATGGCCATGAAAATATCGTCAAGACCCTGATCGATGGCGGCGCCGACATTAACGCGGCGGATGACAGCGGCATGACCGCCCTGCAGCGGGCCGAAGGCGTGAATGAACGGACCATCGTTGCCTTGCTTAGCGCCGGGAAGGGCGCCGGTGCCAGTGAAGTTCTGGTTTTGCTGGCCAATGATGACGGCAAGGTCGGCAGCCTGGCCATGATCGGGCGGGGTGGTTCGGGCAAGGATATTGTCCTGAACAAGGCCAAACAAATGGTCCGGATCGACTCCAAGGGCGCCATCCGGCGCGGCATCGCGACGGATGCGGACTTGCTGCGGGAATTTGGCAAAATCCTGGCCGGCCTGCCAGCCAAACCGGCAGCGGCCAAGAGCGCGGAACGGCGCACAAAAGTCAGGTCGGAAAGTGATGATGGCGGCCCATGGGTTTATGCCTGGCCTGTATTGGCGCTTTTTCTGCTTTACCTGTCGGTTCGGTGGTTACGGCGGCGAAGGCGGTCGCGATCCTTCGACTAGCCTATTTCAGATCTATGCGATGGGCGTAGTTTTTGCCGTCACTGACCGTGATCTGGATAAAACCGAGCATTTTTGCCAGATCAAAAAAAGTGAACAGATCCTCCACCGCCATATTGCGGAACAGCGCGCTGCCCCGCGCCGAGGCGGTCAATTGCGCCAGGACCGCGCGGGCCCGGTACAGGGTCGCGAAACTGTATTCGTCCAGGCCCACGATGATCAGCTTTTCCGCCTCCCGGCCCTTGGCGAAAATGGCGAAGCGCGGCGGGTACTGCAGCTGCCGTTGGCCATTTGTCTGCGCCACGATAAAGCCGATCCGCGTTTCCCGGCTGGCGTTTTCCATGGCTGGCGCACGGGCATTATAGTCTTCCTGGCTGCTGACCGGGGGATAATAGTATCCGGCATGGCGGTCCCCCGCGCCGGCCGGGGAGGAAACGGTCAGAACAAGGCCAAGCAATGGAACGAAAAGCAGGGCGGCGGGTAATTTGCGCAGCGGCATAATTTCTTCCCTATGGAAATGCGGTTATCTGGCATTATACCAAAGCAAGGGAAGCTATATAGTGGCACCGGAATCTCGGACGTTGGCGAAAATGCAGAGTGGTAAATAGCGGATGGCCCGCGACAAAATGACATTCATGGCGAGCGAGACGCCGCAGGCCGATGCGGCGATGCAAAAACTGCGCCTGCGCTATGACGACGTGGGTCCTGAACAGGCCGATGTTATCATCGCCCTGGGCGGTGACGGCTTCATGCTCTCCGTGCTGCACGAGACCCGGCATCTGTCCCTGCCCATCTATGGCATGAACCAGGGCACGGTCGGTTTCCTGATGAACAGCTTCACCCTTGATGATCTGCCGCGCCGCCTGCACGCGGCGCAAAGAGCCGTGGTCCACCCCCTGGTCATGAGCGCGCTGGATACCGCCGGCGCCAAACATCAGGCCATAGCAATCAACGAGGTATCGGTGTTTCGGGAAACTCGGCAGGCGGCCAAGATCCGCATCGCCATTGACGGCCAGGTGCGTTTGGACGAGCTGGTTTGCGACGGCGTCCTGGTCGCAACGCCGGCGGGCAGCACCGCCTATAACCTTTCGGCTCATGGTCCGATCATCCCGCTGGAGGCCGATATTCTGGCCCTCACCCCAATCTCGGCATTCCGGCCAAGGCGCTGGCGCGGCGCTCTTCTGCCGGCCTCGGCGCAGGTCCGCTTCGAGGTACTTGAAGCGGACAAGCGGCCGGTTTCCGTGGTCGCCGATAATCAGGAAATCCGGAGCGTGGTACAGATCGACGTGGCCGAGGACCGCAGCAGCGAACTGCATCTCCTCTTTGATCCCGAGCACAACCTGGAAGAACGCATCTTGAACGAACAGTTTATTCCATGAACCAGCCCGTGAAGCACTCGGTCAAGCGTTTGGCGATTGGCGGACTGGTGCATGAAACCGTCACCTTCCTGCCCCAGGACACGGAACTTGCCGCGTTCGAGCACCGCGCAGTCCGCGGTGACGATATCGCGCGCACATTCGCCGGATCGAATACGGTTTTTGGCGGTTTTCTCAAAGTTTGTGAGGACAATGATATCGCCGTGGAAGGTTTGCTGGTGGCCGAATGCGCCCCATCGGGACCGGTCGCGGCGGCGGCCTTCGAGGCCATGGCCGACGAACTGGTCTCGCGCGCCGTTCTATGGCGGGAAGAGGCGGATGGTCTGCTGCTGCACCTGCATGGCGCCATGGCGGCGCGTAACGATACCGACCCCGAACATAGCTTGCTGCTGCGCCTGCGTGCGGTTCTGGGCGATGATTATCCCATCGCCATGGCCATGGACCTGCATGGCAACGTCGCCGTCGAAAAGGCCATGCTGGCCGATGTGGTCTGTGGCTTTCGCCGCAGCCCCCATACGGATATGGCGGAAACCGGCGAGCGGGCGGCCAAGCTGTTGCTGGGCAAACTGGCGGGTGAGATCAAACCGGTGACGGCCATGGCCCGGCCCGGCCTGGTTCTACCGTCGATTTTCACCGCGACCGAGGTCGCGCCCCTAAGCGATATCATGGCGGAAATGCGGGCCGAGGCGGAACAGCCCGGGATTCTGGATATCACCATATTCACTGGTTTTGCCTATGCCGACGTACCGGCGATCGGGGCCACGGTCGTGGCCATCGCGGATGGCGATGAAGCCCTGGCCATCCGCACCGCCGAGCGCCTGAGCGCACGTCTGGCCGAGGCAAGGGAGGCGCTTTATCATACCGCCCCGCTGTATGATCCAGAGGCGGCCCTGGACAAGGCTGCCGAGTTGCTGGCCCAGGGCATCCGCCCGGTGGTCTTGCTGGAGCATGCGGATCGGGGCAACGATTCCACCCATCTGTTGGAAGCCATGCTGGCGCGCGGCGCAAATCTGGGCCGCACGGCGGTGCCTTATCTGCACGATCCAATCGGCGCCACGGCGGCGGCTTCCAGCGGCGTCGGCAGCCAGTTGATGCTGACCCTGGGCGGCAAATCCTCGGAGCTGGCGGGCCTGCCGCTGCTTTACACCGGCTATGTCAAGTTCGCCGGGCCGTTACGTTACAAGATCACCGGCCCTTACCGTAATGGCGAAACGATCGATCTGGGCCAGGCGGCGGTCATCGATAATGACAAAATCGCGGTCATCGTCACCTCGGTCAGTTCGTCGGCGGTGGACACGGATCCCTTTACCCAATGCGGCCTGGATATCGATGAGTTCGATATCATCGCGCTACGCTCCAAGACGCATTTTCGAGCCGCATACGAACCCATCGCCGGCGCCATATTGATCGTTGAAACGCCCGATTGGGGGCCCGCCGATCTGACCACCCTGCCCTACCGCCACGCACCGCCTGGGGTTTACCCCATAACCATGGCGCCGCCCGACGATAGCTTTGACGACGTAACCGATGATGGAACAAACAATGCAGACTGAAGCCATGCCAAGCTGGCGCAATGTGTCCGAGGAACGGCCAACCTTCGTCACCCATCTGGAATGCGGGCTCAGCGGCGAAGAAGTTCCGGCGGACCGCCTGCATGGCCTCTCGGCGGTCGGGCGGCCCCTTTTGGTGCGTTATGATCTGGCTGGCCTGGGCCAAAGCCTGAGCAAGGAAACCCTGGCCGCGCGGCCGCCCGATATGTGGCGCTACCGGGAATTTCTGCCGGTGCGTTCGACGGACAACATTATCTCGTTGGGCGAATGCATGACGCCGCTAATGCCGGCGCCGGGAGTAGATGGCGATCTGTGGATCAAGGACGAGGGGCGCCTGCCCACGGGCTCGTTCAAGGCGCGGGGCCTGTGCCTCGCCGTGAAACACCTCCAGGCCGTCAACTTCTCCGGGGCCCCGGCGGT
>CAYWYB010000242.1:0-8374 GCA_964462145.1 uncultured Rhodospirillaceae bacterium
GTCAAACGCCTAGGAATCTTTTTCTTCGGGAAGGTGGAACTGCAACAGCAAGGTGCGTTGCAGCGGGTTGAAGTTGTCGTCCGACAGCATGTAGACCGTCCAACCGCCCTTTTCATCCGGGCGCACCGCCAAACCTTCGAAATTATCCACCGATAGGGGTGGTGCCATGCGCGCCAGTTCAACGTCCATCAGCCGGGCGCCAGCCCTGATGTTTTTCGCTCGGATATGGGACAGCCGCATGCCGGGGCCGCCCGCGACCGTATAGCGCCGCTGCAATAACAAGACATCGCCATTGGGCATGGCCGCCAGATCGGAGGGGCGGAATATGCCCTGTGCCGGCCAAAATACCTGGCCCAGGCTTTTGCCGTCCGCCGACAGCAACCAGCCTATATAATCGCCGTCCCCCTCTTTCTTGCCATCCGCGTCCGCTTTGATTTCGCGCCTGAATTTCTCGCTCAGCACCAGGACGCGGCCATCGGGCAGGGCGGTCATGGCCTCGATGCCGCCGTTGCGGGGGGCTTTTTTTATGCCGGGTGGGACCGCGAACAGAGACGGCTTGGCTATTAGATTTTCATAGCGCAGCACCCGATGGCGAATTTCGAAACTGATCAAATAGCTGCCGTCCGGCAGCCGCTCCACCGCTTCGGCGTCCTGATCCAGCTTGTCTGCGCGGCGCGATATGTAGGCGCCCTTGACGCCGCGCAGGCGATGCAGACGCGGGTCGGACAACTCCTGCAAGGCTCCTGTCTTATCCAGCACCAGGCGAGCCTGAAACAGATCACCCTGATCGGAAACGGCTGTCAACTGTTTGCCGTCCTCCGACAGGCTCAAGCCGGACAGGCCGCCGAAACTGCTGGTATCGCTGCTTAAGACAAGGCCGGCCCGAAATTCCAGCACGCCTGCGCGGAACTGCTTGTGCTGTTCGGGGTTGAGGTAGATTTCCTCCGCCTTGATAACCAGCGGGCCGGTCTTGGTCTTCGCCAGGCCCGACAGAATGCAGCCCGACAGGCCAAATGCCAGGGTTGCCAACAGAGCCGCAACGATGGCGGAATATTTCGGCGCGCTCATTCCCCTATCAGTCCATTTGTCGGTCCGCTATGCTGGATTAGGCCACCCTGCGGCTGGTTGATGCGCCCGCGCCGCCCGCACTTTTGTCCGCCTCTTCGTCGAACAGTTCCGCCAGTTTGTCCATCATCACGCCGCCCAGTTGCTCGGCATCGACGATGGTGACCGCGCGCTGGTAATAACGGGTGACGTCATGGCCGATGCCGATGGCGACCAGTTCCACGGGGGACTGGGTTTCAATCCAGCTAATGGCGTTGCGCAGATGCTTTTCCAGATAGTTGCCGGCGTTTACGGACAGGGTCGAATCGTCGACCGGCGCGCCGTCGGAAATCACCATAAGGATACGGCGCTGCTCGGGCCGGTAAACCAGGCGGTTATGGGCCCAGATCAGCGCTTCGCCATCAATGTTCTCTTTCAGCAGGCCTTCGCGCATCATCAGGCCAAGTCCCCGCCGGGCCCGCCGCCAGGGCGCGTCCGCCGCCTTGTAGACGATATGGCGTAGATCATTCAGGCGTCCCGGCGCGGCCGGTTTGCCTTCACGCAGCCATTTTTCCCGGCTTTGCCCGCCTTTCCAGGCCCTGGTGGTAAAGCCCAGGATCTCCACCTTGACGTTACACCGCTCCAACGTGCGGGCCAGGATGTCGGCGCACATGGCGGCGACCGTAATGGGCCGGCCGCGCATGGAGCCGGAATTGTCGATCAACAAGGTCACAACGGTGTCGCGGAAATCCATATCCCGCTCCATCTTGAAAGACAGCGGCAGCAGTGGATTGGTCACCACGCGGGCCAGCTTGCCGGCGTCCAGCATGCCCTCTTCCAGATCGAACTCCCAACTGCGATTCTGCTTTGCCAACAGACGCCGTTGCAGCCGGTTGGCGAGGCGCGCGACGACGCCCTGCATGTTTGACAGCTGCTGGTCCAGATAGGCCCGCAGGCGGCCCAGTTCTTCCGCATCGCACAGTTCGGTGGCATCGATGACTTCGTCGAATTCTTCGGTGAAGAAACGATAGGGCGGCTCGTTGGGATTTTCCGGCATCATGTCGCCGGGGCGCCATTGCCGCCGGCCACGGCCCGGTTCCTCGCTGCCCGACATGGCATCGGCGTCCTCGGCCTCCATCTCGGAGTCCGCTTCCGCATCGCCATCGGCCGAGCCGTCCTGGCTGTCGGAGCCGTCCGGGTCGCCGCCGTCATCAGCCGCACCCTCGCCGCCCTCGCCCTCGCCCTCGCCGTCGGCCATTTCCTCTTCGTCGTTTTCGGCCTGATCATCCATATCATCGGATTCCGTGCCGTCTTCCTCGCCCAGATCCAGATCAGCGATCAGCTTCCGGGTCAGCTTGGCAAAGGCGTTCTGGTCGGTCATTTCGCCGGTCAGTTCGGCCAGCTCCTTGCCCGCCTTTTCCTCGACCCAGGGACGAATGTGCTCGACCATGGGCTTGGCGGCGGCCGGCGGCGCCTTGCCGGTCAATTTTTCCCGCACCAACAGTCCCACCACTTCGGGCAACAGAGCCTCGCCCGGATCATTGACCGAGGCATAGCCCCGCGCGCGGCAACGTTCGTCCAGCATGGCGTCGAGATTGTCGGAAACGCCCATCATACGCTTGGCGCCCAGGGATTCGACACGCGCCTGTTCCGCCGATTCAAAGACCGCGCGTGCGGTCGCACCCTTGGGCTGGTTCAGGGCATGCAAACGGTTGTCATGGTGGCGGTGCCACAGGGCAAGTGCATCGCCACTGCCACGCACATGAGCGACTTCCTCGCCGCCTAGCTCGCGGCTGGGCGTGGGCAGGCGGTTACGCCCGGCGCCCGTGGCGGCACCCTCGGCGCCAAAGTTGACCGTCAGCTCGCTGTCGCGCGCGATAGCGCGGACAGCCGCCGTTACCGCGCGTTTGAACGGTTCGACCGGGTTTTCCGGCTTCATCGCCGCCATGGTTTTAGGCCAGTTGGATGTTGGCGGCGGATTCCGGCAGTTCGTGGCCGAAACAGCGTTGGTAATATTCCGCCACCACCGGACGCTCCATCTCGTCACAACGATTTAGGAAGCTAACCCGGAAGGCAAACGCCACATCATCGAAGATGCGGGAATTGTCTGCCCAGGTGATCACCGTGCGTGGCGACATCACGGTGGAGATATCACCGTTCATGAAGCCCGAACGGGTCAGGTCCGCGACCGAGACCATGGAGTTGATGTATTTCTGGCCTTGCTCATCCGCCCAATCGGGAACCTTGGCGGTGATAATGCCGACTTCATCATCATGGGGCAGATAGTTCAGGGTGGTGACAATGCTCCACCGATCCATCTGGCCCTGGTTGATCTGCTGCGTGCCGTGATACAGCCCCGTGGTATCGCCCAGGCCCACCGTATTGGTGGTGGCGAAGAGACGGAAGCTGTTATGCGGCCGGATCACCTTGTTCTGATCCAGCAATGTCATCTTGCCATCAACTTCCAGAATACGCTGGATCACGAACATCACGTCCGGGCGGCCGGCGTCATATTCGTCGAACACCAGGGCGCAGGGATGCTGCAGGGCCCAGGGCAGGATGCCCTCGCGGAATTCGGTAACCTGCATGCCATCGCGCAGAACAATCGCGTCCTTGCCTAGCAGATCAATGCGGCTGATGTGACTGTCCAGATTGACGCGGACGCAGGGCCAGTTGAGGCGGGCGGCAACCTGTTCGATGTGCGTCGATTTGCCCGTGCCGTGATAGCCCTGGATCATGACCCGGCGGTTGTGGCCAAAGCCGGCCAAAATGGCCATCGTGGTTTCGTGATCGAATTGGTAGGCATCGTCAATGTCCGGAACCAGATCGGAACCCCGAGAGAAGGCCGGTACTTCCATATCGCTGTCGAGGCCGAATGTTTCACGCACATTCACCTTGATGTCAGGTTGGTCGATGGGGTGGACCGATGTATCATCGGCGGTAGCAGTCAGCGTCATGGTACAGAATCCTGTCGTGTTGCTTGCGTGGTTACTTAGCGTCGTCGCGTTATATGAACTGCCCTGAGCCTATCCTTGCGGCAGGCCCGCGGACTTTAGGTTGCTATACGCCTCGTTAATGGATTTGAAGCGTTCCTCGGCTTGCTTGTCGCCGCCATTCGCATCCGGGTGAAAACGTTTTACCAGTTGCTTATAACGCATTTTGACGTCTTGCAAGGTCGCCGTTTCATCCAAATCCAATTGGGCGAGATGACGGCGCTGTTCGCGGGTCGGTTTTAGCTTGGGTTTCGTGGCACCCGGACGGCCTTCGGGGCCATCAAAAATGCCGTGCGGATCACTCACCTGATCTTCCATCCAGGCTTTGTAACCGCGCTCTCCCAGCTTCCATGTGGGCCGATGTCCGGTTACCGCCTCGTTCCGGAAGCTTTCGATTTCATCCTGGTTCATGCCGGTGAAGTAATCCCAGCTGCGGTTATAGGCGGCCACGTGTTCCAGACAAAACCAGTAAAACTCATCCAGGTTGGTTTTGGATTTCGGCGCACGGTGTTCGCCGGCCTCGCTACAGTGGGCAAAGTCGCATTCGCGCTCTGGCCTCCCGGACGGCTCATCGACCCGGGTCTTCGACACCGGTATGTCTTTCTTGGTTCTTGCCACAACGGGAGTATGCTGGCTTCAGGGGTGGCTTTCAATAGCTCACGGTATAGGTAAACAGGTTTTAGAGACATTCAAGAAGGGACGCGAAACAATGGCCATGGCAACAACGATTGAGAATAAGCTGCGGGCAGCCCTGGCGCCGACACGGTTGCAGGTCGAGGATCAATCACACCAGCATGCTGGCCATGCGGGCGCCCGCGAAGGCGGCGAAAGCCATTTCGCGGTCATGATTGAGGCTGAGATCTTTCAGGGCATGAGCCGCCTGGCCCGCCAGCGTCTGGTCAACGAGGCCCTGGCCGAGGAATTGGCCGGCGGCATCCATGCCCTATCCATACGGGCTTTGACGCCGGAAGAAGCGCTAAAAACGTCCTGACTTCCACCTACCACAAGAAATGCGGCGAGAATACAACTTTATGCATCCAAGGGGTTGTTTTATGGATTAATAATGGACAAAATATTGATTTATTGTGTTGGAATTCGCATTATGGTGTTATATGGCCTGTACAGTATATCAATTAGAGGAAGAAACCATGTCCCGAGAGGCCCGCAATGGATATGGCGAAGGGATCGGCGGCACTCGCCGTAATATCCGCATTGGTGGCCGCCGTACATCGATCAAACTGGAACCGGAAATGTGGGATGCGTTGGCGGAAATCTGCGCCCGCACGAAGAAAAACCTGAACCAAATCTGTACCGAGGTCCACAGCGCCAGTCATGCCAGTAATTCGAATGAACCTGATGATACGCCGGGCAGCGCGAATTTCACCTCGGAATTACGGGTGTTTATCCTCGATTTCTATCGCACGATTGCGCGCTAGGCTTTGCCAGCTAGGATTTTGCTTTTGGCGGCCTGATCCGCACGGCGGTCACCTGGTTGCGCAAACGGCGCATCACCTCGAAATTGAAACCATCAAGGCTAAAACGTTCGCCCACATCGGGAATGTGGCGGGCCAGATGAATGACCATGCCGGCGATGGTCGCTGCATCATCTTCGGGTAGATCCCAATCAAAATCACGGTTCAGGTCCCGTATGGTAACAACGCCGTCCACCATGAAACTGCCGCTGGCCTCGCGCCGCACTGCACTGGTGCGGGTGACGTCATGTTCATCGCTGATGTCACCGACGATTTCCTCGAGAATATCTTCCAGGGTGACCAGGCCCATCAGGGCGCCATATTCATCCACCACCAGGGCGAAATGCTCCCGCCGCGCCCGGAACGCGTTCAGCTGTTCCATCAAGGTGGTGGTTTCGGGCACGAACCAAGGCTCGCGCCAGAGCTCCGGCAAGGCCGGGGCGGTGGCAGAAATGCCGGGAATATTAGCGCCAATCGCTGCGTCGGCCGGCGCGGCGCTGATCGCACGCAGCAGGTCCTTGGCGTGCAGCACGCCGACGATATTGTCCACATCGCCCCGCCACAGAGGCACCCGGCTGTAGGGCGTCGCCAACAGCGCCTCGGCGATTTCAGGGGCCGGCTGATCCGCGTCCAGCATGACCATGTTCTTGCGGTGGATCATGATCTCGGAGACTTCCACATCGGACAGATCCAATATGGCATCCAGCATGTCGCGGTCGCTTTTCACCATGGCGCCGTCGCGGGCATGCAGCGCCAGGGCGCCGCGCAATTCTTCCGAGGCGTCCGCGGTGGGTTCGCGATAACGCATGCGCAAGCCGAACAGGCCCAGAACCGCCCTGACGATGGTCTGTACCAGATCCACCACTGGTCCCAGGGCGAACACGATAGGCCCGATAATGGGTCCCGCCGCCAGGGCAGTGCGGTCGGGCCGGCTCAGGGCAAGGGTTTTCGGCAGCACCTCGGCGAAGATGACGACCATGGCGGTCATGATGGCCGTGGCATAGGCTACCCCCGCCTTACCGAACAGGGCGATCATGACCGATGTCGCCACGGCGGAGGCGAGGATATTGACCAGATTATTGCCCAAAAGCACCGCGCCGATCAGGCGTTCGGGTTTGGCGATCAGGCGGTTGACCCGGCTGGCATGGCGCACGCCGCGGCGCTCCAACTGATGCATGCGCGCACGAGAGACCGCCGTCAGCGCCGTTTCCGTGCCGGAAAAGAAGGCCGACAAGACCAACAGCACCAACACGCCCACAATCGAAAACAGTAACTCGCCATCCATGGCGCCCTTACCCTTTAGCTACCCTTCAACTAATCCTCTTGCCGGCTGGTTTTTCATCAGCCGGCCTTGGCGGGCCGCAGTGCGTCTTGCAGCATCTCCCGCACCGCGCCCTCGTCCACATCCTTGGTAATGAATGACCGCCCGATGCCGCGGGCCAGTACAAACGTCAATTGACCGTCAGCGACCTTTTTATCCTGCCGCATATGTGCCAGCATGGTCTCAGCTGTCAGTCCCTCCAGGCCAAGTTGTCCGGCCTCGGTGGGCAGGCCCATGGCCGATAGATGCCGCCGCACCCGTTCGCTGTCCTGGCTGGGGCACAGGCCCAGGCGCGTCGATAGGGTAAAGGCCATGCCCAGTCCCACGGCCACCGCCTCGCCATGCAGCACCCGGCCATCGTAACCGGCCTCCGCCTCCAGTGCGTGAGCGAAAGTGTGGCCCAGGTTCAGCAAGGCCCGGTCGCCCTTTTCCCGTTCGTCCCGGGCAACGATCGCCGCTTTCGAGCGGCAGGACACGGCCACCGCATGGCGTAATGCCTCCGCCGAGCCGGCCAGCAAATCAGCACCGTTTTTTTCCAGCCATTCAAAGAAGGCGAAATCGTCGATCAGGCCATACTTGACGACCTCGCCATAACCGGCGCGCAATTCCCGCGCCGGCAGGCTGGCCAGGGCCGCGACATCGGCCAGGACCAGGCGGGGTTGATAGAAGGCGCCGATCAGGTTCTTGCCCTGGGCCGCGTTGATCGCGGTTTTGCCCCCGACAGAACTATCAACCTGAGACAGCAGGGTGGTTGGCAATTGAATGAAATCGATACCGCGGCGCAATATCGCGGCAGCGAAACCGGCCAGATCTCCGATCACGCCGCCTCCCAGCGCCAGGATCGTATCGCGGCGCTCGACCCGCAGGTTGAGCAAACTGTCCAATAGGGATTGTAACCGTGCGAAGTTCTTGCTGCCCTCGCCAGGTGGCACGATGATGGCATCATTCTTGATGCCGGTCTCGTTCAACGAAGCCTGCAACGGGGCCAGATGCAGCCCCGCCACCGTCTCATCGCTGATGATCACCACCCGTGGCCGGGCCAGAATGGGCCCAAGGTAAGCCCCGGCGCCGGCCAATAGATCTTCGCCAATGACGATGTCATAGGACCGCTCCGCCAGCTCAACCCGTACCGTCGTGGTGTTTTCCACCTGCCGCTCAAGCTTCGCCACTAGTCCATATCCTTCGAATCGTCATCCATCGAACGGGCGTCCGCCGAAGCTGCCGCCTGATGGCTGCGCAATGCCTCGACGATGTCTTCCACCACGTCCTTGTGCGGTCCCTGGCCGGAGGTTACGGTTAAATCCGCCTGGGCATAGATCGGGTCGCGCTCGGCCATCAACTGGCGCAATATCTGTTCCGGGTCACCTTGTTTCAGCAGGGGTCGGTTGTCCCGTCGCAGGACCCGTTCCAGCAATATTTCCAGGTCCGCCCGCAGCCAGATGGAAATACCTTTCGCACTTATGGCGGCCCGGGTCTCTGGATCCAAGAAGGCGCCGCCACCGGTCGCCAGCACCGTGCCCTGGCGCGCAGACAGTTCATCGATC
>CAYWYB010000243.1:0-8294 GCA_964462145.1 uncultured Rhodospirillaceae bacterium
ATTGGTGATGTTGATCGACGTGCCCGGCTTCTCCATCGGCTCGGAGGCTGAAAAGGCCGGGCTGGGCCGGCGTTCGGGCCGGCTGATGTTCGAAATGGGCCAGGCCACGGTGCCGCGCGTTTCCATCGTGCTGCGCAAGGGCTATGGCGGTGGCTATTACGCCATGGGCGGCGGCACCGCCTTTGACAACAACGCCACCTTTGCCTGGCCGACAGCTGAAATCTGCGCCATGTCCGTGGAAGGCTCGGTCGATGTGGCCTACCGCCGGAACTATGAACAGGCCGAAGATCCCGCCGCCCGGCGCCAGGAAATCATCGATATCTTCAAGAGCCAGCTCGGCGCCCTGCGCGCGGCGGAAGCTTTTGGCATCGATGAGGTGATCGACCCGCGCCAGACCCGGCGCATCCTGTGTGACACCTTCGATAGAAGCCCGCCCCGGCGGCCCAACAAACACCCCGCCCGGCTGCGGGCGGTCTCACCGATTTAGATTTTAGGAGAAAGATTATGTCACTCAACGGACGCGTGGCGCTGGTAACCGGCGCCGGCAGAGGCATCGGGCGGGCCATCGCCGTGGCCCTGGCCAAGGATGGGGCAGAGGTTGCCGTCAATTACCGCCGGGATGACGCGGCGGCGGCGGAAGCCGTGGCCGAAATTGAGGCCCTGGGCGGCACGGCAAAGGCCTATCGCGCCTCGGTCGATAATCTGGACGAAGTCAGCGCCATGGTCGCCGATATCGGCCGCGAAATGGGGCCCATCGGCATTCTGATCAACAATGCCGGCATCGCCAGCCGGGGCCAGTCCGTTGCTGACACGGACCCGGCGGAGATGGAGCGGGTGGTCAGGGTACACGCGTTTGGCCCGTTCTATCTATCCAAGCTGGTCCTACCGATGATGCGCGAACAGGACCGTGGCGACATCATCATGATTTCCTCCGTCGCCACGGACAGCTATGGCGCCTTCGGCAATCCCTACAACATGGGCAAGGCGGCCATGGAAGCCCTAGCCTTCACCATGGCCAAGGAGGAGCACCGTAATAATATCCGCACCAATATTGTCGCCCCACCCCTGGTGGAGACCGACATGGGCCGCCGTCTGGTCAAGGCGCGCTCGGGTATTGAGGATTTGCGCGAGCTGGACGCCGGCATGCCGTTCGGACACGTCTGCCAGCCCGACGATATCGCCAACACGGTGCGTTATCTGGTCTCGGACATGAATAGCTATGTCAACGGCCAACGTATCGCCGTGGACGGCGGCGGCAGCGCCAGCGCACCAAAGTTCGACAAGTGATCTAAGGCATGCCGGCGTGTGCCAGGGGTAGCCTCCTCGCCCGCCCCTCGCTCTATTCTTCGCGCTTTGGCGCGACGATATAGACCGAGCCCAGCATGATCATATTGACGATGGCGCCATCGTCGGACAGTGGCAAGTAGAGCGTCTCGCTGCTGCCCGCGTTGCGGCCCGGTCTTGGCGATATTCCAACGGCCCGCAGGGGCCGTTGGTTCTGCATCAACCAATTCACCCGCAAGTGCAAGGAAGCCAGAACCTCGTCACTGTATGTCTCGTCCCAATAGGTACCAGTCACATCACGGCCCAAGGTCTGGGTAATATGCGTGCCGACCAAGCGCCAGCGAAAGCGCAGCGCTGGATCATGCTCAACATCAGCGAGGAGAATATAGGGCAATAGCGCCGGCCCGAGATTTAGAGGATCAATATCCGCCCGTGCCGGCAACGGTTTGTCAGCTTTCGCCTGCCGCCAATGGCGCAGCAGTTCCAGCAGGATTGGGCTCTGTAATTTCAGCTCGGGGTCTAGCTCTGGGTGAGATGCAATATCATTCATGATAGGCGACCGCCCGCAACGCGACTGTGATTCGCAACGTTAGCACATCTGCCGATATTCTGTGTCACGGCTTAATCTCTCTATACTGGGTCCACATCCCCCGCCCCGCGACGTGTCGGCGGGTCAGGGTCTCGGATAACCCAACAGGGAGAACATGGCATGGACAGGTTTTTCGATACCGCCGATCTGCAACGGGTTTGGCAGGACGGCCTGCATTGGCTGGAACAGAACGCCTTGAACATGGACAACGCGGTGCAGTTGGCCGTGGTCGCCCTGGCATTCGTGCTGGCATTGACGCTGGCACCGCGCCTTCGCCGGGGTGTGATCTGGCTGTCCCGGCTGCGCGGCGATGCAGGCGAAAGCACTTGGCTGGTGATGGCTGGGGACACCCTGGCCGGCCTATCCCTGCCATTAAGCTGGCTTGTTCTGCAGTGGATATCCAGTCTGACGGCGGAACAGGCCGGCTGGCCGCATCATTTATTGACCATCGCGGTCAGCCTGCTGACGGCCTGGATCGTCATCCGCCTGGCGGCCTCTCTGATCCGCGAACCGGTCGCGGCCAAGGCAATCTCCGTCACCGCTTGGTCCGTGGCCGCCCTCAATATTCTTGGTTTACTCGATCCGACAATTGTCTTGTTGGACAGCCTGGCCGTATCGGTCGGTGACCTGCGTATTTCGGCGCTTACGGTCATCAAAGGCGTGATCGCCCTGGGCGTGCTGGTCTGGGCCGCCATGCTGTTGGCCCGGATCACGGAACAGCGCATCTCCACGCTGAGCAATCTGACGCCATCGGTACAGGTGCTGTTGACCAAGCTGGTGAAGATCGTCCTGGTCAGTGTCGCGGTGCTAATCGCTATTAGTTCCGTCGGCATTGATCTGACCGCCTTTGCCGTGTTCGGCGGTGCGGTTGGCGTCGGGCTGGGTTTGGGTTTGCAGAAATCCATCGCCAATTTGATCAGCGGCGTACTGATCCTGTTGGATAAATCCATCAAGCCAGGCGATGTGATCGAAGTAGGCGCGACCTATGGCCAGGTGAAATCCCTAGGCGGACGCTATGCCTCCGTCATCACCCGCGACGGCGTTGAACATCTGATCCCGAACGAAGAGCTGATCTCGCAACAGGTTTCCAACTGGACCCATAGTTCCAACGAGGTGCGCCTGCGCATTCCCGTGGGCATTTCCTATAACAGCGATGTGCGCAAGGCCATGGATCTGATGCTGGAAGCGGCGATGGAGGCCGACCGGGTTGTCACCCATCGTCCGGCTTCAGTGCTTCTCATCGGTTTTGGCGATAGTTCGGTGGATCTGGAACTGCGCTTTTGGATCGAGGATCCCATGAGCGGCGTCGCCAACGTCAAGAGCGCTATTCTGCTGGGGATCTGGGATAAATTCGCGGAACAGGGTATCGAGCTGCCCTTCCCGCAGCGAGACCTGCATCTGAAGTCGGCGGTACCGCTACTGGCTGCGGAATAGGGCCGAACAGTGTCACTTACCTGCCCATTCTTGCTAATTCCCGACACCCGTCACATGATGACGGGCAGCGCCAAGAAAACAATTCGGGGGATGAAACCTTGAGCTACGAGCAAATCACCGTGCAACCGATCGCCGGTGCCCTGGGTGCCCAAGTCAGCGGCATCGATTTGGGGCAGGACCTGGGAAACCAGCTTTTTCAGGAGCTCCATGACGCACTGATGGAGCATCAGGTTCTGTTCTTTCGTGACCAGGAGATCACCCCGGCCGAACATGTGGCCTTCGCCCGCAACTTCGGCAGCCTGCAGGTCCATCCCTTCACACCGAACCTGGACGAGCAACCGGAAGTGCTGATCCTCGAAAGCCGCAAGGGCGCCCGTTCGTCCGCCAATCAATGGCATAGCGACGTGACATTCACGGCCGAACCGCCATTGGGTTCGGTCCTGCTGTCGCGCATATGTCCCGATCACGGCGGCGATACCATGTGGGCCAATATGTATGACGCCTATGATGCCCTTTCTCCATCCATGAAGCGTTATCTGGACGGCATGACAGCCGTGCACAGCGCGAAGAAAGCCGGCTTTGAGGATTTGCATCAAGGCGACGATGCCAAGCAAGGCGAGGTTCGCGATGCCCGCCATGGGCTGACACAGGTGGAGCATCCGGCCGTGCGCACCCATCCGGTGACCGGACGCAAGGCGCTGTTCGTGAACGCCGTATTTACGGAACGCCTGCGCGGCGTGCCCCGTAGAGAGTCGGCGATGGTGCTGGACTATCTTTTCGAACACATCAAAACGCCGGAATTCAGTTGCCGTTTTAGCTGGCGGGAAAAGTCCGTGGCGTTTTGGGACAACCGTTGCACCCAGCACTATGCCATCGCGGATTATGGCGATGCCCATCGCCTGATGCATCGGGTCACCATAAACGGTGACCGCCCGGTTTGAGATTGCAACCGGCCTTAACAACGTTCGGAGAACAATATGGCGAAAATCGAAAGCCTGCACGGCACCACACCAGCGGAGATATTTCAAAGCGGTTTGGAGAATATCCAGCGGAGCGGTCATGAAACCGTCGAAACCAGGACGGAGAACACCCCATGTAGTCGCCAACCCGCTCTAGTAAGCGATTAGCTACACACCACGCTTGGGGCCCACGCAATTTCGATTGTATACGGCGTCACCCTCGGCTACTTTTTCTTTAGTACCCAAAAACCAGTCGTGCATAATTGCCGGGTGGATCCTTCTATTAGGAGCGCATGGTGGATGTGGAAAAGACAAGCCGTCAGTGGGAAGGTGGGCTGCATCATGGACTGTCCGTGGTGCAGCCGAAGGTCACGGCGCTCGACTACGGCAAGCGAGGCGGCAAAGCCGAGACTATAATGGGATACTGTGTACCTTAACTATACGCCTAGGCGACTTCGGCTCGACACTGACCCTGTCGCACTGAAGCCACAGAACCAACAGATCGTTTTGCTGAATCGCGAAGGTGTTCTCGGTGAGATCAATCCGGGCAAAGCCTCTAGGAGCTTTCATGAGAGCTTTCGAATTTGACCATCACTTGATCAGCTCTTACGAGCGTTTCTCACGTTCTTTTAGCAGTATTCGGTCTGACGACCTTCGAACTGCGATAGACGCGCAATATGAAGCAGGTAGATTTTGGCCCGATGCACTCATCTCCCTGAACCCACGGTACCTTTCAGGGCCCACCGTTGATGATTTGGTCGCCTCCGGTGATTTAGACGAGGGGACCGGAAAGGTTTTTCGGTTCGGCGAAACGCCTTTGCGCTTCCACCGACACCAAGCGGAGTCGATTGCCAAGGCGAAATCAGGAAAAAGCTATGTCGTTACCACGGGGACAGGCTCTGGCAAGTCGCTATGTTTCTTCGTTCCTGTCGTGGACACGATCATTCGCGCTCTGCGAGCAGGAAAACCACGAAGGACCCGCGCTATTATTGTCTATCCCATGAACGCTTTGGCGAACAGCCAGATGAAGGAAATCGAAAAGTTCATTGGGCAGTCAGGATTGCCAGACAATTTGAAGCCCGTGGTCAAGCGATACACAGGCCAAGAAAGCCAGGAGGAACGTCAAAAGATCGCAGCCAATCCGCCAGACGTCCTCCTTACGAACTACATGATGGCTGAGCTGCTTTTGACACGTCAGGATGAACTAGATTCACAGGTCATCAGCAACGCTGCGGGCCTTGAGTTCATTATTCTTGACGAATTACACACTTATCGGGGACGTCAGGGGGCGGACGTCGCGGTCCTCGTTCGACGACTGCGAGACCGATGCACTCCGGAAAAAGCGCCGATCTGCATTGGGACATCGGCAACGATGGCATCAGAGGGAACCGACGAAAGCCGGGCTGTCGCCGTGGCCAAGGTTGCGGCCAAGCTTTTCGGTTCGGATATTGGGCCAGATGCCGTTATTGACGAATCCCTTCAGAGAGCTACGGACGATTCGATCAGCCTTGCGCAGGCGACAACCAAACTTTCCGATGTACTGAATAACACTCTTCCTGAACGTTTGGACGACGAAACACTTAGGCAGCACCCTCTGGCAATCTGGGCAGAACTCGCCCTCGGGCTTGATGACGGGCTGGAACTGAGGCGAAAGAAACCGATACCCGTGGAAGAAGCGGTTGCTCGACTGGCCGAGGACAGTGGCATCGATGCAGAGCAATGTCGGAAGCAACTTGAGGACTTCTTGACGCAGGTGAGCCTACCGGAGAACTTGCGTGGTGGTCCAGGAGATGGGGCGTTTCTGGCTTTCAAGCTCCACAGGTTCATCTCAGGTGCCGGTGAAACCTTCACCACTCTGGCTGATAGCCCCCGAACAGTCCTCTTCGAGGGCCAGCTTGAAGACCCAGACGCCCCAGGAAACCGGCTTTACCCGACGCGCTTTTGCCGCAGTTGCGGACACGAATACCACGTCGTTGCCAAAAACGAAGATGACGGCCGCATCAGGTTTCTACCGCGCAACATCGACGACACACCGCTCGAGGCCGAGGAAGACGAAGATGTCGCCGGTTATCTTTGCCCTGTTCCTGATAACGATCCAGAATTCGCCTTTGATGGTGAATTGGATAGTTATCCCGAGAGCTGGCTGGAAGAAAGAAATGGGATCGAACGGCTCCGGTCATATCGCAAGAAACGGGCGCCTCAGTCCTATCTGGTTGCGCCGGATGGTCGGCATGGTACCGGCGGACGTGAGTTCTGGTTTATCCCGGGGAAGTTCGCATTCTGCCTGTATTGCAAGGACGAGCCAAACCAAGGTATGCGGGAGCGAAGCAAACTAGCAGGCTTGTCTGGTGAGGGACGGAGCTCTGCCACGACCCTGCTTGTCTCAAGCGCTCTTGAATGGATGAACACGTCGGACAGCGGCGTCGCAGAGACGAAACGAAAGCTGTTGGGCTTCACAGATAACCGCCAAGACGCGGCCCTTCAATCCGGACATTTCAACGACTTTCTGTTTGTGAGCCTTCTGCGCGGAGCGATCCTCCAGGCTATCATTTCTGCAGGGGAGGAAGGCCTTACGGAGGACGAGTTCGGTCTGAGAGTCGTCAAAGCGTTGGGCTTCACTGCTGCAAACAAGGAAGCGCGTATCCATTGGATGCTCGACCCTACTGCCGGCGCTGTCATTCGAGAAGATGCGCAAAGAGCACTTGCAAAGGTTCTAGCTCACCGCGTTTGGACTGATCTGCGGCGTGGCTGGCGCTACACGAACCCCAGCCTGTCTGTGCTGAACCTTCTGGATGTCGAGTTTGTTGGCGTGGCTGACTTGGCTTCCGACCGGGAACGATTGATGATGGTCCTACCGGCCCGTACTCATGCCCTGACGCTGGACCAAACGGCAGACCTGCTGGAGTATCTGCGCCATTGCAGCCATCCCCAGTTCACTGGCCCAAAGATCAGGCTGTCGGTTGCCCACTACATTGCGTTGCTGCTGTTCACTGGCATCAGACGGGAAGAAGCAGCACGTCTAAAGTGGTCGGATGTCGATTTAAATGCTGGAACCTTCACTCTCCACGACACGAAGAACGGGTTGGACTTCGTAGTGCCGATGTCGATACCGGTTCATGGTGTTCTCACGGCCCAGCAGAGAGAAGCGAAAGGCTCACAGTGGGTCTTTCCAGCCGCAACGGGCGATGGACCGCTTGTTGATCCCCGCAAGGCATTGGAGAAGGTGTCAGACTACATCGGCGTGCGCTTCACCAGCCATACTATTCGACACACGTTCGGCTCCATCGCCTTTGAATTCAATTTCGATTGGGGCAACATCAAGAAGATGCTGAACCATAAGACGGGCGACATCACCTCAAGATACGTTCATGCCAACGTCAAGAGCCTCAGGCCGATGTTCGATGAGATCGCTCAAGGGCTGATGCTGAATTACGACGGAAGCTATCTTGGTGATGATGGGGAACATGAGCATGTCTATGAGGAGGACGATGATTTTTGATGACGCTAATGTCATTGCATTAGGCAAGCATCTCGGCTTTTCCAAGCGTCTGAATTCAGAATCGTCTCCGCAGGCTTGCGTCAGGCAGGAGGCGTGTAGGCGACCTTATTCGAGACATCAAGAACCGCCGAAATATCGATTTCTTCGAGATAATCTGCTTTCTCGAATGCGCCCGTTGCCTTGATTGCGACGACAAGGCCGACCAAGCTTGCACTATCTGGCACAGTAGCCCTGACTACGACATCGTATCCACCACGTGTAAACGCAAGATGCTCTAATGTGCCGCCAACAGCAGCTAAAGCGCTTTCAACAGCTGCTTTACGGTCCGATCCTGACATCAATCCCTTGAGAGCAGCAGGGGTGTATGCGCCTAATAACGTGATGTTCATTTTCTCGTGCCTCCACTTTCTAGTGTAATTGTCTAGGCCGACAGTGCCGTGGGCCTGATCGTTCAGCCGCTAGGCATTCGCCATTATTGGCCCCATTAAGTTATCCGGTCAACTCATTCGAGAGGCAATTCTGCTAGCCC
>CAYWYB010000244.1:0-8184 GCA_964462145.1 uncultured Rhodospirillaceae bacterium
CTAACCCAGATCGTGCTTGGCGCCGGTGTCGGCGTCGCCGTCCTGGGCCGGCGGCTGGGGCCGCGCCGGGCCGCCATCGCCGGCGGTCTGCTGGGCACCCTGCCCGATATGGATGTTCTGGTCCGCTTCGATGACCCGGTGGCCGCCTTTGTCGGCCATCGCGGCTTCAGCCATTCCCTGCTGATCCAGGCCGCCGTCACGCCGTTGCTGGGCGAGGCCATGGTCCGCTTCATCAAGGCGCTGCGGCAACAGCGCGCGCTGACCTATCTGGCGGTTTATCTGTGCCTGGCCACCCATGCTCTGCTGGACGGCATGACAATCTATGGCACCAAACTGCTGTGGCCCCTGTCCATGGAGCCCTATGGGGTAGGCTCGATCTTTATCATTGATGCCCTGTATACCCTGCCCTTGCTGGTGGCCATGATCTGGGCGCTTTGTCTCGCGAATTGGTCCCGCCGCATGGGCACGGTCATCGCCACCGCGTTGATTTTGTCCACTGGCTATCAGGCCTGGTGTCTGGCGGCGCAACGCATCGTTGCCGTGCGCGCGGATGGTATGCTGGCACAGGCCGGTATCGCGCCCGAAAAACTGCAGGCCATCCCCACGCCTTTCAACAGTTATCTATGGCGCGTTATAGCCATGGACGGCGAGCGTTATCTGAACCTCTATCTGCCGGTTTTTGGTGGAACGGAACAGACAACGGTCTATCAACATGCGCGCGGACAGGCCCTGGCCACCTGCCTGGACGGCAACCCCAACCTGGATAAACTGGCCTGGTTCAGCCGTGGCTTTTACCGCCTCGACCTGCGCGGGGATGACGTCGTGTTTTCCGATCTGCGTATGGGCCTGACGCCCAATTACGCCTTTCAGTTCGCCATTGCCCGCCATGGCGCGGGCGGCAGCCAGGCCATCCCGCCGCGCCGCCTGGATGGGCCACGGGGGACCTGGGCGGATATCGACTGGCTGCTGGCCAATATGGCGCACCACCCGGTGCAGCGACTGGCCGAGGCGGAAGCCTGGTTGCGTACCGCCGATCTGCCCCGACCGGCCAAGGGCCAAGCCGCTGTCTGTTAATGGCGGCGGATTTCATTTAAGATCGCGGCAACAGCGTCTTATGGCCCACCAGTAACCGAAAGCCGAGTCCCATGAAATTCTACGATTGCAAGACCGCCCCCTCACCCCGCCGTGTACGCATTTTCATCGCCGAAAAAGGCCTGGAAATCGAGACTGTCGATATCGACATGCGCAAGGGCGAACAGATGAGCGAGGAATACCGCGCCATCAACCCCAATTGCACGGTGCCGGCCCTGGTATTGGATGACGGAAACATTTTGCAAACCACCGCCGGCATCTGGGCCTATCTGGAGGACCTGCATCCCGAACCGGCCCTGATGGGCGCGACGGCGTTGGAAAAAGGCCGCATCGCCGATGTCCGCTGGAAAATCGAATTCAGCGGCATGCTCGCCATGGCCGAGGCATTGCGCAACTCGGCGCCGCCAATGAAGGGCCGCGCCCTGCCAGGACCGGATAATTTCGAGCAGATCCCGGAACTGGCGGAACGGGGCAAGCAGCGGGTCAGGCTGTTCCTGGACCGGGTCGATGCCATGATCGGCGACAAGCCGTTCGTGGCGGGCGACAATTATTCCGTCGCCGATATTGACCTGATGATCATGATCGACTTTGCCGGCTGGCTGAAAATGGGTCTGCCTGACGATGCCGCCAACGCCAAGCGCTGGTACGAGTCTGTTTCCGCTCGCCCATCAGCCAAACTTTAAAGCCAATTGGCGTAGATCAGATTGCCGCCCAGGATCAGGAAGAAAAACGCCACGAAGCGGCGGAAAACCTCCTGCGAGACCCGGTCGCGCAGCCAGATCCCGGCCAGCATACCCAGCAATGTCGGCACAAGGGCAAAGCTGGAGAGCAGCAACGCCGGGCCGTCAATGGCGCCCTGATCAAACAGCGCGCCAGCCCAGGCCACGGTACCTATCAGCAGGGACAGTCCGGCCGCTTGCACGAAGCGGTCCTTGTCCAGACCCAGGGCCTGGAGAAAGACAACGATGGGCATCAATAAGGAGCCCGTGGTGCCGGTCAGCAGGCCGGCGGCGAAACCCACGACGGGCGACCATATGAATTCCCGCCCGCGCGGTATGGTTGGCCGATACGCTAACAGGTTCATCACCGCATAGCCGGCGATCACCGTTCCCAACAATCCGGACAGCAAGGTTGGATCGACCCGGAACAGGATTACGGTGCCAAGCCAAATGCCAAAGCAGGCGGTAACGTTCATCAATAGAAAGCGGCGCAACAGGGCGAGCAAGGCGCCGCCACGTGCGATCTGCCAGATATTGGCGATCAGCGACGGCACGATCAGCACCACCACCGCCTCGCGCAAACCAAGCGACAAGCCCATGATGGCAATCGCCGTCGTCGGCAGGCCGACCCCGATGGCGCCTTTGATCACGCCGGCGGTCAGGAATGCGATGGCGACAATCGACAGCTGCGTTACGTCCATTGATCCTTCACCGCCGCGCCCCGTCGTTGCCGTCAAATTTATTTTGTCTCTGGCAAGTTTATACCAACCGGCAATCTCGGGGTAGAGACACGGTGCGGCGAACTGTGCAAAGATTGCTCAGAAACCTGAAACCTGGGAGGAATTATCATGCCGAAATGGATCGATCACATCGTGGTCCGCGTCAAGGATATCAACGAGGCCCTGGCGACCTACGAGAACAAACTAGGGCTAAAGGCCAGCAAGGGCCCGGATGCGAGTCCCGAAATGGGCATGACCCGGGCGATCCTGCCCCTGGGCGACGATGGCCGCTTTATTGAACTGGCCGAGCCTCTGGGCGAGGGCGGGGCTATCGGCAATTCATTGGAAAAATACGGCGAAGGCGTGCATCTGGTCGCCCTGGCGGTGGATGATCTGGCCGAGGCCAAGGCCGAGATGCAAGGCAACGGCGCGCGGATTATCGAAGCCGGCACCCAGGTGTTCGTGCATCCCCGCGACGGCCACGGCGTTATGTATCAACTGATCGAGCGCAAATAGCTTTTAGCACTCACGAAGGCCACGGAGCGGTGAGCTGACGGCCGGCCTGACCCGGCAATCCATTGCGACGTCCTGTTTGGGCTATCGCGGCTCATCGCTCCACGTCCGGCCGAAACGCAGCCGGTCCATGGCCGCGTGCCGATAGGACAGCGTGGAAATATCCGAGGGCGCCGGCCCTCTTGTTTCCACGTCGATGATGGCATCGAAGCTGTCGCCAAAGGCGGCGTGAAAATGGTTCTTGCCCTTCACATAGAGCAAGGGGCCGTCCGCAAGATCGATCTGGTGCAGATCGAAATAAGCCGGATCGTTGGCCGGCACACAGCGCGAGGTAACGATAACGCGAATGCCGCCAACCCGGATGACCGCGGTCGGGCCAAGCTCGACCGCCAGGCCTTTTTCCATGGGTCCATGATTTATAAAGCTGCCCTGGGTCAGGGCCTCGACAACACCGGTGGCCTGGACAGGCTCGCCGTAACTTTCGCTCAGGCGCCCGCCGAAGGCGCAGTCCAAAGTTGCACCTAAACCGGCGGCATGGGCGCGGGCGGCAATCTCGGGATCCCAGAAAAAGGCAAAGACGGACTCCGTATCCGCCGCTGTTTCCAGGGCCGACCGCAGCAAACCCGGGGTATCACCGGCGCCACCCGAAAAAACATTGTCCGATGGCTCCAGCACCGCCACCCTTTCGCCGTGCCGCCCCGCTCGAACGGCGGCGATGACCGCGCCCGGATCAGGCAAGCGCATATCGAAACGATCCGCCTGTCCCCGGTATGCCTGATCCAGTTCATCCAACATCGGCACCAGGTCATCGCGCGCGCCGTCATAGCAGATGGAAATACTGGCGCCCGTGAAAGGACTGTCCGCATAGGGGAAGCCGCCAAAGACGCTGGCATCAAACAGACCATGGCGCACCGCCGCCCCGGCCGCCAGATCAACCATGTCCGCCATGGGGCCCGCCGCGGTCCGCATGTTGTGGCTGGTGGGCGCGAACATGACAGGCCTGATCATGGCGGCGGGTTGGATTTCACCCGCCATGGCGCGGCGCAACAGGGTCATCGCCTTCCAGCCCGTGTCATACATGTCCACATGCGGATGGGTCTTGTAGCCGACAATGATATCGGCCAGATCGGCGATAGCTGGGTCCAGGTTGCCATGAATATCAAACGTCGCCGCGATCGGCACCGGCCCCACGGCGGCGCGGACCTTTTCCAAAAGCCGCGTCTCGCACCCCAGCGCATCAGCCGCCACCGTAGCGCCGTGCAGGGAGGCATAGACACCGTCCCATTGCTGACCGCCTAGCCCGGCAACAACCTCGTCGATGAAACCAGGAAACAAACCCGCCGCGACCTCGCCGGCAGGATAGGCCGCCGCGCAGCGCAGAAAATGCCCCTCGATGTCATCGTGAGCCTGGATAAAGTCCACTGCCGCACCAGGTTCCACGCCCTTGCCGGCATAAAACGCCATGGCCTCCGCCCCCGTCAGCCATTCGCGTCTTTGAAAATCCGCCAATGCCGCTGGGGCCGGGGAAAAGCTGTTGCCCTCGTACCAGAACCGTAGAACCGCGATTTTTTTCATGGCCGCCCGCGCCTAATAGCCATGATCTACGTCAACCTGCTCGGCCAGGCGCTGGCCATTGCGGGCTCGGCGCACCTGCTCAGCCAGGACCAGGGCGGCGGTATCGGGCGCCGACAGGGCGGCGATATGCGGTGTCACCCGCACCTTTGGGTGCCGCCAAAAAGGACTGTCATCGGGCAGCGGCTCCTCGATAAACGCATCCAGGGTGGCGCCGCCAAGCTGGCCGCTGTCCAGGGCCGCAACCAGGTCGTCCTGCACGACGATTTCGCCGCGCGAACAGTTGATCAGATAACTGCCCGCCGGCATGGCCTCGAATGCCGCCTTGTCCATCAGGCTATCGGTCTGTTCGGTCAGGGGTAGCAACAGCACCGCTATGCTGGCCTGCGCCAGGACGGCCTGCAGACCCTCGGGCCCATGGCTGCATCGCACGCCGTCGACCTCCTTGGCGGCGCGGCTCCAACCCAGCAGATTGAAGCCCAGGGCGCTCAGACGCCGAGCGCAGCACTGGCCCATCTGGCCCAGGCCCAACAGAGCGACCGTGCGGTTCGGGGCATCGGTGGTGGGGTGGCGCTGCCAGTGCTTCTGGGCCTGCTGCGCGTCATAGCGGTCAAGGCCAAGATGATGATGCAGTACCGTGGCGCATACGTATTCCGCCATGCGTTCCGACATCAGGGGATCGACCAGGCGGGCAATGGGGACGTTGCGGGGCAGCGCCGGATCGGCGATCAGGGCATCGACGCCCGCGCCCAATGAGGATATCGCCAATAGTTTGGGAAAACCCGCCAGGGCGCCCGGCGGAATGCGCCAGACCATGGCAAAGTCGATCTCGCCCGGATCGCCCACGTCCGGCCAGATACGAAATTCGTCATTGGGCAACGCCGCCCGCAGCGCGGCCAGCCACTGGTCCGCATTGTCCCAGGGGCAGTGAAAAAGAATTGCCAAGGAAAAGCCCTCGTTTCGTCCTATCGTACTATACTAGACTGCACAAAATCCGATACCAAGCCAGCACGCAATCGCAGGAGTTAATATGTCACGTTTGATCACCGTCGCCTCCGCCCAGTTGGGTCCCATCGAGCGCGAGGAAAGCAAAACCAGCGTCGTCAAACGCATGACCGATATGATGCGCCATGCCCATGACCGGGGCGCCCGCCTGGTGGTTTATCCGGAAATGGCCCTGACCACGTTTTTCCCGCGCTGGCATATCGAGGACGAAGCGGAACTGGACACATTTTACGAGACCGAGATGCCTTCGGCCGAGACCCAGCCCCTGTTCGATCTGGCCAAGGAACTGGGCGTCGGCTTCTATCTTGGTTATTCCGAGATGTTTTTTGACGATGACGGCAAGAAACGCCGCTTCAACACCGCCATCCTGGTCAATCAGCAGGCCGAAATCGTCGGCAAGTACCGCAAGGTGCACCTGCCGGGCCATGCCACCTACGAGCCGGAGCGGCCCTGGCAGCATCTGGAAAAGGGCTATTTCGAGGTTGGCGATCTGGGCTTTCCCGTCTTCCGCACCATGGGCGGGGTGATGGGCATGTGCCTGTGCAACGACCGCCGCTGGCCCGAAACCTGGCGGGTCATGGGCATGCAGGACGTGGACCTGGTAATGCTGGGCTATAACACGCCCGTCTATAATTCCGTGGCGTCGGAAAGCCCGCATCTGCGCATGTTCCACAATCATGTTTCCATGCAGGCCGGCGCCTATCAGAACGGCACCTGGGCCGTGGGCACCGCCAAGGCCGGCATGGAGGGCGGCGTCGACATGATGGCCGGCAGTTGCATCATCGCACCGACCGGCGAGATCGTGGCCCTGGCCACAACGGCGGAGGACGAGGTTATCGTCGCCGAATGCGATCTGGATCGGGGCCGCTATATCCGCGACACCGTATTTAATTTCGCGCAGCATCGGCGCATTGAAAACTATGGCCTGATCACCGAACGGACCGAGGCGGTCGCCCCGCCGGAGTAGGGCTACATTGGAGCGGGGCCACATTGGAGCAGGGCAGATGTCTGAACGTATCGTCGTTATCAATCCGAATTCGTCCGTTGACGTCACGGCGGGCATCGATGCGGCCATGGCGCCGCTGCGCTTCTCGGACGGGCCGCAAATCGACTGCCTGACGCTGACCGAAGGCCCGCCGGGCATCGAAACCCAGCGCCATGTGGACGGCGTGGTAGGCCCCTTGTGTGAATTGATCGAGCGCGAGGATAATGGCGCCGACGCCTTTGTCGTGGCCTGTTTCTCCGACCCCGGCCTGCACTCGGCGCGGGAGACCACGGCCCGGCCTGTCATGGGTATTTCCGAAAGCGGCATCACCACCGCCCTGACCCTTGGCGAACGCTTTGGCATCATCGCCATTTTGCCCGCCGGGGTGGCGCGCCATAAACGCTACATCCGGCAAATGGGTCTGGAAGGCCGCCTGGCGGGCGACCGGCCCATCGGCATCGGCGTCACCGGCCTGGGCGATGAGGAGGAGGTCGAGGGCCGCATGACGGCAGTGGGCCGGCAGTTGATCGAGGAAGACGGCGCCGACGTCCTGATCATGGGCTGCGCCGGCATGGCGCGCTATCGCGGACGGTTGGAAGACAGCCTGGGCGTGCCCGTGATCGACCCCAGCCAGGCCGCCGTGGCGCAAGCCATCGCCGCCGTGCGCCTGGGCTATCGCAACGGCAAAAACGGCGCCTAGACCATCATCGATACCATCATCAATACCGTCATCAAACCATCACCAAACCATCATTTTTCCGGAGCAAACTCATGCAACTTATCGGCCGCAACATGTCACCTTTCGTGCGCCGCACCTCGATCGTTTTGAAGCTTTTGGGCCTGGAGTACGAGCAGGTCGAACTATCCACCGCCGACGACATGGACCAGATCGCCAAGATCAATCCGGTTATCCGGGTGCCCTCCATGGTCCTGGACGACGGCGAAACCCTGCTCGACAGCAACGCCATTATCGATCACCTGCTGGAAGTGGGTGATCCGGAACATCGACTGCTCCCTGCCTCCGGCGCCGAGCGGCGCGCGGTGCTGCGCCTAGCCGCGATTGGCCATGGCGTCATGGAAAAGGGTGTCTCCTCATCCTACGAACGCAACCGCCGGCCCAAGGACAAGGTCTTCGACGGTTGGGTCAAACAGGTCGAAGGCCAGGTGGAAAGCGGCCTGGCGGCCCTGAACGAAGCCGCCTCGAATGGCGACTACATCCATGGCGACCACCTGACCCTGGCCGACGTCAACGCCGTTGTGGCCCACGACTTCGTCACCATGGCCGAACCTTATCTTATGAAGAACGATCCCTATCCGGCTCTCAGCGCCCTGGCTAAGCGCTGCGGCGAAAAGGCTGAATTCGCCGACACCGTGTTCAAACCGGGCTAGGGCCCTAAATCAAAGCCAGGGGGATATGGTTGTGAAATTTGGCGTGTTGCAGTTCTTCAGCTGGCCGGGCCGGCGGGTGCCCCTGGCAACCGTTTACGAGCGGGCCTTTCAGCGCATGGAGGTCATGGACAAGACGGGCTATGACGCGGTCTGGCTGGCGGAACATCATTTCTCCACCTACAGCGTCTGT
>CAYWYB010000245.1:0-8130 GCA_964462145.1 uncultured Rhodospirillaceae bacterium
ATGAAGACATCTTCGCCGCGTACATTTTCGTGGATCTCCACGAAAACTTCCATATCGGAGAAGCGCCGCACGTCCGCATTGGTCAGCGGTGTTTCCAGATAGGCCGCGATGGCTTCCGCCAAGGGACGGTTACTGTTTCCTGCTAGTAGCTTCATGGCGCCTGGCGGCCTCCCCAAACGAACGCTTCACTGATTGAATACTTCACGACAGTCGTAATGGAGTCATAGTCAATCGCCGCACTGCCTGCAATCGGTCAGATTCCGCCGCGTCCCGACTTTGCCTCAACGGTGTTTGAACTGTGCGGTTCGCTTCTCCAGAAAGGCCGCCATGCCCTCCGCCTTGTCCTCGGTCGAGAAGGCGGAATGGAACATTCGTCGTTCGAATCGGACACCCTCGGCCAAGGTGGTTTCGTAGGCCCGGTTAACGCATTCCTTGGCGATCATCACCATTGGCTGGGACAATTTGCAGATTTTCTCCGCCACGCCGACAGCTTCGTCCAGCAGATCATCCAAGGGCACCACGCGGGAGGCCAGGCCGGCCCGCTCCGCCTCCTCCGCCGACATCATGCGGCCGGTCAATACCATTTCCATGGCCTTTGACTTGCCCACGAAGCGGGTCAGGCGCTGGGTACCGCCGGCACCGGGCAGAATGCCCAGATTGATCTCCGGCTGACCGAACTTGGCATTGTCGGCGGCGATGATGAAATCGCACATCATCGCCATCTCGCAACCGCCGCCCAGGGCAAAGCCGGCCACGGCGGCGATGATTGGTTTGCGCGTCTGGCTGACCCGTTCCCAGCCAGCGGTGATGAAATCCTCCCGATAAACGTCCATATAGCTCTTCGGCGCCATTTCCGAGATATCGGCGCCCGCGGCAAAGGCCTTGGAGCTGCCGGTCAGGACAATGCAGCCGATATTGTCGTCGGCCTCGAAGCCGTCCAGGGCCTGGCCCAGATCCTCGATCAAAGCTGCGTTCAGGGCGTTCAAAGCGTCCGGCCGGTCCAGGGTGATAATGCCGACACCGCCCTTGGTCTCCACCAGGATATTTTCGTATGCCATGAGCCTAGTCTCCTAACTGTGTATGTCCGTGGCCGGGCGCCCGCCGGCCCGTTTCGCACGCAATTTCAATTCCAGGCCGACGTCCTACTCGGTTCCCGGCGCAATAGCAAAGCGAACGGTCAGAATGGCGCCATTTTTTTCCGCGCTGATACGCAGGCCTTCACCTTCCCTGACGAAGTAGCCCTGTCCCGCACGGTGCCAACCCAGTTGCGGCAGGGTCGCGTCGTAAAATCGCCACAGTGCGGCAAGGCTGACCGAGGGGCTGTTCGCCGAACCTTTTTCGCTGACCGCCGCCGCCTGGATCAAACGGCCATGGGGTTTGTCGAAAATCATGGTAGCGTCGGGAATTTCCCTCAATCCAGGCATCAAGGGCAGGTCCGCGACCCCGGCCAGAAACGCGTCCTCCGCCGCCGTCACGCCAGTCCCCGCGATCGGCGCGGCCAACAGTAACCAAGGCGCCAAAAGTAGAGCCGCAATAATCCTTTTGCCTATCATGGGGGCAATCTAGCACAATGGCGCGGCCTCGGAAGACCATGGATATGGGACGTTTGCTTTTGCGATATTTTAGATTACTGCCGCCGGTGTTGCTTTTGGCATTGATGCTGTGGGGCCATGCCGGCCCCGCCGGTGCGGATCTGTTGGGCTCCGATCCCTTGATTGATGCGGTGGAGCGCGGCAATTTCCGCGCCGCGCAAAAAGCTTTGCTGGCCGGTTCCTCGGCCAATGTCCGGGGCGAGCAACGCCGTTCGGCGTTGATGCTGGCGGCGAACCTGGGCGCGGCGGATATTGTCGAGCTGCTATTGAGCCATGGCGCCATCGTCGATTTGGCCGAAGAGGAAGGTAACACGGCGCTGATTTATGCCGCGCTGAACAATTTTGATGACGTCGTCGCCATATTGCTGGCGGCGGGGGCAGCGATTGATCATGCCAACAAGCAGGGTGAAACCGCCCTGATGCGCGCCGCGCGGACCGGCGGCGACAATGCGGTGACCGCGCTTTTGGATGCCGGCGCCGATCCGGGCCTGACCGATTTCACCGGCCGCACGGCGCTTGACCTGGCCCGCGAAAACCGCCGCAACCGGGTAATCGGGATCTTTCGCAAAGCCGGTGTTGACCGCTAAAGCGATTTACCTAGCGCGTTTCCCTGGCATTCGCGAATATTGCCCCGCCACATATCGATAACACGGCGAGGAAACCAAAGACCCAGCGATATGCGATCTCGGGGCTCTGTCCACCATCGTTGCTGAAGCTGCCTATAATCAGGCCTGACGCCGATTGTATTGACGCTATACCCAGGAACACAGCCAGATTTTGGAATGTCAGGCCGCGTCCGATCAGATGATCCGGCAAAACGGTGCGGGCAAAGGCATGGTTCACCATGACATAGCTGCCAACGGTGGCAAATAGCAGCAACAGGATGGTCGCCACCCAGAAATCAGGTTTTTCAAGCGCCGCCAGCAGGGCGAGAATGGCGGCGGTGGCAAGGGCGCCGGCCACGATCAGCCACTTGCGCTGGTCGATATGATGGTCAAGCCTGCCGTAAAGCGAAACCCCGGCCAATACGGCAATGTTCAGCGCCAACAGGACATTGCCGCGCGCCACGCCGTCCAAGTCATGCACATCCGCCAGATAAGGCCCGCACCAAAGTCCGACCATGGTCAGTACCGTCGAATAGCTGACAAATTGTATCACCGAGACCAGCCAGAGCTCTCGATTGGCAAGAACCGCGCGCAGGCCGCCCAGGACCTCGCCCCAGCTCTCCCCTTGATCGCTGGTCCCGGCATGTTCCGGCGGCGCGTCGCGGACAATAAGGAACAGCAGCAAGGCAAAAAGGCCCGTCAACCCGGCCATGGCCAGGAAGGCGCCGCGCCAGCCGATCACTTCCACCGCCCAGGCAAGCGGCGTCGTCGCCAAAAGGGTGCCGCCGCCGCCAACCACGAACAGCATGGCTGTGAGGTTGGCAAAGCGTTCCTCGGGATACCAACGCGCGATCACCACCATGGAACCCATCAATCCGGCGGCACAGCCAACGCCCAGCAGAACACGTCCAATGGCCAGAACAGCGCCGTCCTGTGCCGCCGCGAAGGTAATGGCGCCCAGGACCGCCACCGCGAAAAGCCCCGTCATGGTCCGCCTTGCGCCATATCGGTCGAGCAGAACACCGGTCGGTATTTGCGCCAGACCAAAGGCAAGAAAGAAAAGTCCGGTAATGCCGCCCATGGCTTCGGCCGAGAGTTCGAGTTCGGCCATCAACTCTGGTGCGATGGCCGCGTTGGCGACCCGATAGAACTGGCTGGCGACATAAGCCCCGCAAAGCACAAGATAGATTTGCAGAGCCTGCCGTCCCCCCGGATGGGTCATCGCGTCATGCTCATGGCTCAGAACTGTCCCGCCGAGACGCCGCCATCGACCATATAGACCCCGCCGGTGCAGAACGAGCCGTCCCCGCTGGCAAGAAACAGCATCAGCCGCGCCACTTCCTCCGGCTCGCCATAGCGCTGCAACGGCAGACGCCGCGCCATGGGCCGGTTCGAACGGTCGCCGGACGGCAAACCCCGCTGTTCTTCGATCGACGCCATCATGCGGGTGTCGATGGGCGCCGGATTGACCGTATTGACGCGGATATTCTGCTCCGCCCCTTCCAGGGCCGCGGTCCGCATCAAGCCGATCACCGCATGCTTGGAGGTAACGTAGGCGGACATGCCGCTGGTGCCACGGATCCCCGCCGTGGACGAGGTAATAACGATGCTGCCGCCGCCACGGGCGCTCATGACGGGCATGATATATTTCAGCCCTAGAAAGACGCCGCGCACATTGATGGCGAGGACCTTGTCGAACATCTCCTCGGTATATTCGCTGATCGGTGTGACCGTGCCCTCGATGCCCGCATTCAATAGCGCGATATCGATGCCGCCGAAGCGTTCAACCGCCGCCGCGATATAGGCTTGCGTCTGGGCTGTGTCCGTTACATCGGCAACGACGGCGGCGGCCTGTTCCGCGCCGATCTCCGCCACGGCGTCCTGCAGCGCGCCATCATCCAGGTCGACCAGAATGATCCGGCCGCCTTCCGCCGCGAACAGCTTGGCCGCCGCCCGTCCGATGCCGCCCGATCCGCCAGTGATGATCGCGACCTTGCCGTCCAACTTGCCGCTCAACTCCGCCATAATTGCTTCCTTTTCGTTATCGATTACAGCTCCCGCCGGACGATGCCCTCGGCGACCAGCGCCTCGATCGCCGGTGCGTCAAAACCAAGGTCGTGCAGAATGCGGTCGGCCTCGCTGCCGAACGCGGGGGTCGGCGCGGCCGGTTGAAAGCCCTCGCCGTCAAGCTCCACTGGCGGCCCGACCATGCGCACCGTGCCGGCGGCGGGATGCTCCATATCGTGAAACATCTGGTTGGCGTGGGCGTGCGGATCATCGAACAGCTCGATCGGGAAGTGTACCGCCGCGACCGGGATGCCGGCCTCGTTCAGGCGCGCGATCCATGTCTCCGCCGAAGATTGCCGCATCTTGCCCTCGACCTGTTCCTTCAGGTCCGCATAATAGGCTTCCCAACGCGGTTCCAGAAGCGATGTCTCCATCAGGCCCGCATCTTCGATACTTAGAACTTCGGCGAATTTCAGGCGCAGGGAATGGCTGCCGCAGGCCACCGCGATTGCCCGGTCGGCGGTCTCGAAGGTGCGGAAATAAACTGCGGTCATGGATGGAAAGCGCGGGTTCGGAATTGCCGCGGCCTGCTCTTCATAGGTTGCCTTCGCGGCCCGCTGTTCCGATAGCTGCCGCAGGGCCTCATCGTGTGCCGGGCGGTCCTTGTCTTCGGACCGGATCAGCTGGTTGTTGGCAAGCACCATTCCCGCATGCATCAACGAAACATCAACGATGCCGCCTTTGCCGCTGCGCTCGCGCCGCAGCAGGGCCGAGGCGACGCCGAAGGACAGGCACATAGCACTCATATAATCGGCGCTGACCGGATCGCCGGATGCAGGGCGGCCATCGGTCATGCGCCCGTTGGCGGCCATCAAGCCGCTGCGGGCCTGCACGACGATGTCCATGCCCGCCAGGCCGGCATCCGGGCCATGCTTGCCAAAGGCGGTGACCGAGGCGATGACCAGGCGCGGGTTTTGGGCCAGCAAATCTTCCGGCGCCAGGCCAAGCTTCTTCTCGAGGCCGGGGCGAAAGTTCATCAGCACCACATCGGCCCAGGCCAGGATGCGTTCGATGACCGGGCGCGCGGCCGGTTTGCTAAGGTGCAGGGGAAGCGTATGTTTGCCCCGGTTGCGGGAAAGGAAGATGCGGGATTCGCCGGGCGCAAGGGGGTTGAACCTGCGCGTCGGGTCGCCCTCGGGGGCTTCGATCTTGAGCACTTCGGCCCCGCCGTCGGCCAGCATCTGGCCGCAAAACGGCACCGCGATAAACTGCCCGAACTCGGCCACCCGAATGCCGTCGAATGGCCTGGATTCATCCGTTGGCACCGATGCGTCCATGCTGTCTGTCACCGGTGTCTTTCCTTCCCTATCAATCTACAAAAAAGCCGGCCGCCAATCCGCCCGGCAATAGATCATTTCTCGCGGCATTCTCGTCAAAACCGGCAAAATCGTACGGGCCGTGCATTTGCCTGTCAAATTCCAGCGCCGCGGCAAGGGCCTTTGTCACTGCAACTTGGTATAAAAGGGTCACTATCAATGTCCCTTTTTATAGGGCAGGATAACCGCGAACGAGGAGTGAGACATGAGCGATACGCCATCGATGCACGAACCGTATGCGGGCAAGGACCTAGGGGAAATCCCGTTTATTTGCACGCCGACCATGGTCGAGCATTATTGCCAAGGCCTGGCTGTCGACCATGCGCGCTATCTCAGCCCAACCTATTGGGACCGGCCGGCGGCCCCCGCGATGATTGTTGGCGAGGTCGATGGCGGCTTTGACGGCGCGCGCTTCGACAATGCTTTTGGCAATTTGTGGATGCGCCAAGAGTGGGCTTTCCACGCCCCCATATTCCCCGACCGAGAATACCGCCGTACCTCCAGCGTGACCGATGTCTATGAATGGCGCGACCGCTCGGTCGTCAAGCAGGAGGTGAACCTCTACGAAGGCGAGGCGCTGATCGTTCGCGGCATCCACCATCAAAGCTATCTGTTGGGTCAAAATTCCGGCAAGGTTGCCTTGCGCGATCCGAAGAAAAAGGAAGGCATCCGCAAGTTCGAGGTACCTGATGGGGAGGCTATTGCAAGCGTCGCCCGCAGCATTGATCTGGAAATGTGCGGCGTGTTTTTTCATGGCAACCGCAGCTACCACACGGACAAGACCGCGTCGGAAGAGCTCGGCTTCGAAGAGGTCGTGGTCGGCGGCAAAATGACCATGTCGCTGATCGGCGAGATGCTGGAACAACGCTTTGGCCGCGGCTATTACGAAGGCGGAACATTGGATGTGAAATTCACCAATATCGTCTGGCCCGATGACCGCGTCACGGCAAAGGGCGTGATCACGCACGAGCGGGACGGACGGGCATTCATCACCGTGTGGATGGAAAAGGACGATGGCACGGTGGTCATCGTCGGTTCCGCAACGGCGGCCAGTTAGATCGTTTCATTTACTGTTTTATTGACAGGGACAACACTACTCAAGCTTCGAGGAAATATCCTACCATGACCGATAATGTGACCGACTTTTCCTTCCTGCAGGGCGTCAAGGTAATCGACTTCACACAGTTCGAGGCGGGGCCCTCGTGCACTGAAGCCCTGGCCTGGCTGGGTGCCGACGTGGTGAAGATCGAGAATCCGAAAATGGGCGATCCCGGCCGTCGCCTGCGCCCCGGGAAACCGGATAACGATCCGTATTATTTTCACATGTTCAACGCCAATAAAAAGTCGGTCACCCTCAATCTGAAATCGCCCGAGGGCCTGGCCCTGGCCAAGGACATGATCGCCAAGGCGGACGTGATGATGGAGAACTTCGCCCCCGGCGCGATCGAACGCCTGGGCCTGTCCTACGACGTGGTGAAGGAGATCAACCCCGGCATCATCTATGCCCAGGTCAAGGGTTTCGGCGAGGGCAGTCCATTCGAGAAGAACCTGGCTTTCGATATGATCGCGCAGGCCTGCGGCGGCACCTTCAGCGTCACCGGCGAAGGCGATGGCCCGCCGACCCGGCCCGGTATTTCGCTGGGCGATACGGGCACCGGCATGTTGATGGCCATTACCATTCTGGGCGCGCTATACAAGCGGCGGGAGACCGGACAGGGCCACCGCATGCAGGTGGCCATGCAGGATGCCATGCTGCACTACATGCGCATTGGTCTATCCACTCAGGGCTTGACCGGCAAGGCGGCGGAACGCGGCGGCTCCAAGGTGCCGGGCATCGTCAATGCGCCCATGGGCCTGTATCCCTGCGCCCCGGGCGGGCCGAACGATTACGTCTACATCATGACCAGCCGGGCCAACCCGGAGCATTGGGACCGCCTGCTGACCCTGGTCGGGCGCGAGGATCTGATCGGCGACGAGCGCTATCTGACCCCCGGCGACCGCGTGGAGCGGGAAGCGGAAGTGGATGAAGTGATCGCCGCCTGGACCCGGGGGCGATCTAAATATGACGCCATGACGGCAGTGGGCGAGGCGGGCATCCCCGCTGGCGCTGTGCTGGATACGGACGAATTGAACAACGACGTCACGTTCGAGGAGCGTGGCGTCATGCAAACCATGGTGCATCCGGTGCATCGCCCGTTCAAGATGCCGGGCTGGCCGGTGCGGGTGGACGGCCAGGCCACGCGGCTAAAATCATCGCCCATGCTGGGCGAGCATACGGACGAGGTAATCAGCGACTGGCTGGGATTAAACGGTGCAGCGATTGAGGAGCTGAAATCCGAGGGCGCGGTCGGCTAGACCCCTTTCAAGATTGAGCTACCCACCCGCTCCCCAGCCCGGCCACCCACAAGATACCATTGATGGGTGGCCGGGCAGGGGGAGCAGGTGGCACGGAGACTCGATAAAATCGAAAACGGCTAGGTCTTTTTCCGCCGTGAGGCCGGGATCTTTTCGCTGGCCGATTTCAATTGCCCGCAGGCGGCCATGATGTCG
>CAYWYB010000246.1:0-3664 GCA_964462145.1 uncultured Rhodospirillaceae bacterium
AATGCAGCCATGGCCGGCCCACTTATGTGGAATTGCAACTAGGCGACATCGAAAGCCTGTTTGGCCGCCGCTAGTCGGTCAGTTGGCTAGTCGGCGCCTTCCCAGCGCAGGAAGACGATGCGGGCGGCACCATAGGTGCGTTCGTCAAGTACCGCGAAATCAGGGCCGGCTTTAAACGCCTCTTTTTTGGCCAGCTCGATACAGCATATGGTGCCTTTCCGAAGCCAGCCCAGATCGGCCAGGGCGCGCAGGGATGGTTCGGACTGTTCCGTACGATAGGGCGCATCCATCAAAACCAGGTCAAAACTGTCACGAGCCTGACCAGGGCGCGTGGCATCGCGGGTTAGAACGTTGACCTGATCCGCCTCATCCATGTCCCTTGCGGTATCTTGGATGGCCCGTGCCGCCGCGCGGTTCTGCTCTAGAAAACAGACCGATGCCGCCCCTCTGGATAATGCCTCAAGCCCCAGCGCGCCGGTGCCCGCGAAAACGTCTAGGACGGCCATGTTTAAGGGCATGGGGCCTTCAGGGTCGGCATAATCGCCGTGAGAGAGGATGTTGAACAAGGCTTCCCGCGCCCGGTCCGATGTGGGGCGGATATCCATGCCCACCGGACCGCTTAGGCGCCGCCCACGGTGTTTGCCGCCAACAATTCGCATGGCCCTGTTCTTTTCCTATTCCGCATGCTGTCTGTTGGCTATCCTAACAATCATGCGCCGTGTTGAAAGTGGAGATCTTGGGGTGGTGAAGCAAACAATTGGTTTTATTGGCTTGGGGGATATGGGCAAGCCCATGGCGGCGCGCTTGCTTGGCGCCGGTTTCGCGGTGGTCAGCTATGCCCATCGCCGCCGAGAGGCGATCGAGGCCTTGAAAGGTGAGGGCCTTGAAGAGCTCGATAATGCCCATGCCGTGGGCGCCCGGGCCGACATCGTGATGACCATCGTGACGGACGAGGCGCAGACCGATACGGTTCTGCGCGGCCCGGATGGTGCCCTGGCCGCCATGGCGCCCGGTGGCGCGGTAATCGTCATGAGCACCCTGGCGCCGAAATACTGCCAGGGCCTGGCGGCGGAGGCCGCGGCAAGGGACATTGCCGTGCTGGACTGTCCGGTCAGCGGCGGCACAATGGGGGCCGAGGACGGCACCTTGTCATTGTTGACGGGCGGCGGCGCGGCGGCGGTGGAGCAATGCCGCGCGTCGTTGGAGGCGATGGGCCGGATATTTTACTGCGGCGATGTCGGCATGGGGCAGGTGGCCAAGCTGGCCAATAACAGCATTCTTTTTGGCTGCGCCGGTTTGCTTTGGGAGGCGCGCAAGCTGGCCAAGGCGCATGGCATGGCGCCCGAGGCTTTGATGGAGATATTGGGGACCTCCACCGGCAATACCTTCATGGGCGAAAACTGGGATTTCTTCTCCGATCCCGGCATGTGGCCGCATTTCATATCCATGATCGCCAAGGATACCGCGCTTGCAATCCGTGCCGGGGATGATGCCGGCACGCCGATGTTGATGACACAGCAGACCCGTTCGCTGGATTGGCAATCGACCCGTGACGGGCCGGATTGAGAGCTGCGCTATTTTTTCTTCTTTTGCGCCTGCTTTTTAGCGGGCCGTTTCGCGTCACCCTCGGTCCCGGTCAGGCCGAAACGGGCCGCATTGCTGCCTAATTGATCGCGCAAAATGCGTCGAGGCACGGCGGAGACTTCGCCACGGGGCAGATCGCCCAATTGGAACGGGCCGTAGGAGAGGCGGATCAGGCGCGTGACCTGCAGATTAAGATGCTCCATGACCCGGCGGATTTCCCTGTTCTTGCCCTCCTTCAAGGACAGGCTGAGCCAGGAATTGCCGCGCTGGGTGCTATCCAAGGTGGCCTCGATGCCGCCATAGGAAATGCCGTCGATACGGACCCCGTCGGCTAGCCGGGCCAGTGCCTTTTCATTGACCGACCCATGCACCCGCACCCGGTAACGCCGCCGCCAGCCGGTACTGGGCAACTCTAGAAATCGCGCCAAATCGCCATCATTGGTTAGCAGCAACAGGCCCTCGGTATTCAGATCCAGGCGGCCGACAGACAACACCCGGGGCAGATCCTCGGGCAGCTTCTCGAACACTGTGGCCCGGCCTTCGGGATCGCTATTGGTGGTCAACAATCCCTTGGGCTTGTGATAGCGCCACAGTTTTGTGGGCTCCGCGCCGGCTAGGGGACTGCCATCGACCTCAATGCGGCTCTTCGCCGTAACGACGCAGGCCGGTGTTTCAAGTATCTTGCCGTCGACCTTGACCCGGCCGGCGGTGATCCAGCGTTCCGCCTCGCGCCGGGAGCATAGCCCCGCGCGCGCTAACCGTTTGGCGATCCGCTCACCGTCTTCGGGCTTGACCGTTTTCGTGTTGCTGCTCATGTTGGCCAACATGCCGATTAAGCAGACGAAATCAACCTTCATGAAGCTGGCTCTGGACGAGGCCCGCGCCGCGGCCGCTCGAAACGAGGTGCCGATCGGCGCCGTGCTGGTCGATGGCAATGGGGAAATCCTGGCCCGGGCCGGCAATCGGACCGAGGAAAGATCGGATCCCACGGCCCATGCCGAAATGGAGGTGATCCGCCAGGCCTGCGCTCTTCGCGGCGAGGCTCGCCTGCCGGATTGTGCGCTCTACGTGACATTGGAGCCGTGCCCCATGTGCGCCACGGCCATTTCCTTTGCCCGTCTGGCGCGGCTGTACTATGCCGCCCCGGACCCCAAGGGCGGCGGTGTCGAGCACGGGCCGAGGATCTTCCATCAACCGACATGCCATCATAGTCCCGAACTTTACCCAGGTATTGGCGAGGACGAGGCGGCGGCGATGTTGCGGGCCTTCTTCCAGGAACGGCGATAATCAGCTAGCATCCAAGATATGTCGGGGAATAGGGGGCGGCGCGTTCGCAAATAATGGCGGGAGTGAGCAATGGCGACCCAAAAGCTGATATGGCGCGACGAGTATTTGATCGGTGTCGAGGAACTGGATTGGGAGCACCAGGACCTTTTCGAACGCCTGAACGAACTGCATGACATCCTGTCGAAAAGCGACGATCCCGCTGCCATCGAAGAATGCCTGGGCGAAATTCATGCCCGCGTGGCGTCTCATTTCGCACTGGAAGAACAGTACATGCGGGCCAATAAATTCGCCTATTACGCCGTCCACAAGGAGGAACACGATGATTTCCTTGAAGTCATCGTCGAGCTTGCCCAGAGTATTCTTGATGATCCCGATCCCGAACGGCGGGACAATCTGGAATTCCAGCTTCAGGCCTGGGTCATCAATCACATCATAACTTCAGACAAGGATCTCGCCACGGCGGGGTAATTAGTACAATGACAGCACAGGCAACGCCCCGGGGTATGTATTTCGAGGATTTCGAGGTCGGCATGGAGCTGGTCACGCCGCGCCGGACCATTACCCTGACCGATATCGTCAACTTCGCCTCGCTCTCCGGCGATTTCAACGCGCCCCATTGCGATCACGAATTCTGTAAGAGCCAGCCCTATGGCGAACCCATCGCACATGGCCCCTTGGTCTGGGCCGTGGCGGGTGGGCTCAGCTATGCCTCCGGCATCAATGACGGTACCATCGTGGCCATGCTGGGGGTGGATGCCTGGCGCATCCATCTACCGGTCAAGCACGGCGACAC
>CAYWYB010000246.1:3674-8091 GCA_964462145.1 uncultured Rhodospirillaceae bacterium
GGTGCAACGGGTCGCATCAAAGCGGGAGACCTCGAAACCGGACAAGGGTATTGTCGAGTTCGACCGCGAAATCCGTAATCAGCGCGACGAAGTGGTGCAGTCCGCCAAAGGCACAAATATGTATCTTCGCCGCAGTTAAATCACGCCATCTGTTCTGAAAGCCGCGATCTCGTCTGAGCTGTAGCCGGCCTCGCCCAGGATTTCCTCGGCATCGGCGCCGGGGGCCACGGGCGCCCGGTCGATGGAGGCGCCGCCATGGGCCAGGCGGAAGCCGTTGGCCACCAGTTTCAGAGTGCCGAAAGGGCTTTCCACCGTTTGCAGAACGTCTCGATGCTGCAATTGCGGATGGTTGACCGCCTCCTTGATATTGCGCACTTGCGAGGCGGGCGCGCCGGCCTCTGCCAGGCGTTCTTCCCAGGTCGCGATATCATCGGAGGCAAAGGCGGTTTCGATAATTTCCCGTAGCGCCGGTTCATGTTCGGTCCGGCCATGCCAATCAGAAAAGCGCGGATCATCGATCAATTCCGGCCGTCCGATTGCGCGCATCAGGGCATGGAACTGTTTTTCGGTGTTTACGGCGAGGAGCAGATTGTCGTCGCCCACCTTGAACAGATTGGCGGTGGGGCGCCGGCTGATGGCCTGATTGCCATATTGGCCGTGAACATGCCCCGTGGTGGTGTGCTCGCTGATCAGGGGCGATAGAAACGCCAGGGTGGAATCCAGCATGGCCACGTCGATGCATTGTCCCTTGCCGGTATGGGTGCGTTGAAACAAGGCGGAAGCAACGGCGAAGGCCGATGTCATGCCGCCGATGGCATCGCATACGGCGAAACCGGCCCGTGTCGGCCCCGTGCCTTCATGCCCGGTAATGGACATGATGCCGGAAACGGCCTGGATGCGGCCGTCGTATGATGGCGTATTCCGCTCCGGTCCGTTCTGGCCAAAGCCCGAGACGGCGCAATAGATCAGCCGCGGATTGATGGCGGAAAGCGCCTCGTAACCGACGCCTAGGCGGTCCATCACGCCGGGGCGAAAGTTCTCGGTCACCACATCCACGTCCCTGACCAGGCGTTTGATGATTTCGAGTGCCTTCGGGTCTTTCAGATCAAGGGCGATATTGCGCTTGTTGCTATTGATCGCTAGCCAGCCCGGCGCCATGCCACGGTCACTCCATTCCCTGGACAGGGGACCGTTACGCATTTCCTCGCCGCCGGGCCGTTCCACCTTGATCACGTCGGCGCCCAGGACCGCCAATTGGTAGCTGCCGAATGGCCCGGCAAAGACCTGGGTGAAGTCGAGGACGCGAACGCCCTCGAACGGTTTCGCGGAAGCTTCACTCATAATACGTTTTACTCCGCCGCGTCGGGTTGTTTGGTCTTCAATCCGGCTGCCTCCCGCTGGCCCCTGGCGATTTCCTTGACCACATCGTTTTGGGCGCGCTGGCGGGCAATCTCTTCGGGTGGAATCCGATCGATATTGCGGAAATTGAGCTTCCATTCCGCATCGTCATTCCAGCGCTGCGGCGATTGCAGCGTGGAGCGGGGGCCGGTCGCACTTTCCAACAAATCCAGGGCCATGGCCATGGTTTCGCGCTGGGAGTCCAGGTCATGCGGCTTGCCGCCGGCATTGCCCAGGGGAAAGTCGCTGAACAGGAAACGCGGCACGCCGCAGAGTTCAACGATGTCCTTGGCACAGCCCATGATGACGGTGGGGATGCCGTTTGCTTCGAGATAACGTGCTGTCAGACTCACGGTCTGATGACACACCGGTCAAGCCGCGACAATGACAGCCGCTTCAACACCGTCCTCCCGTAACCGTCGTAGTACCTCGGGACAATCCTGCTCAATCGTGGTGACCTGACTGCGATTGGTCGGCGTACCCTGGAAATGCGGCGCCAGGGAACCGATCCGGCCCTCGTTGGCGGCCGCCTTCAACTGTGCCAGGGGGAAGTAGGTGTTGATATCGGCCGCCGTGGTGTAGGTCCGGTCATAGCCGAGATGAGAAATGCGTACGTCCGGTTCATCGGCGATCTCGCCGCTATAAACCTGATAGAACTTGGCCGAGGCGTTATAGGCAGCACCCGGGCCCTGATCGCCCCGGTCGGGCTGATAAGGTGCCGAGGTGACCACAAGGCCTACCTTGGTCTCGCTTAACGGCTTGGCTAGCGGCGTAAAAGGCACGTCCGTGTACTGTGCCCAGCGGTAGGGATTGCCGTAGCCCAGGGCCAGGTAATAATCCCGTAAACGCTGCATATAGGGCACCGGCAAATCATGCGCGGCGGCAAAGCCCAAGGCCGCGTCCTCGTCGTTTCGTTCTGCCATCGAAGTATCCTTCCGGAAAAATCATTACCGCGACACCTTAGCACATACCGTGGCGTAAACTGATAGGAGACTCTGCCGGCCACTGGCGCTACATTGTGGCCATACGAGAAACCAAGTGATGAAGATCCGGGCGTGTATGTGCCCGTAAGGAAGGATAGGTAAGAGATGATTCCAGAATTTTCCGACCGCTCGAAGGAATTGCAGGAGCGGCTGCTGAAATTCATGGACGATACGGTCTACCCGAACGAGGACCTTTACCAGGAACAGCTTGAACAAAACTCCGACCGGTGGAACGTACCGCCGATCCTGGAAGAGATGAAGGCCAAGGCCCGTGAAAAAGGCCTGTGGAACCTGTTCCTGCCGGAGAGCGAAGAGGTGGAGCCTATGTCCAACCTCGATTATTCGCCTCTGTGCGAGATCATGGGCCGTTCGCCAATTGCCGCTGAATCCACCAATTGCTCGGCGCCAGATACCGGCAATATGGAAGTGTTCACACGCTATGCCAATGCCGAGTTGAAGGAACGCTGGCTGACACCGCTGCTGGACGGCAAGATCCGCTCCGCCTTCGCCATGACAGAGCCCGCCGTGGCCTCTTCCGATGCCACCAACATCGAAACCGCCATCGTGCGCGAGGGCGATGAATATGTCATCAACGGCCGCAAATGGTGGACCTCCGGTATCGGCGATCCCCGTTGCGAAGTGCTGATCCTGATGGGCAAGACGGATCCGGATAATGCCGACCGTTACCGCCAGCAATCCATGATCGTAGTACCCCGCAATACACCGGGCATTACGGTCGAAAAGATGCTGCATGTCTTCGGCTACGACGATGCGCCGCATGGCCATGGCCAAGTGCTGTTCGAAAACGTTCGCGTGCCGGCTGATCATATTCTGCTGGGCGAGGGCCGTGGTTTCGAGATTGCTCAGGGCCGCCTCGGGCCTGGACGGATCCATCACTGCATGCGCCAGATCGGTGTTGCCGAGCGCGCCTTGGAGAACATGTGCAAGCGGTCGAAATCCCGCTTTGCCTTTGGCAAGCTGGTTTCCGAGCAGTCGGTTACGACCGAACGGATAGCGGAAGCGCGCATTGCCATCGATCAGGCCCGTCTGCTGGTGCTGTATGCGGCCCACAAGATGGACACGGTTGGCAATAAAGAGGCCCGCAAGGAAATCGCCATGATCAAGGTGGCGGTGCCGAACATGACCTGCCGTGTGGTCGACATGGCCATGCAGGTGCATGGTGGCGGCGGCGTCAGTCAGGTCTTCAACCTGGCCCACGCCTATGCCCATTCGCGCACCCTTCGCTTCGCCGACGGTCCCGATGAGGTGCATCGTGCGCAGATCGGCCGTTTGGAATTGCGCCGCTGGAACTAGGCGTTCGAGACGACTAAAGTTGGGGCGGAGTCGGTTGATCCGGCTCCGCCTTTTTCTTTGAATGAGACGAAAAGAGACGTAATGGCGATTGATGATTGGTTCTCGGCCAGCTATGGCGAGGCACGGGGGAAGTTTCAGGCGGCGGCCGAGGCCGCGGGCGCCGTCCAGCACAGTTATGCGCATCCACTGAAGGGACCCGATAATGGTGATCTGGCCATGGATCTGGCCTACATGGGGCCGGCGGATGCCGCCAGGGTGCTGGTTACCTCATCGGCTACCCATGGGATCGAAGGCTTTTGCGGCTCCGGCTGTCAGGTCGGCTTTTTGGACAGCGGACTGCATAACGAGTTGCCGGACGGCATGGCGCTGCTGCACGTGCATGCTCACAACCCGCACGGCTTTGCCCATGAACGCCGGGTGACCGAGGATAATGTCGATTTGAACCGCAATTTCATCGATTTCGAGGTGCCGCTGCCGAAAAACCCTGCCTATGACGAGGTACACCCCTGGCTGGTGCCTGACGATTGGGACGGTCCGAGCCGCCAGGCCGCGGATAGGGCGATCGAGGCGTATATTGCTGAACACGGCATGTTTGCCTATCAGGCAGCGGTCAGCGGCGGCCAGCACGGCCATCCCGACGGTTTGTTTTATGGCGGGCAGGCGCCAACCTGGTCACGGCGCACAATCGAAACCCTGGCCCAGCAACATCTGAGCGGACGCAG
>CAYWYB010000247.1:0-8062 GCA_964462145.1 uncultured Rhodospirillaceae bacterium
ATGGTAATCCTTATCGTAATCTGAATTCGGGACGGACGGGACCGCCAAGCCGTCGAAATACCTTGCTCCGCTGTGGCCTGCTCACGCAGGTGGGCGCCGCAATGAAAGGACCAGGATCCTAACAGAGGCAGCTCCCTTACTAACGGTATTGGCCCAGGGAACCGTTTTTCGCGAACCCGGCAGAACCCGCCCGAAGCTCCTATTTAAGCGCTCTCCAGCCGCTCGGCAACGTCTTCGATGCGCTGGCTCAATTTTGCCAGATCCAAACCGGCCGCCTCGCCGCCGGCATCCTTGCCATCCTTGAGCGCATCCAGTTCCTGGCTGGCCTCGGACAATTCATCGGCGACCAGCAGAGAGGCCATCAACAACAGCCGCGCCTCGCCAACCTGGCCGACGCTTTGCACCAGGCCATCGACCTGGCTGTTGATATATTCGGCCAGGAACGTCAGGTGCTTTTCCTCACCGTCCTCACAGGCGATCAGGTAGTCCCGGCCGTTGATCTGAATATTGACCTGCGCCATTTCCTATCATCCAACTCTATTGGTCCGGCGTTATTCATCCAGCAACGCGTGCACGGAGCTTATGGCGCTGTCGAGGCGGGTGGATACCGAATCCATCGCCTCTTGCAGGGCCGCGCCCTCGGCGCGCGCATCCGCCAACTCCTCGGCCAGGCCGTCGCGCTCGGCCCGGGCCTGCGTGAGTTGCGAATCGAGGCCATTCAGTTCCTGGCGCAATTTGGCGATATCCTCCGCGCCCGCGCCGTCGCGCTCGACCACGCGGCCCAAGGCCGTCTCCAGCCGTTGTACGGCCGCTTCCAATCTTGCTTTCGCGCCAGCATCATCTGCCATTGTCGATTCCGTCTTGTTTGAAAAAGGCTTGCACCAGATCCTTCCGGCGCAGGGTAAAGCCGGGCCTGCCTCCGCGTCAACCTGCCCGTGCCCTAATGAAAGACAAGAGTTCAGATTGCTTGTGATTTGCCGCTTATTCCCGGTTGACCTTGCAAGGCGAAAGGCTATGTTGGCCGCCGACCCGGGAGCAGTGGAAATCGTCCCGGCTTGCCCGTCCACCAGGCTTGTCAATCCGGCTATCAGATGCGGTTTTCAGAAGTCAAAAGGCGCTGTTGTTGATCGGATGCAACCACAATCTCGAGATTTCATATGACACCGACCGATAGCCCGAACAATACCGTGGTAGCATCAGAGGCCGCGGGCCATGGCGAAATGGCGAATGCCATTCGTTTCCTGGCCGCCGATGCCGTTCAGGCCGCAAATTCGGGCCATCCGGGCATGCCCATGGGCGCCGCCGACATGGCCACCGTATTGTTTTCCCGGTTTCTGAAATTCGATCCGGCCAAGCCGAATTGGCCCGACCGGGACCGTTTCGTGCTCTCCGCCGGGCACGGCTCCATGCTGCTGTACAGCGTGTTGCACCTGACCGGCTATGGCGACATGGACATGGGTCAACTGCGCAATTTCCGCCAGCTCGACAGCCGCACGGCGGGGCACCCGGAATTCGGCGCCGCCACGGGTATCGAAACCACCACCGGCCCCCTGGGTCAGGGCGTGGCCACCGCCGTCGGCATGGCCCTGGGCGAACGCATGCTGGCCAACCGCTTCGGCGATGATCTGGTAGATCATTATACCTATGTCCTGGCCGGCGACGGCTGCCTGATGGAAGGGGTCAGCCATGAAGCTGCCTCCCTGGCAGGCCATCTGGGCCTAGGCAAGCTGATCGTGCTGTTTGACGACAACGAAATCACCATCGACGGTGCAACCTCGCTCAGTGTCAGCGATGATCAATGCGCCCGCTTCCTCTCGTACGGCTGGGACGTGGCCCGTGTTGACGGCCATGATGCCGACGCACTCGCCGCTGCCATCGAAACGGCGCGGCAAAGTGATCAGCCCTCGCTGATCGCCGCGCGCACGGAAATCGGCCACGGTGCCCCGACCAAGGCGGGTACTTCGGGCGCCCATGGCGCCCCGCTTGGCGACGAGGAAATCGCCGGCGCCCGCAAGGCCTTGGGCTGGCCCCACGCGCCGTTCGAGGTGCCGGACAATGTAGCCGCAGCCTGGCATGAGGTCGGCGCCCGTGGTGCCGCACCCTCGGCGGCCTGGGAAGAATGCCTGGAGGCAATGGAACAAGATGACCGCGCCGCTTTCGAGCGTGCCATGGCCGGTGATCTGCCGGCCAGCATCATTGAGGCCATGGCCGACTATCGCCGCAAGCTGGCCGAGGATAAGCCGCAGGTCGCCTCCCGGGCGGCATCGGGCCATGCCCTGGAAGTGATCAACGCCGAGGTGCCGGAAATGGTTGGCGGTTCCGCCGATCTGACCGGTTCCAACAATACCCTGACGGCGGATCTTGGTTTTGTATCAGCCGAAGATTTTTCCGGCCGTTACATTAATTACGGCGTGCGCGAGCATGCCATGGCGGCAGCCATGAACGGTTTGGCCCTGCACGGCGGCTTCATCCCCTATGCCGGCACCTTCATGGTGTTTTCCGATTATTGCCGGGGTGCCATGCGCCTGTCCGCTCTGATGGGCTGCCGGGCGGTTTATGTCCTGACCCACGATTCCATCGGTCTGGGAGAGGACGGCCCGACCCATCAGCCGGTCGAGCATATGGCGGCTCTGCGCGCCATGCCGAACCTCTATGTCTTTCGCCCGGCGGACGCCATGGAAACCGCGGAATGCTGGGAAATGGCCCTGGCGCAAAAGCAAAGCCCCTCGGCCATGATCTTGAGCCGTCAGGGCCTGCCCGCCGTACGGCTGGAATATCAAGACGCCAATGCCTGCGCCCGCGGCGCCTACGAATTGGTCGCGGCCGACGGCGAGGCGGCGGTGACCCTGTTGGCGACCGGTTCGGAAGTTTCCATCGCCGTGGCGGCGCGCAACAATCTGCAAAGCGCCGGCATCGCCACCAGGGTGGTATCCATGCCCTGTTGGGAACTGTTCGAGGAGCAGGACGAAAGCTACCGCCGGGATATCCTGGGCCCTGACACCGTGCGCATCGGTATCGAGGCAGCCATTTCCATGGGCTGGGACCGCTATGTGGGCGAAAACGGCGGCTTCATCGGCATGCCGGGCTTTGGCGCCTCGGCGCCGGCAAAAGATTTATTTAAGCATTTCGGCATTACGGCGGACGCCGTGGTCGAAATGGCCAAGGAGAAATTAGCGGCCCAAAAAAGCTAGTGCCAATGGCTGGCGCTGCCGGGCTGATTGAGAACAACCGAATTTTTCATAGGAGAGCACAATGGTCGTTCGGGTAGGGATTAACGGTTTTGGCCGCATTGGCCGCTTGGTACTTCGCGCCATCGCGGAATCCGGGCGCAAGGATATTCAGGTGGTCGGGGTCAATGACCTCGGCCCCATCGACACCAACGCGCATCTGTTGCGCTATGACTCCGTGCATGGCGCCTTTCCCGGCAAGGTGCGGACCACCAAGAGCGGCATGAACGTGAACGGCAATGCCATCAGGGTCACGGCGGAGCGCGACCCCGCCAATCTGCCCTGGGCGAAGCTGGATGTGGATGTGGCCCTTGAATGCACCGGTATTTTTGCCTCCAAGGAAAAGGCCTCGGCGCATTTGACCGCCGGCGCCAAAAAGGTTCTGGTTTCGGCACCCGCGACGGAAGCCGATCTGACCGTGGTTTACGGCGTCAATCACAACAAACTGCGCAAGTCACACAAGGTGGTTTCGAACGCATCCTGCACCACCAATTGCCTGGCTCCGGTCGCCTTTGTGCTGAACCAGGCGGTCGGAATCGAGCACGGCTTCATGACCACGATCCATGCCTTCACCGGTGACCAGCCGGTACTCGATACCCTGCATGGTGATCTGCGCCGGGCCCGGTCTGCGGTGATGTCCATGATCCCGACCTCGACTGGCGCGGCCAAGGCCGTCGGCCTGGTGCTGCCGGAATTGGCTGGCAAGCTGGACGGCACCTCGATCCGGGTGCCGACGCCGAATGTCTCGGTGGTGGATTTCAAATTCCGCAGCAAAAAGAAAACCACGGTCGAGGCCGTCAATGCGGCGATCAGTAAAGCTGCCGCCGGCAAGCTGAAAGGCGTGCTGGAAACCTCGGACGGACCCACGGTCTCCATTGACTACAATCACAACCAGGCATCATCGACCTTTGATCTGACCCAGACCCAGGTGATCGATGGCCGCTTCGTGCGCATCCTGACCTGGTATGACAACGAATGGGGCTTCTCCAACCGCATGAGCGACACCGCCGTCGCCATGGCCAAGCTCTAGCCGAAGACGAAGCATGCAGACCTTGGATGATCTGGCCCTAGCCGGTCAGCGCGTGTTGGTGCGGGTTGATCTGAACGTGCCCATGCAGGACGGTCAAGTCAGTGACGCCACCCGAATCGAGCGAGCCGTCCCAACTTTGGCGGAGCTGGCGGACAAGGGCGCCAAGGTTATCGTGCTGTCGCATTTTGGCCGGCCCAAGGGGCAGGTGGTGCCGGATATGTCTCTCGCACCCCTGGCTGGGCCTTTGGGCCAGGCGTTAAACCGTGCCGTCGCTTTCGCGGCCATGGACGGGGCCGCGGCGGCGGTCGCGGGCATGGGCAACGGCGATGTGTTGTTGCTGGAAAACGTCAGATTTGATGCGGGCGAGGAAGCCAACGATGGCGCCTTTGCCCGGAGCCTGGCGGATTTAGGCGATATCTATGTCAACGACGCCTTTTCCTGCGCCCATCGGGCACATGCCTCGACGGAAGCCATCGCGCATCTGTTGCCGGCGGCGGCGGGCCGGTCGATGCAGGCCGAACTAACCGCGCTTGAGGCCGCCCTGGCAAACCCCGAGCGGCCCGTGGCCGCCCTGGTCGGCGGGGCCAAGGTATCGTCCAAGCTGGCGGTGCTGGGGCATTTGCTGGACAAGGTGGATCAGTTGATCATCGGTGGCGGCATGGCGAATACGTTTCTTTATGCCAAGGGCATCAATGTCGGCGCTTCGCTGTGTGAAACCGATCTGGCCGATACGGCGCGCGAGATCATGGCAAAGGCCGAGCAAACCGGTTGCGAGATCGTGCTGCCGGTGGACGTGGTCCTGGCCAGGGAATTCAAGGCCGGTGCCGACAGCGCCACTGTCCCGGTCGATAAAGTGCCCGACGAAATGATGATCCTGGATGTGGGACCAGCCAGTGTGCGCGACCTGACCGAGCGTTTGCAACAATGCCGGACCTTGCTGTGGAACGGTCCCATGGGGGCCTTTGAAATTGCGCCCTTTGATAATGGCACGGTCAAAGTGGCTCAAGCGGCGGCGGCGCTGACGACGGCAGGCAATCTGACATCGGTGGCGGGCGGCGGCGACACGGTGGCGGCATTGCGCCATGCCGGCGCGGCGGATGACTTCACCTACGTCTCAACCGCCGGCGGCGCCTTTCTGGAATGGCTCGAGGGCAAGATCCTGCCCGGCATCAAAGCGCTGGAAGATTAACCTGCAATCGGACTATGACTATGTCATGTCCGCGATTATTTTTCATAACTTAGACCAGGCCGAAGGCGCCATGGCATTCGCCGCCGCATCGCGGCGGCCCTTAACGTTGCTGACCGCGCCGGGTGCCGCGGCCTATGGCGGGCCGGGGTTTTATCTGGCCATGGTGGAAGCGGCGCGGCAGCGTTATCCGCAGGCGGCGGTGCGGGCGATCCTGGATTGCGGTGACGACGGCGCCATGGCGCAAATGGCCCTTTCCCTGGGCTGGCGCAGCCTGGTGCTGCGCGGCAAGGCAACGGTGCGCGACAAGGTCCGCCAGATTGGCGAAAGCTATAATGCCGAGGTTCTGGCCCGCCCCCCCAAGGCCCTGGATCCCGGGCCTGACGCAACGGATCTCAAGGAGTTCCTATCAACACGGCTTGGTATAGGTTATTGAGGATTTGGGAAAACAACTAGGCAAGGATGAGGAGTTTCAAAAATGACGAAATTGGACATCATCGCCAACGCCGCCCGCATGGTTGCTCCCGGCAAGGGGATTTTGGCGGCGGACGAAAGCACCGGCACCATAGAAAAGCGTCTCGATAGCATCGACGTTCCCTCGACCGAGGCGAACCGCCGCGACTACAGGGGCTTGCTGTTCACCACGCCGGGAGTGGGGGATCATATCTCCGGCGTAATCCTGTATGACGAGACCTTGCGGCAAGCGGGCGCCGATGGGGTGCCATTTACCAAGGTGCTGTTGGACAACGGCGTTCTGCCCGGCATCAAGGTGGATGCCGGCGCCAAGGAATTGGCGGGCTGTCCGGGGGAAAAAGTCACCGAGGGCCTGGACGGTCTGCGCGAGCGGCTGGCCGAATATGTCGAACTTGGCGCTGCCTTTACGAAATGGCGGGCGGTGATCGATATCGGCGCCGATATTCCCAGCCGCGCCTGTTTGGAGGCCAACGCCCATGCCCTGGCCCGCTATGCCGCCCTGTCGCAGGAGGCCGGCCTGGTGCCGATCGTGGAACCGGAAGTGCTGATGGATGGCGATCATGATATTGAACGTTGCGCGGAGGTGACCGAACGGGCCCTGGAACTGACGTTCAGGGAATTGTTCAACCAGAATGTCGTATTGGAAGGCATGGTGTTGAAGCCGAACATGGTGTTGGCGGGCAAGAAATGCGCGCAGCAGAATTCGGTCGATGACGTTGCCGCCACGACGGTCAAGGTTCTGCGCCGGCATGTGCCGGCGGCGGTGCCTGGGATCGCCTTTCTATCAGGCGGGCAGTCGGAAGTGGAGGCCACGGCGCACCTCAATGCCATGAACAGGAACGAGGCTGATTTGCCGTGGCAGTTGAGTTTCTCCTATGGTCGGGCCTTGCAGGCGTCCGCCTTGCAGGCTTGGCGGGGCGAGGTGGAGAATGTTGCCGCCGCCCAAGCCGCTCTGGCGCACCGGGCAAGAATGAACGGTCTGGCGCGTAGTGGTGATTATCAGGTGGAAATGGAAAAGGATGCGGCCTGAATGAGTAGTGATGTTGATGGCGGCGATGATCCCTGCCGCCTGTATCTGATTACACCCCCGGTTTTCGAGCCGTCGGTGTTCGCCGAGGATCTGCGCGCGGCCCTGGGCGCGGGCGATGTGGCCTGTTTGCAATTGCGTCTGAAGGACGTGGACGATGACGTGGTGCGCCGGGCGGCGGAGGCGTTGATGCCATTGGCCCAGGAACATGATGTCGCCTTCCTGATCAACGACCGCCCGGACCTGGCGGCTGAACTGGGTGCTGACGGCACCCATGTGGGACAGGAAGATACCCCCTATGCCGAGGCGCGGAGCATTCTCGGCGCCGATCACATTGTCGGCGTCACCTGTCACGATTCACGCCATCTGGCCATGGAGGCGGCGGAGGCCGGTGCCGACTATGTCGCGTTTGGCGCTTTTTTTCCCACCGATACCAAACAGGCCAAGGCGGCGGCCGATATCGAGATATTGGACTGGTGGTCGGATTTGTTTGAAATCCCCTGTGTTGCCATCGGCGGCATAACGGTGGAGAATTGCCCGGCTTTGGTCACAGCGGGCGCTGATTTCCTGTCCGTGGTCGCGGGCGTATGGAACTATCCCGACGGACCGGCGGCCGCGGTGCGCGATTTCAACGCCGCCATTAAGGAGGCATCATGAGCACGCCCTCGCAACCGCAGACAAGATTTGCCCTGACCTTGATCGAGGTCGGCCTGACTATGGCCGGCATCCTGGCCGCCGTCACGCCCCTGCTGTTGTGGGCGTCATGGTCGAAATTTGTCTTTTATCTGGTGCTGTCGGCGGGCTGTGGCGCGTTCCTGGTATTTATCGCCTTGGCCCATGTCCGTGGCCGGCTGCTGGGAGAAAGCGTGCCGGCGCGGGATGTCCTGGGCCTGAAAGGCGTGCGCCAGCGCATGGCGGACTGGGATAATTTGCAGGAGCACGATAGCGGCGTGCAGCGCAAACAGCGCGAAATCAAGGGCGATGCACGGCGCGAATTCAGCTTTATGATGCGGGTTACGACGGGGCTGATCATAGCCGTGGCCGTGGTCTTTCTGGCCGTCTACGCAGGCTTTGAGTTTAGCTACGGGTAGCGGTCTTCTTGACGTTCGTCACGGGCC
>CAYWYB010000248.1:0-8051 GCA_964462145.1 uncultured Rhodospirillaceae bacterium
TTCCGATGCCGATTTCCTGCGCGAGATGATCGGCTTCACGGCGCAACGTCTGATGTGTCGACCACCTTGAAGACGCCGCTTATGGCCTCGATGATCAGCATCAGGAAGACCGTTCAGCCTTCAGCGCCCAGTTCGCCAGGATCTATGGAGATATCCTATGAAGGAGTTCGACATACCCACCCCAGAGCAAATGGCCGAAGCGCGACAGCGTTTTGCCGCCAGCGAACTAGTCGAAAGCGTGGCCAATGCTGCCGCCGACGGCGTACTGAAGAGCATCTCCGCCAGCCGCCTCTATGCCATCGCCAACGAGCCTGGGGCGCCAATGCCCGCCGACATCGCAGCGGCAATGCTGCAACGTCCGACTTTGCGGGCAACATATCGGGATTTCCTGGCCGGCGCCGCGTCCTATAGCGTGCCTGAGGCCATGGCGGCCAGTTCGGAAGACCTGCCCACGCGTAAGGGGGATGGCTGTCTCATACGTTTTCTGCCCTCCCAGGCGGAGCCGGATCAGGTCTATCTCGTGGTCGAGCTGGATGATCCTGGGCGGGCCGCGCCCAAGGCCCTGGTGTTCTGCGACAGGGACGATTTTTGCGGCGTGGTGGAGCTGACCAGCTGGCGTAATGGCGTCGCCCAGCTGATCGTCGAGATGGGATCGGACATCCTGCGCATGGCGCGAGACCCACACTCCACCGCCTATCTAAAATGAACTCTGTTGCCGTCTATGTCGCCACGACTGGCGGCCCTGTTCGGGTTGAACGGGTCACGCCGGAGCGTGCGCCTCAGTCATTGGTATGCCTGGGCCGCAGTTCAAATATTCTACCGATTAGCGGTGACTACGACGACTTCGTCCGGCCCGGAAGCGGCATTATCGAGCGTGAGTTTGGGCCGCACGAGAATGTCTCTTATCGCCTTGACCTCTCAGGGCCGATTGGCAGCGGCCGCAGTTGGCAACTGGGCTTCTTCATGGCCCACGCCCTCTCGACCTCGGGGCGGCTTGCCTTGCTTGGCGACGACGCTGTACCCGATGAGATCGTAGTGGTGACGGGCCAGGTCGATTTTGATCTGAATGTGGTGGCCGTGGATCATATTCCACAAAAAATCTCCGGTTTGATTGACGCACTACCCGACATGGCCGATTGCTCCATTCGTTTGATTGTACCGGCTGGAGATAACTTCGAGCAGGCAGCTCGGAATGTGCTGCCTGACGATATTGAGATTATCTCTGTCGCTACCGCGTGGGACGCTTGCCGGGTCGTGGGGCTTGGGTCAGACGACAAATCGGTAGGCGCCCAATCGCAGGCGGCGCCGATACTGCCTGAACAATCGCGGGCGCAGCCCACGGTAATTCGTCACCGACCTTGGGGAATAGCCACGCTGAGTGCTCTTGTCGTGGCCGTGGTGATATTGGTGGCTTATCTGGTCCTTGGCCTTAATTTCAATCAGGCCAACCTTGCCGGGGAAACGGGAGGGCAAATTGCCGCCGATGACAGTGATGGTGCCTCTACGCTGGCATTGGGGCAGGTGGAGTTTCATCTTCTCTCACGCCGACCACCGGCGGGACGGACCTGCGCGGACGTGCAGTTTGCAGATGTGCCACCTGTTCTTGATCCTGTCACCCGGGCGACGACGGGCGGCTTCCAGGAGAGCCAACTTAAGATTATCTGCGGCCTGACCTTCGAGATTGAGGCGCCTGACCAGGGGCGGTATGTGGCCTTACTGCTGCAAATCCGATCCGGCAAGCGCGTGGGCAGCGCCCCGCCGCCGCCGTCTCTGGGCGGTGATATACTGCTCTCCGGTGTTGCTGCATGGTCAATTACGCTACCGCGCCACCTGTCTGAACCTTTTGCCTACGACCTTATTGTGTTAGAGGTGGAGCGTTCGATTGGAGCCGAGGTAAAGCAGATCCATGGTGACCAGCTGGATCCTGGCGCGTTGCAAGATCTGGTGCGGCAAGGCATCAAGGTGCAGACTATCAGCCACGTTGTGAGTAATTAGGAGACATCGATTTGCTGGGTAGTTTGGTAAAAGGTCGGCGACAGAGGGGCAAGACGGCGCTCATCGCCGTCTTGTGCTTGTGCATTGTCGTGCCCATGGCTGCCGCCGCGAGCGACAAACAAAAAAATGACAACCGGCGCCGCGCGTTCCAGGAAATTGCCCAGGAACTCATCTCTGGGATGGACCGGAACAGCGTTGAGAGCAAAGCGAGCCGGGCAGGGTCAAAGCAATCGTATCTGCAGAAGGAATACGGCTATGTACGGCCCAAAAGGACGCGCATTGCCGTGGCTCCATTCGAGCAGGATGACATCAAGATTGCCAAGGCTGTCGCCGACGATTTCAACGCCTCGCTCTTCGCGGCCCTGATCAACAAGGGCGGCCACTATCAACTAATGGCGCGAGACGATCTGAAAGGCCTGATAGAGGATATGCAGCAGACCGGCGCCTGGCAGGCTGCCGACGGCAACCCCATCAACGCCCTCATGAAGAGTGCCGGTAATATTGATGTTCTGATCCGTGGCAAGATCCGCGTATCCAAGCAGAATGCCGTCCTGACTTACATGGCGATCAGCATGGATGGCCGCGTGGTGGCGCAGACCCAGCCGCAGCGTTTTCCCCTCAGTCAAGAGGAAGCCAAGATTACCCGTCCAACCGTAAGGCTGGACAGCGCCATTGCCACCGCTGCACGGCACCTGGCTGATCGTGTCCCTGAGTTGGCGGAGTTGTTACAGGGCGGTATTCGGTTCGAGGACACCGGGACACAGCCTCCCTTCGGTGCCTATCTGCAGGGCAGGGTCACCGGTGCCATTCGGGATGCATTCGGCAGCGTTGTCACGAACCGGACGATCAAGGTGGGTCGATTGCAAGCCCATCGCGGTTTGAAGAGCGGTGGCGCCGTAAGCGGTAAAGACTTGCTTGACCGCAATCTGAGCGGCAAGGCATCGGCGCACATCTTGAGCGGCAGTTACTGGCAGCTTTCCAACTCTATTGAACTGCGCCTGAGCCTCAAGGGGCCGGAAGGGTCGAACGCAGAGTGGGTGGGATGGATCAGCTCTCAGGATACCGCCGGCCGCCGCGTACGCCCCTTAGGGGACTTTGGCTCGCTGCGCGACTATGACGGCATGGGGCCCTTCGCTTTCAAGCTAACCTCGGATCGTGGCGAGAACGCCGCCTACAGTTTCGGCGAAAAGATGAAATTTCTAATCAGCCTGGACCGCACGGCCTGGGTCTATTGTTTTTACCGGGATGCCGTCGGGTCCACCGTGCAGATCTTTCCCAATCCCCATTTCTGGCAGAACCATAAACAGCCCCGTTTTGAGGGCGGCGTGCTGCACACGATGCCCGACGATCCAAAATTCAATTTCGAGTTCACCGTCTCGCCGCCGACGGGGCAAGAACTTGTCAAGTGCTTCGCGGTATCCCGAGACGTCACTGCTGATTTGCCCCCAGCACTTAGGGGTAATACCCTGAAACCCATGCCGCGCGATCTAGGTATGCGGCTGTCCGCGACGTTCAGAGAGTTGCCAGACGCAGCAGTGTCGGAGGCCAGTTTCGTCGTCACCGTAGGCAGACAGTAGCGAGCAGAAAATGAGTAAGGGAGGGGTCATAATCAGGATTATCGCTGCCGGCCTCGCCCTGGTCTGCCTGTTGGTTGGCTTGCAGGCCCGCGCAGGGGCGCCGGCCAATCGTCACGGTGTTGCAGTGATCATCGGCAATAAGGCCTATCCAGGGCGCACGCCGGATGCCGAGTATGCCCATAACGATGCGGCGGCCATGAAGAAGTTCGTGACCGACCGCCTCGGATACAGGCCTGGCAACATTATTGATTTGCGTGACGCAACCAAGGGGCAGATGGAGGCCGTCTTTGGGACCGAGAAAGCCTACAAGGGCAAGCTGTTTAACTGGATGCGACCTGGAAAGTCCGACGTGGTAGTGTTCTATTCCGGTCATGGTGTGCCCGGTCTGCAGGACAAGCGCGGGTATCTGCTGCCGGTCGACGGTGATCCAAACCTGGCAGAGATAACAGGATTTCCCGTTGATCGCCTCTACGCCAACCTGGCTAAGCTGCCGGCCCGGTCGGTCACGGTATTTCTGGATGCCTGTTTTTCAGGCGAGACGCCCAAGGGCATGCTGGTACGGGCGACCTCGGGCCTGACGGTTACGCCACGTGCACCGGAGACGGCGCGGAGCCTGACGGTTATTACCGCCGCACAGGGCGACCAGTTTGCCAGTTGGGACGAAGACGCAAAGCATGGCCTATTCACTCGGCACCTGCTGCTGGCCTTAGGGGGTATGGCCGATGGTTCAGGCTATGGCAATGGCGACGGCAAAGTCAGCCTGGATGAAGCCAAGAAGTACCTTGATGAGGAAATGACGTATCAGGCTCGTCGGCGCTACGGTCGCGAGCAGTTCGCCTCAATCCAAGGGCGCGGAGGCATCGTGTTGGCGTCCTATGATCCGCAGCAGAAGATTTCTATTGCGCCGCCATCGGTGCAGGTCGAGGAGGTCGATGCCAGCTATGTTGCCGTTAAGACGGCCAATATACGGGCGAAACCGACCACGTCCTCCGCTAAGATAGGCAGGGTCGCACGTGATGAGGCAGTATCAGTCACGGGTAAAGTCAAAGGCGGTAAATGGTTGCGTGTCGAACGCGCGAATGGCGGCTCCGGTTATGTCTTTGGCTCTTTGCTGGCGCTGGCTGACGAGGCTGAGATTGCGACGTGGGGCAAGGTCCGAGATACCAAGAAAGTGGATGAGATCGCTGCATTTCTTCGGCGCTATCCCTCTGGTCATTTTACGGCTCGTGCCAAGCAACTGAAGGCAGCACTTGCACCCCAGGTGGCGGCATTTATATCGCCGAAAATTGCGGCACCTAAGACTGTTAAACCTGCCGTCGGCGTCTATCCCGAACGTTTTCGCCCCGGCGATACCTTCAAGGACTGCGAGGAATGCCCTGAAATGGTAGTCATCCCGCCCGGTCAATTTCGCATGGGCGATTTGTCTGGCGATGGCGCTGACGCTGAGAAGCCTGTCCACGATGTGCGGGTCGATTATAGCTTTGCAGTCGGGAAGTTTGAAGTGACCCAGGCACAATGGCGAGCGATGATGGGGAGTAATCCAAGCAGGTTCAAAGGTGATAATCGGCCCGTTGAACAAGTGAGTTGGGATGATGCAAAGACATTCGTCGATCGTTTGAGCGCTAAGACTGGCAACGATTACCGTCTGCTGTCTGAGGCGGAATGGGAATACGTCGCCCGTGCCGGAACGCGAACGAAATATCATTGGGGGGACGCGTTTAGTGCTTCAAAGGCGGCAAGGGGAGCATCACCCGAGCCTGTTGGCCGGTATGAGCCTAACGCTTTTGGTCTTCATGACATGCTAGGCAATTTATGGGAATGGACCGAGGATTGCTGGAATAAGAGTTACACAGGCTCGCCAGCCGATGGCAGCGCCTGGTTATCTGGCAGCTGTAGTCGCCGTGTTCTTCGCGGCGGTTCCTGGGGCATCAGGCCTGGGAGCCTGCGCGCGGCCCTCCGCAGCTGGCTCGGCACCGGGAACCGGAGCAGCTACCTCGGGTTCCGCGTTGCCAGGACCCTTTCGCGATAGCGAAAGTCACTTCTTGTATCTTTACTACTTTACCTCTTAGGGGGTCTGGGGGCGCAGCCCCCAGCGTCGAAAATCTGGTATCACTGGCGGCATGGAGCGCAGTCCCCACGCCGTAGCCATTGCCAGAGGAGTTGCAGCCTTTCATATTTTCTTCGTTATCCCGACCGCGACCGCCAAAGCGACGGCGCCGAAGCGGCGAATTGGGGACGGACGTGGGGACCGGAAGCCGAGGGCTACAAGGGCGCTGACGTAGCGCGGGAGTTAATGGCGGAAGCCATACGCGCCTATATGGCGAACCCAAATTACCTGAAGGCGATAGCACCGAAAGTGGCGGCGGCCATCCGCAGGCATGTGAACGCCAACCCTGACCTGAAAAAAACAATCCAGTTCAACATTTCGGCACCGCCGCCCAGCGCGATATTGGTGGCATGGGTACGACGCCTCTGGAGCGTGGCCTGGCTGGCAAGTACAAGATGGACTTGGCTGGTGCCGACTATGGCGTGAACCTATTAAACTTTGCGGATAAACAAAGTCGGGGGTTGATGAGGAAGAGGCTCGACGACGGCATTGCCGCGGAAATACAGGCGATTGTACCCGGTGCCAAAATAGAGACCGGATCGTATCGCGGCGCCTACATTGATCGCGCCACAGAAATCGCAGCCAAGAACATGGGCAAAGGCAAGGCCACTAAAGAAACTCTGAAATATCTTAGGCAGATGAAAAAAGAAGCCCCCCGCAATTACGAGAGGCTTCTAGATAATCCAGCCATAAACGCCAAAGCCAAGGCCAATCTCGAAAGGCTGATCGAATACGGCGGTAAGGGCCAGCGACCAGACTATGAGCACCTTTGAAATATCCAGGACCCCGACGGTCAAACCGTCCAATGACGTCGGGCGGGCCAGACGCGGTTTCTCCACCGCCTCCCGCTCTCCCGTCGGGTCCAACAAGGCGTCTGTCATGCTCATGTTTTGATCTCCTTTGTTACGGGCCGGCTGGATTCGGGCATGCCCGGCGTCCAACCGGCGATAATACCGGAAAACTTGCCCGCGCCGCCGCCGGCCCGGACAATCATTAATCCCGTGGGCAACAGCTTCGGCACGGTCTTGCCGGCCAGTTCGGGCTTCACGCCCTCGGCCATGCCGTGGGCACCGCGCATGACGTCCTCCGCCGGCAGTTGCATGCGGGCCATGATTTCGGAATGAAAGCGCGCCTTGTCCCAGCCGCCTTCCATCAAGGTCCGCTCGTGCTCGGGGCAGACTACCAGCAAACAGTCAGGCCCGGGAATCTTGTGAATGTTATCGACCGCATGCAGGCTTGTGGCGAAGGTCTGCACCAGTTCCTCCGGCGAGCGCGCCTTGTCGTCGATCACGCCCTGCAGGCCATAGCCGGCAAACACCGTCACAGCGTTGGCGCCAGCCTTGAGGCCACGGTCAACGGTCAACGGCTCCCAGGCCGAGCCTTCCTCGTCCTCGCAGAAGCAATAGCTGAGCTTGCCCGGATTGCCCAAGGTGGCCCGGTCCACGCCCTGGGGCTTGCCGCCGCCGATATTGCGGATCGCCAGATTGACCGCCCGGCCGATGGTGGCATTGGCACGATTTCCTTGGCCAAGCGCATTGCCCTTACCGTTCATGCCAATCTGCTTGGCGATGGGGCCGTTGACGATGACCACGGGGCCAACGAAACGCGTCGTCGCCAGGGTGCCATGCAGGCAATAATCCTCGTCCAGCACCGCCTCGACCGCGGCCAGCACCACCGGCATGTATTCAGGCCGGCAACCGGCCATCACGGCGTTGATGGCAACCTTTTCCACGGTGCAGGTATCCAGGTTCGACGGCATCAGGCCCATGACCTCGTCCGCTGCCCGTGTGGTGCCTTCCAGCATGGCCAGGACACGTTCCTGGGTCGGCGGGACAACGGGCAGGCCATCGCTCCAACCACGTTCGAAACAGGCCTCGATGGCATCTTCCTTGGCACCAAGGGGCACAAGGCGGGAGACCATGGGAGTGTCGCCATGGCGAATTTTCAATTCCGCCAGACGGTCCTGTTCCTGATTAAGGGCACCGCAGCCGGGCTTGAACGCAGGCAGATCCGCGCCCAGGTCATCGCGGCCTGTCAGGCTTTCCCAGGCCGCCCGGTCCCAACCATAAGTGCGCTCGACCTCCGCGCCGTCCTGGAACCGTACCAGGGTGGGCACGATTTCCACCTCAAGCCGGTAGGAATTATCCAGGGCCGTGTCATCGGCCACATCCATGCCTTCGGGAAAACCGGGGTCGTCCTGGCTGTAGACGGTCAGGGTGCCGTTTGCTTCCAGTTGTTGCAGCACGGGTGCGACCATGACGCAGGTCGGACAAGCCCGTTTAACAATCGCCACCAAACCATTCTCTTGGATCTTCATCACCTCCCAGAACCTAAGGGTCCCGCCCGCCGATGCTTTAGATGTTGTCCTGAAT
>CAYWYB010000249.1:0-8046 GCA_964462145.1 uncultured Rhodospirillaceae bacterium
GTTCCACAAAATGTCGGAAGAAGACTGGGATGCGGTGATTGATGTTCACCTCAAGGGCTCGTTCAACGTTACCCGCGCCACCATCAATCACTTCCGTGATCAGGAAGACGGCGCCTATGTCCTGTTTACTTCCACATCCGGCCTGATCGGCAATATCGGCCAAACCAACTATGCCGCCGCCAAGATGGGCATCGTCGGTCTCTCCCGCGTCATCGCCATGGAGAACGAGCGTAAGAACGTGCGTTCGAACATTCTCTCGCCTTCGGCCTGGACCCGCATGATCGGCACCATTCCCATCAAGGATGAGGCCACCGCCAAGCGTATGGAACTGACCAAGGCGCGCATGCGGCCCGATCAGATCGCCCCCTTGGGCGTGGCCCTGGTGGCCGACGACGCCAAGGACCTGACCGGGCAGATTTTCTCCATCCGCGGCAACGAGGTTTACATCTGGAACCAGCCCCGGCCCATTCGCGGTATCGCCAATACGGAAGGCTGGACGCCATCGAACATGCTGTCGAACGCATTCCCGGCATTCCGCGCCAACGTGACTGATCTGGGCAATGCCCGCACGGTGTTTACCTCGGACCCGCTGTAAGCCGTCCCTGTTAAGTTACATCAGTTGAGGAGCGTCTCACATGGCCATGAACTATGACCATTTAATGACCTTGAAGGAGGAGGGGCGAGAGTTTTCCTACGGCGATAGGGAGACCATGCTGTATGCCTTGGGCGTCGGCTTTGGCCGGGATGCCTTGGATGAAAAAGAGCTCGACTATGTTTTTGAACAGGGTGCGCTGAAGACTGTACCGTCGATGGCGGTGGTGCTGACCCGGGGTAATCTGACTGCGGAAATCGGCTGGGATTACACCAAGGTTCTGCATGGCGAGCAGCGCCTGGAACTTTACCGCCCCCTGCCGCCCGAAGGCGAACTGATCGCCGATGCCAGGGTGGCGGAAGCCTATGACAAGGGCGAGGGCAAGGGCGCCCTAGTCCTGATCGAAACCGATGTCCGCCTGAAGTCCGACGGCAAACCTTTGTTCAAGGTTGGCAGCACGGTCTTTGCCCGTGGCGACGGCGGTTTTGGCGGGCCCAGCGGTTCCGGCCCCGCGCCCCATCCGACGCCCGACCGGGCGCCCGATATGAGCGTTGAATTGGAAACCCGCCCCGATCAGGCCCTGTTGTACCGCCTGAACGGCGACCGCAATCCCTTGCATGCGGATCCGACTCTGGCCAAAAGCGTCGGTTTTCCAGTGCCCATTCTGCATGGTCTGTGCACCTATGGCACGGCGTGCAGGGCGATTGTCACGACCATCTGCGATTACGATCACACCATGATCCAGGGTTTCGATCTGCGCTTTTCCGCGCCCGTCTACCCTGGCGAAACCATCATTACGGATATCTGGCGGGACGGCGATATCGTCTCCTTCCAGTGCCGTCTGAAAGAGCGCGACCTGGTCGTGGTCAAGAACGGCAAATGTACATTAGCCTCTTAAAGAGCAAACTTAAGGATACTTAGAAATGACCAAAATCGGCGACTTCAACGATATCGAGGTAAACCTGGACGATCATGTGGCCCTGATCGAAATCCAGCGCCCGCCCTATAATTTCTTCGACCACGCGCTGATCAGCCAACTGGCCGATGCTTGCGAGGGCCTGGGCGAGAACGACGACTGCCGTTCGATCGTCCTCGCCGCGCAAGGCAAGGCATTCTGCGCCGGCGCCAATTTCGGCGATAGCTCGAGCGACAAGCTTCTCGAAAACCAGGCGGCGCAGCCGCAAAAGGCCGAGACCCACTTGTACGTGGAGGCCGTCCGCCTGTTCGCTACGCCAAAGCCGATCGTGGGCGCTATTCAGGGCGCGGCCATTGGTGGTGGCCTGGGACTGGCCCTGGTGCCTGATTTCCGGGTGACCTGCGCCGAAGGGCGTTTCGCGGCCAACTTCACACGCCTGGGCTTCCACCCCGGTTTCGGCCTGACCCACACACTGCCGGCCCTGATCGGCCAGCAGAACGCGGCATTGATGATGTATACCGGCCGCCGCATCAAGGGCGAGGAAGCCATGGAAATGGGCCTGGCGGATGTCTTCGTATCGCTTGATCAGGTCCGTAGCGCGGCCATGGAACTGGCCAAGGAAATCGCCATCTCCTCCCCGCTGGGCGTGGTTGAGACACGGGCCACCCTGCGCGCCGGCCTGGCCGACCGTGTGAAGGCGGCGACGGACCACGAATTGGAAGTTCAAAACCGTCTGAAGGAAACCGAAGACTTCAAGGAAGGCATCGCGGCCACGGCTGATCGCCGCCTGCCGAACTTCCAGGGCAGATAGGAGCTAATCTAGGAAAGGTATGGCAATGGATGAAGCCCAAACCCTGGTCACCGATGCGGCAACCCGGATCTTTCGCGATCTGGGCGACCCGCAGACCATCAATCTGGCCGGCGATGACAGCTGGCGGGAACCGCTGTGGACGGCCCTGGAAGAAGCCGGCCTGACCTCCGCCTGGGTCAATGACGAGTTGGGCGGCGCGGGTGCCGGCATCGGCTCGGGCTTCGCCGTGTTGCGGGTGGCGGGCGAATATGCCGCCGCCCTGCCCCTGGCCGAAACCCTGCTGGCCGGCTGGCTGTTGGAAATGGGCGATATCATGCTGCCCGGCGGCGCCATGACCGTGGCACCCATGCAGCGCGGCGACAATATCACCCTTGCCGCCGACGGTACCTTGTCGGGCACTGCCCGCGCGGTGACCTTCGCGGCGGAGGTCGATCATCTGGCGGTTCTGGCGGACGGCCCAGATGGTCCTGTCGTGGCCTTGGTCAGCACTGCGGACTGCACCTGTTCCGAAGGCCGCAACATGGCGGGTGAGGCGCAAAACACCGTCGATTTTTCCGGCGTCACGCCCTTGCAGTCGGCCCCGGCGCGGGCCGGCATTGATGCCCAGGCGTTGAAACTGATGGGGGCCGCGGCACGCTCCATGCAAATGGCCGGCGCCTTGCAAACAATCTTGGAAATCGCGGTGCAATATGCCGAGGAGCGGGTCGCCTTTGGCCGGCCCATCGGCAAGTTCCAGGCGGTGCAGCACAATCTGGCCCGCCTGGGCGAGGAAGCCGCCGCCGCCATCGCCATCGCCTCCTCCACCGCCTATACGGTCGAGACCCTGGAGGATTGGTCAAACGGCGGCGTCTTTCTGGAAATCGCCTCGGCCAAAATCCGTGTCGGCGAAGCCGCCGGCGAGGGTGCCGCCATCGGCCATCAGGCCTTTGGCGCCATCGGTTTCACCAAGGAGCATATCCTGCACCGCTTTGTGCAGCGTCTGTGGTCCTGGCGGGATGATTTCGACAACGAGGCCGTCTGGGCCGTCGATTTGGGCCGCCGGGTCGCCGCCGGCGGCGGTGAAGGTCTGTGGCACAGCCTGACCGCCGCGTAACTAGATAGAGGTCGATAACGAGATGTCAGTAGCCATACAGTTTGATCCCATCCGCCTGCCGCCCGAGGCCGAAGCCCTGCGCGTGGAAGTCCGCGAGTTTCTGAAAGAGGAAATGGCCGCCGGCACCTTTGACGGCACGCCGGATCGCCGGCCAAACCCGGAATTCAGCCGCAAAGTCGGCGAAAAGGGCTGGATCGGCATTACCTGGCCCAAGAAGTACGGCGGCCAGGAACGCAGCTTTCTCGAACGCTATGTGATCAACGAGGAATTCCTGATCGCCCGGGCACCAACCCGCAAACATTTCACCGCCGATAGGCAAAGCGGCCCGGTCTTGATGAAATACGCCTCCGAGGCGATCAAGCAGGACATCCTGCCGCGCATCACCCGTGGCGAGGTGTCATTTTGCATTGGTATGAGCGAGCCTGATTCCGGCTCCGATCTATTCGCCGCCAAGACCAAGGCGGAGCGTACCGACGACGGCTGGTTGATCAATGGACGCAAATTGTGGACCTCCCTGGCGCACGAGTCCGACTATATGATCGGGCTGTTCCGCACCTCGGCGCCGACCCAGGAAAACCGCCGCCACGGCCTGTCGCAATTCCTGGTTGACATGAGCCTGCCCGGCATCTCGACCCAGCCGGTGCTGCATCCCAACGGCAACCACGAATTCAACGAGGTGATCTTCGACAATGCCCTGCTGCCGCATGACTACCTCATGGGCGAGGCCGACATGGCCTGGAAGCAGGCAACGTCCGAGCTGGCCTACGAGCGCAGCGGTTCCGAGCGGTTCCTGGAAACCGGCCAGGTATTGTTCGAGCTGGTTGACTTTATCGGCCAGAACCCCGACACGCGCGAGGCCGAGGGCCTGGGCCGCCTGGTGGCACAGCTGCACACCCTGCGGCGCATGTCGATTTCCGTCGCCGGCATGCTGCATGCTGGCAAGGAGCCGGTGCTGGAAGCCTCCGTGGTCAAGGATCTGGGCACGGTCTGGGAGCAGGCCTTGCCCTCCATCGCCCGCGATCTGGCGGCCTTTGTCGACCGCGACCAGGGCAACCGCATGCATTTCGAGGAAATCCTGGCCCATAACATCACCATCGCGCCAAAGCTGACGATCCAGGGCGGCCTCGGCCTGCGGTAGTCCCCCATCTGCGCCAAGGAACGAGACTGGGCGGTAGCATAATTGATGTATTTAGTGGTGAAATGAATATGAGCGATCCGGAAATCCATCTGCATTATGAAGTACACGAGGGCGATGGCCCCTACATCATGATGCTGCACGGCATGCTGTCCTCGCGGGCACAGTGGGAACTGAACATGGCCGCCCTGCAAAAAGTGGCGCGCCCGGTCTTGGTGGAATTGCTGGCCCATGGCCGCTCCGGCTCGCCGGAAGAAGCAGAGCATTATCACCCGGAAGCCTACGTCCGTACCTTCGAGGCGATCCGCGAGAAATTGGGCGTCGAGCGCTGGTTCATCTGCGGTCAGTCTTTTGGCGCCGGTCTGACCCTGCGCTATGCCTTGCGCCATCCCGATCGGATCATGGCGCAGGTTTTCACCAACTCATCATCCGCCCTGATCGGCAATGAAGCCTTGAACAATTATCGGGGCACCGTGGAAGAACGGGCCCAGGCCATGGAACGCAATGGCGTCGAGGGCATCAAGCAATTGCCGATCTATCCGGGCCGGGCCAAGCGCCTGCCCGAGGCTGCCCGCGATGCCCTGGTCAGGGACGCCGAGCTGTTGCAACCCAGGGGCCTGGCGCAATCATTCCGTTATTCCTCGCCCCATTTATCGGTACGCGATGAGGTCCAGAATACGACCGTGCCGACGTTGCTGGTTTGCGGCGCGGCGGAAAAGCGTTTTGAATCAAATTATGAATACGCCCTCGCCAATATTCCCAACCTGGAAGTGGTCGAGGTGGACGCGGGCCATGCGGTCAATATCGAGGCGGCGGATATCTTCAATGACGCGGTCACCGCATGGATCGAACAACATAGCGACTGAAGCACCGGCGGCTTAGGTATGGGAGAAGCAGGATGAGCGAAGCGAAAACCCTTGTCGATAAACTCTGGAGCAGCCATGTCGTCCGCTCCCTGGGCGAGGGCCTGGACCTTCTGCATGTGGACCGGCTGCTGCTGCATGATCTAAGCGGCGCCCGCGCCATGAAGGAGTTGCAGGAGCGCGGCCTTTCCGTGCGCAACCCCGAACTCTGCCTGGCTACGCCGGATCACAGCATATCGACCATGCCCGGCCGCACCCTGGCGTCCAGCGAGCATGGCGAGGCATTCGGCGGCGGTCTGCGCGACATGGCGAACGCCACCGGCATTGCCCACTATGGCCTGGAGCATTCCAACCAGGGCATCGTGCATGTGGTCGGCCCGGAAACCGGTTACACCCTGCCCGGCTGCCTGCTGGTTTGCGGCGACAGCCATACCTCCACTCACGGCGCCATGGGCTGCATGGCATTCGGCATCGGCTCGTCCGAGTTGGTGCATGTGATGGCCACCCAGACCATCCGCCAGCGCCGCCCGAAAGCCATGCGCATCACCATCGATGGTGATCTGGGCCCCGGCGTTGAGGCCAAGGACGTGATCCTGCATATCATCGGCCAGCTAGGCGTCGCCGCCGGCACCGGCCATGCGGTGGAATACGCCGGCAGCACGATTGCCAATATGAGCATGGAAGGCCGCCTGACGATCTGCAATCTGTCCATCGAATTCGGCGCCCGCATGGGCATGGTCGCGGCCGATGACACCACGTTCGAATACCTGAAAGGCAAACCCCTGGCGCCAGAGGGCGCGGCATGGGATGAGGCACTGGCCTATTGGCGCACCATGGTCAGCGACGAAGGCGCCGTGTTCGACCGGGAGGTCAGCATTGATGCATCGGAAATCGCGCCACAAATCACCTGGGGTACCTCGCCGGGCCAAACCGTGGCGGTCACCGAAAACATACCCAGCCCGGAAAACTTCGCCGAGGCGGAACAACAGCAAGGCGCCGTCAATGCCTTGGACTATATGGACCTGAAAGCGGGCGCGCCCATCGCGGGCACCAAGATCGACCGGATATTCATCGGCTCGTGCACCAACAGTCGCCTCTCGGACCTGCGCCGGGCCGCGGCCATCGCCAAGGGGCGCCAGGTGGCCGAGGGCGTCATCGCCCTGGTCGTTCCGGGTTCGGTCCCGGTCAAGGTGGCGGCGGAAGCGGAAGGCCTGCACGAAATCTTCCTCGATGCCGGCTTTGAATGGCGCGAGCCGGGCTGTGCCCAGTGCGTGGCCAGCAATGGCGAGGTCGTACCGCCGGGCGAACGCTGTATCTCCACCGCCAACCGTAATTTCGTGGGCCGCCAGGGCCCTGGCGCCCGCACCCATCTGGCCGGACCGGCCATGGCGGCGGCGGCGGCGGTGATGGGCGAAATCACCGATGTGCGAAATCTTGAACCTGCGGATCTTGGCTTGGAGGAGGCGGAATAATGGAAAAGCTGCAACAGTTGCAGGGCGTCGCGGCCCCCCTGCCCCGCGCCAATATCGATACCGATATCATCACCCCCATGGCGCGTCTGAACACCGCCGGCAAGCACAACATGCATGAATTCACCTTCGAGCCTCTGCGTTTTCTGGCCGATGGCAGTGAGAACCCGGATTTCGTGCTGAACAAGCCGGCCTACCGCGATGCCCAAATCCTGATCGCGGGGCGCAATTTTGGCTGCGGCAGCAGCCGGGAAACCGCCGTTTGGGGCATTCGGGGCCTGGGCATCCGCTGTGTCATCGCCGAAAGCTTCGGCGATATATTCTTCAACAACTGCTTCCAGAACTCCGTTCTGCCGATCCGCCTGCCCAGCGAAACCGTTGCCGATCTGATGGCGGAGGCCAGCGACGATCAGGGCAACATGCAATTTCAGCTCGACGTGGCCCAGCGCACCCTGACCACCCCGTCGGGCCGGGTCATCAGCTTTGATCTGACGCCGGACCGGCAGGCCGCCCTGCTGGAAGGCCTAGACGAAATCGCGCAGACCCTAAAGGACGATGCCGACACCACCGCCTTCCAGGCCAAGGACCGTGCCGCGCGGCCCTGGATCCATGAACTGGGCCGTATTGAGTGAGATACATATGACAACCGTCAATGAACTGATCGCGTCGATGTCGCTGCCGGTGATCGCGGCGCCCATGTTCACCGTGTCCAACCCGGAAATGGCCCTGGCCACCTGTGCCCAGGGTATGATGGGGACGTTTCCCGCGCATACCACCCGCAACGTGGAAATGCTGGAAGACTGGCTGACGGCCATGGAAGACGGCCTCGGACGTTTGCGGGATGAAGGCGACAGTCCGGTCGGTCCCTACGGCGTCAATCTGGTGGTGCATGGTACCAATCAGCGTCTGGCCGGCGATCTGGAGCTTTGCATCAAGCACAAGGTGCCGGTGATCCTCACCTCCAAGGGCGCGCCGGGCGAGGTCTTCGATGCGGTGCATGAATACGGCGGTCTGGTGTTTCACGATATCGCCTCGGCCCGGCACGCGGAAAAGGCGCTGGAAGCCGGCGCCGACGGCCTGATCGCGGTGTGCGGCGGGGCGGGCGGCCATTGCGGCACCATCAATCCCTTTGCCCTGGTCAACGAAGTCAGGCAGATGACCGACAGG
>CAYWYB010000250.1:0-7970 GCA_964462145.1 uncultured Rhodospirillaceae bacterium
GACCTTTTGCTTTGTGAACAGTCATCAAGCTAACGCCCTCTTTATCATCAGCAATATGATCATCGGCTACACTGGCCTGCCGGGTTCGGGCACGGTTCGAGCAATTGCCTGGGAAGCCCATATCGGCGGTTTCCTGGCCGGCTATCTGCTGCTGCCGCTGTTCGATGGCGCGGCCCGGAAAATAGAAAGAGACCTGTCATGAAAATTACGGGACTGCGCACCGAAGCGGTTCGAATTCCATTCGAAACTCCGATCCGCACCGCGATCCACCATATCGAAGCCGTCTGTTGCGTGCTGTTGCGGGTCGATACGGATGAAGGACTGGAGGGCCAGGGCCTTGTCTGGTGCATGAACCCGGCTCGATTGCCCGTGCTCGATGCGATGATCCACAGCTTCTCCCAACGGGTGGTTGGCTGCGACCCTCATGAACATGCCGCCCTGTGGTCGGAAATGTGGGCCGACGTCAATTTCTTTGGCGCCAAGGGCATTACCCTGTTCGGCATTGCCGCCATCGACATGGCGCTGTGGGATCTGGTCGGCAAGGCCCACGATATGTCCGTCTGCAAACTGCTGGGGCAAAGCCGGGACCGGGTGCGGGCCTATCATTCGGGTGGACTCTGGGTCTCCCTCACCCCGGACGAACTACAGGCCCAGGCCAGGGATTACCTGGACCAGGGCTACCGCGCCATGAAGATGCGCCTGGGCAAGCCGTCGGTGGCGGAGGATATCGAACGCGTGGCCGCTGTGCGCGAAGCGATCGGACCCCATATCGACTTGATGGCCGATGCCAATCAGGGCTTCACCGTCAATCACGCCATCCGCATGGGCCGCGCTTTAGAGCCCTATAATCTGGTCTGGTATGGGGAACCGGTGCAAGCCCATGACCTGGCCGGTTCGGCCCGGGTCGCGGCCGAGATAGACACGCCCATTGCCAGCGGCGAGACCGAATACGCCCGCTATGGCTTCCGCGACATGATCGAACGGGGCTCGGCCGATGTGCTGATGCCGGATCTGGAGCGGGTCGGTGGCATCACCGAATTCGTCAAGGTGGCGCATATGGCGGATGCCTTTGACATTCCCGTCTCGCCGCATGTCTATACCGAACAAAGCCTGCAACTCTGCGGTGCCTTGAGCAATATCGAATACAGCGAGATGATGCCTTGGTTCGGCAATCTCTATAACGAACAGACCGAGTTGGTGGACGGTGATCTGTTGATCCCGGACCGTCCCGGCCTGGGCTTCACATTCAACGGGGACGCCGTCGCGCGTTATCGCGCGCCGAGCTAATTGGCGCGTTACCGCGTCACATCTTAGAAGGAAACGCACAATGAAAATCGGCAAAATAGATTCGATTATTGTGAAACTGCCCTACAGCACGGGCGGGACAGGCAACATCGGCAATATGGATTGGTCCACCCTGGACTATGTCCTGATCCGCATAGAAACCGAGGACGGCAATGTCGGTTGGGGCGATGCCTTTGGCTATGGCGGCATCGCGCGCGCCGTCAAGGCGCTGGTGGACGACAGGATCGCCCCATCGCTGATTGGCAAGGATGCTTCCGCCATCGGGCAACTGTCCTATTTCCTGCAACAGGGCAACCACCTGCTTGGCCGCTACGGTATCACCATGTTCGCCATTTCCGGGATCGATATCGCCCTTTGGGATCTGGCGGGCAAGGCCGGGGGCGTGCCGGTTTCAACCCTGTTGGGCGGGGCAAGGCGGTCGGAAATTCCCGCCTATGCCTCCCTGTTCAATTACACCGATCCCGATCAGGTGGCCGAACATTGCCAGCGCGCCATGAGCGAGGGCTATGGCTCGGTTAAGCTGCACGAAACGACGGAACCGGCGGTGCGCGCCGCCCGCCTGGCCATGGGCGACGGCGTGCCCCTGATGGTCGATACCAACTGCCCCTGGACGCCCTGGCAGGCCAAGGAAGCGGCGCTATCGTTCAAGCCCTACGATCTGCATTGGCTGGAAGAACCGATTTTCCCGCCCGAGGATTTCGAAAGCCTCAATCGTCTGGGCATGGAAGTGGACATCCCCCTGGCTGCCGGCGAAAACGCCTGCACCGCGTTCGAATTCAAGCAGATGATCGAGGCCGAGGCAGTGACCTACGTCCAGCCCAGCGTCACCAAGGTCGGCGGCATCACTGAATTCCGCAAGATCATCACCCTGGGCGAGCTAAACGGCACCACGGTCATGCCCCATGCCCCGTATTTTGCGCCGGGCCTGTTGGCCACACTGCAACTGCTCGCCACCATGCCCGACGAATGCCTGGCCGAGACCTTCTACTACAAGACCCTGGAAGCGAGCCTGTATGGCGATGCCATAGTGGCCAAGGACGGCAACATCACCGTCCCAACGGGGCCGGGCCTGGGTCTGGACCCGGATCTGGACGTGATCAAGGAATACACCGCGAAGGACACCTAGAGCACGTTTACTAAACACAGGGCCATTTGATGGCATTCCTGGGCCGCTCGGGTAGGAGCGCTGTGCCGCGCGATGTGGGACATCGGGCAAGCAGCGCAACGCCGCCGAACGGCCCGGGAATGCCACCGAAGGCCGGCTTCTCCGCTTCCGAGGCGTCGTTGTGCTTCTTTGCCGATGTCCCACATCGCCATGCGAAGCACGCCTAGTCACGAAAACGGAGAAACCGGTCAAATGACCCTGTGTTTAGTAAACGTGCTCTAGTTACAAGGCCGAAGCATGGTGTTTCAGCCGCGTCAGCTTGCAGACATCACAAGTGCAGGGATGAGTACACTGTCGTACGAAACCCGGATGATCGTTTCAGGTTGGCACATCCCGTCTGGCAAGAGCTTTTTCGGGCAGGGCTGGCCGCGCTTCGGCGTGGAACTGTGGCTCCGACGTTTCCAGTCTCTTTTCGAAGGGCCGCTTGACACGGACCCGGGTGCCCATTGATTTGGCTCGCTGCTGGGCATTGCGCAACTGCTTGGCCGCCTGCTTGCTCCAGGGCAGAACGAAGGCCTTGGGTCCATCCGCGTTATCAAATTTCAGCCAGAGGTAGATCGCTTTGCCCTCGCTCAGATTAGAGGCCAGTACCGTTGCTTCCTCGACAGCACGCTTTGCCCATTCGCTCGAAACCGGCTTGGCCCGGCCCAAAATCTCGACGAACCCGGTATAACCCAGCGTCATCAAGGCGGCTGCACAAGCCAAAGCCGCGAGGCGGAGTCTGAAAGGCCGCAAACGGGCATTGGCGATCAATACGAGGGTCGTAATGAGAGCGACGCCAACGGCAAACATCGGGAAAATCATATCCATTCTACCAGCACCCTTGGGCTATTTGACGCGCGATGCGCTACGGAGCCTTCGAGGTATCTCGTGGATACTTCCCGGCACCAGCCGGGCCTCGTCGGAAAGTTCAAAACGGACGACGGTCAATTCCTCGCCCTGATGCATGAGGTGGACGTTCCTGCGGACGACATAATCGAGCCTGTCCTGTTTCGTTCCCTTGATGCCAATCGCGACCTCGACCGGAATGTCGCCATCCATGTCGTCCGTCAAATAGAGGTGCAGGTTCACGGTATACTCGCCCGCCGGGATACCTCTGCTGTAGGCCACTTCGTAGTTCAGATTGGAGCGGTCGTCGCGGTGACCAAGATCGTCGCGCAGTAGATTGAAGACCTCGCCTCCCATGTTGGTATAGCCGACTGGCGTATCACCCGGTGCCTGTACCCAGAGATCGACATCGGCATTGATCGCGTCGGGCCAGCGGATCTCGACGACGACATTGCCCGGCGGATCGGCGGCGGCGCTGCCCGTGGTTGGCGGATTCAGATGCGGCAGCAGCAACACCACGATGGTAACGAAGCCCAGCAGCGCCAGCATGATGACATCGCGGAAAACGGTGCCATCGCCACCGTCATCGTAGTGATCGAGCGCCTGCATCGGCCTCTCCGATTTCAATCAGCCGGGCGAAAAATGTTGCGGCGGCACGAGACAACAAGTTGTGATTAACCGATAGCCAAAGATTGAGAGCGGCTCCGACAAGGGTCGTGTAGAGCGCCACCGACATGCCGGCAAGCAACCGCGAGACCATCGGCGAGATCGCCTTGACATCAACCGCGGCGCCGGCGTCAACGCCAGAGAGGGCGATAATAAAACCAATTACAGTTCCAATTAGACCCAAGAGTACCAGGCTATTCGCGATTTGCCGGACGATGGAAATTTCCGCGCTGATCTTGAGCTTGGCGGCAGCGGCGCTGAGTTGCCGGCTTGAGGCCTCGTGACCTGAAACCCGGCCGAGATAGTCCGCGACCAGCGACGGTGGCGCAGCGCCCCGATCATCGAGAAGGCCGAACTCGCGGTCGAGCCAAAGGACGCGGTGGATGCTGAAGATAAAACCAACCCCAAATACCGCGACAATGACGAAGGTGAGGCCCGTGCTGTCGGCATCTATGACGAGTTGCAGCCAACCTTGGCCCCAGGCGGCGGCCAGGAGCGCGATCGCGGCCATATTCAAGGCAATAAAACGGAGGAGGAGAGCATGCCCGCCGGCATTGTCAGCGGCCTGGGCGGTCGTATTCGCCTCGACGCCCGGCGTCTCCGAACCCGGCGCTATGAACAACACTTGAGCGCTATCGAGTATTTTGTTCAAAGGCCTACTCCGATCCGGGTCGAGACGTGGGCATTATTCGAACACGATGGCGCCGTCCGGTCCCGGCGGTCAGATCCGGTGCAGTATGGGTGTTGCGCGCCAGTGTTTCGGTTTGGTTTCATTTTGATCGATGTATTGACCATGTCGCTATTAAGTAATTTACATAATTATCCAAAATGACTTAATTAGAAGTGAACAATAAAAAGTAATAATGTTACATTTAAATCATTTCGATTACATTTTCCGCTGCCAATTTTTGAGAAATTGTCTCAGAATGTGCGGGTATAGCTAACAATAGATGCCAGTTATCGATATCACGAGTTCAAGCAGCAGCTTGTTTGGGATTCTTAGCGACCCTGCAACTGCTCGCCACCATGCCCGACGAATGCCTGGCCGAAACGTTCTATTACAAGACCCTGGAAGCGAGCCTGTACGGCAATGCCATCGTCGCCAAGGACGGCAACATCACAGTGCCGACAGGGCCGGGCCTGGGTTTAGACCCGGATTTGGAGGTGACTAGGATTACGCGGAGAAGGATGAATAGTAGAATCACAACGCGATGGTCATAGAATTGGGTCGCCTGGGTCAAGCTTCTTACTAACCCAAAAAGATTGCGGAATGATCAGATCGCGAACGTTGCGGGATAATTCGCGAAGGTAATTCGACCTCAACTTACTTTTCAACTCCGCCTACGAATTGTAAATGCGTCTTTGGGTTGCTATTCTAGCAAGCATGCAAGAAGCCTGCTTTGGCGACATTTGCCTAAGTGCCATTGAATAACCGGTGAGGAGACTTTCGTGGCTGACGAAGTGCGAATTAATGCCCGTGCTGTACGAGAGCTAGTAACTGAAAAATTTCAAGACTTGGCAGCCAATCAGAACGTTAGAATTACGCGCGGTGCTATTGCCGAAATTCGCCGCATTCCAAGACATCACCTTCGTTCTGGCTTTTATAGTGTGGACCAAGAGAAACTTGAAGAAGCCCTGAGTGAGATCCTTCTCTCTGCGCTTCGTTTCAACAATAATTTGATCACCTCACGGACCATCCAACGAGCAAAACGCTGGAGTAACTGCCACTATTTATGGTTTTGTTGACATGTACAAAATTGAAGGCTTACAGTCTGCGGTAGATTTCACAAAGTATCTTATTGCTTTGGCAGGCGGCGCCATTGCATTTGTTATCAAACCAGAATTTTACACAACTGACCCGCTGCTCAAAATACTTTCAACATTATCGCTCGGCCTATTAAGCATTTCTGTCATATCAGGATTGTTGGTATTCTCAGCGGGCTGCGTGATGCTTTCATCGGGTAATTACTCGCTGAGGGACCGTTTCATCAAGATTCCTGGCATCATCAATGTAGTGACATTTGGTTTTGGATTCATTTTTCTAGCGATCGCTGTCTGTATCAAGATTTGGGGCAAAAACTAGTATTTTGCGCCGCTATTTCGTTCGATCATTCAACCCGCCCTCCCGCAGCTGCCTAAACCGACTCAACTGTTCCAGCGTATCCTCCAGCGTAGTGACTTCGGCCCAGCCGACCTGCATCATCTCCATTGCCGGGTCATGCAGGTGCGGCAGGGTGGTGCCGATGCAGTCTTCCACCATGACCGGTTTGAAATCGCGAAAAGACGCATCCTTCGATGTCGCCGCGACGCACTGGTTGGTCAGGACACCGGCCATGAGCACGGTGTCCGCGTTCAGGCCCCGCAATATCGTTTCCAGATTGGTGTTGAAAAAGGCGCTTAGGCGGCTTTTTTCCACGTACCAATCCTCTTCCAGCGCGCCCAGGCCTTCGTACAATTCATAGCCCCATGTGCCCTGGCGCAAACCGCCTGCCTTGAGGAAAGGCCTCAGTTTGAAGAAGGCGCCCGCGTCGTGCTCGTTGCGGAAACCATGCCGGGTCCAGATGATGGGGACATCCTGGGCGCGGGCCGCTTCCAGCAATTTTATCGTTGGCTCGATGACCCGGCGCATATGGCTGATATCGACGCTGCTTTTCGCGTACCAGCCGTCGGGATGGAGGAAATCGTTCTGCGGGTCGATCACGACGACCGCCGTCCGGCCCGGTACCAGGTCCCAGTGGGCCGCCTCGAACGGATCGATGTGTTCCATGCTCAATGTTCCATTCTTAGGTGTTCCGCCGCATGTGATCCAGCACCGCCTCCAGCGGTTCCACGTCGCCGAACTTGGCGTCCATGTCGTAGAGATTCCATTCCACCGCGCCGGCGATGCGGTCGCCGATGCATTCGCGCACAATGATCGGACGGAAGCCGTCGGCGATGGCGTCTTCCACCGTGGCGCGGACGCAGGCGCTGGCCGTGGCCCCGGTCACCACCACCGTATCGACGCCGCAGGCGGTCAGGTAACTCTGTAAATTAGTACCGCGAAAAGCGCTCGCCTGTTTCTTGACGATCAGCATTTCATCGTCCCGGCGTTCCAGGCGGGTGTCGATCTGCACCGCGTCCGAACCCGCGCGCAGAACCTCCGCCGGGATTTTCTTGCCCCACAGGCCCATGTCGGAATGCTCGCCCTCGATAATCTCATACGCCGTGGTGGTGAAGATGATCGGCAGGCCCTTGGCGCGGAAGGCGGCCAGAACCTCGTTCAGGGCTGGGATCACCGTCTCCATGCCCTCGCAGGTAAAGGCGTTGTCTTCACGGGTCCAGGCATTGGCCATGTCGATCACCACCAGGGCCGGTTTCTTGCCCCAACCGATGCGCCGTTGGAAGCCGCGCTCCTGATAAAGCGCGCTGTCGTTTGCGAACAGTTTGTCCAGCGCCGCCTTGATTTCCGGATCCATGGCTCGTCCCTCCTCCACCTACGTTGCATATTCCAAACAGAGCATATCAGATTGCCGGCTTGCCTGAAGCGGGTATTCGAAACTAGGCTGTAGCGATGTGGGAATGAAATGAAACAAATCGAGTGGGGCGATGGCATCGAGATCAGAGACGGGTCAATTGCTGGCCGGATCGGCATTGGAGAACGCGCGCACGGTGGCGCCGGTGCTGCGCGACGAGGCTGAACGCATCGAAGCCGAACGCGCCCTGACGCCAAAGGCCCTGGCCGCTATGCACGAGGGGCAGTTGTTTCGCCTCAGCCTGCCCCGGTGCCACGGCGGCGCGGAATTGCCCCTGCCGCAAATGGCGCAAGCCGCCGAAATCATCGCCAGCGCCGATGCTTCGTCCGCCTGGTGCCTGGGCCAGGCCCTGGGCTGCGCCATGACCGCCGCCTTCATGGACGAGGAACCGGCGCGGGAAGTGTTCGACCCGGCCGATGCGGTGCTGGCATGGGGCGCCGGCGTGCAGGGCAAGTTAACAGCCACGGACGGCGGCTTTCTGGTCAGCGGCACCT
>CAYWYB010000251.1:0-7936 GCA_964462145.1 uncultured Rhodospirillaceae bacterium
TAATCTACGCTCGCCAGCAATCTTGCGCCCTCTCATGAATAATTCGGGCTAGCACGAATATTCCCCGCTCCGCAGCACTTGTCGCACCACTTGTCGTACCACTTGTCGTATTGGCGCCCTTGAGGCAATGTCGGGCCATGAATGATGTAACAGAGCACGTTATCACGGGTGGCGACGTCCTGGTCGATACCCTGATCGCCCATGGCGTCGATACCGCCTTCACCGTATCGGGCGAGAGTTTCCTGGCCGTATTGGAAGCCCTGCGCCGAAAACGCAATCAGATCAGCCTGATCACCACCCGCCACGAAGGCGGCGGCTCCTTCGCCACGGAAGCCTATGGCAAGTTGACGGGCCGGCCCGCGGCATTGTTCGTCTCGCGCGGTCCCGGCGCCACCAATGCAGCCATCGGTGTACATACCGCCAAGCAGGACTGCTCGCCCATGCTGTTGTTCGTGGGCCATGTACCCTCCACCTCCCAGGGCCGGGAAGCATTTCAGGAAATCAACCAGGCCGCCATGTTCACCCCCATCGCCAAGGCGGTATTGCAGCCCAACAGCACCGACCAGGTGGCCGCCGTCACCGCCCGCGCCATAGCGTTGGCAAGCAACGGGCGGCCCGGCCCAGTAGTGGTGATCCTGCCCCGCGACCTGACCGACGGCGCGGTCACCGATACGGCCATTCCCAGCCCGCGCCAGCGCCCCGGCGTGGCGCCCGAGGCGGCGGCGCTGGATGAAGCGGCGCGGATGATCGCCCAGGCCCAGCGGCCCTTGATCCTGTCGGGCGAGATCGTCGCCATTCAGGATGCCACTCTGGCCCTGGCCGCCTTGGCCGAGGCCACGGGCGCACCGGTGATGAGCACCTACCGCCGCCAGGATACCTTCCTCAACGATCACCCCGCCTATGCCGGGCATTTGGAAATCAACCGCCTGCCCTACCAGAAACAGGCCCTGGATGAGGCTGACCTGCTGATCGCCATGGGCAGCCGCATGGACGGCATCACGGCGGAGGATGGCGGCCTGCCCCGGGCGCATCAGACATTTCTGCAAATATATCCCGACGCCGACGTTCTGGCCCGCTGCCAGGCCGATCTGTCCCTGCTCTCGGACCCCGCCGCCGCCTGTCTGGCCCTGGCGGACCGTATCGCCGCACCCATGGATCCGAAACGGCGCGACGACCTGCACCAAGCCTATCTGGCCAGCAGCGAACCGGGCGCGGTAGAGGTGCGGGGCGCGGTCGATCTGTCCCAGGTCGCCGCCGAGGTGCGGCGCCAGGTACCGCCCGATACGGTCATTTTGACTGACGGCGGCAGCTTTGCCCGCTGGATACACCGCTTTTACCGCTTCAATCATGCCCATACCCAGGCCGGGCCGGTTTCGGGCGCCATGGGCTATGGCGTGCCCGGTGCCATCGGCGCCCGCCGCGCCTTGCCGGATAGTCCCGCGATCGCCTTTGTTGGTGACGGCGGCTTCATGATGACCGGCCAGGAACTGGTTACGGCGGTGGAACAGAACATCGATCTGTTGGTCGTGGTCTGCGACAACGGCGTACATGGTTCCATCCTGGAGGGACAGCGGCAACGCTTTGGCGCCGATCATATCTATGGCACCCGTCTATCAAGTCCCGATTTCGCCGATCTGGCGCGATCCTACGGCTGTGCCGCCTGGACCGTGGAGCGCACGGAGGACTTTGCCGCGGCGTTATCAGGCGCCATGGCCCATACCGGCCCCAGCCTGATCCATCTGCTCACCGATGACCGGGATATCGCGCCCTTTGATAAAGGCCCCGACGCGGTTTAAATCGCCGCCCGCTCGGCGCTCAGGCGCTTGGCCATGGCATGCAGAACCAGGAACAGCGGCACGGACAGCAGCAGTGCGGAGGCGGAAAAATACAGCGGCGTGGCGGCGGTTCCCGTGATATCGGCGCTCCAGCCGACCACGCTGGGAACCAGTCCCATGCCGCCATAAAAGAAAGTATAGAGAATGGCATTGCCCTGGGCCCGATAGGGCGGCGACATGAGCGAGATCGCCCGGCCCATGATCATGCCGGCGGGCGCGGCGGCGAACAGCCCGATGACAACGCATAACAGATAGGGATGATCGCTAACGGGCAGCGCGGCGGCGGCGGCGGCGGCCAGAATACAGCTCACTCCCAGGATCAGGTCGGGCCGGCCCGTACGGTCCGCCAGATAGCCGCCCAGGGGCAGGGCCGGCAACGCGCCCCAACTGGCCAGACTGATGGCAGCGCCCGCCGCCGCCACGTCCAGGCCGCGCTCCAGCAGCAACGCCGGACCGAACGAGATGATCGAGAAATAGGCCAGGTTATAGACCATCCAGACCAAACCGGCGTACAGGACCATCTTCAACTCGCGGCGGGGCATATGAAAACCCATGCGTCCACCGGCCGAGGTCGTGCTGCCGGGCGGCGGCCGATAGCCCAGCCACACGGCGGCAACGGCAGCGAGGCAGACCACGGCGGTCAAATGCATGACGGGCTGCCAGCCCCAGTTTTCGGCCAGCGGCCCCAGGGTCGCCAGGGCGATGGCAATGCCGACCGGCCAACCGCAGAGCATCAGGGCCATGGCCGTGACCACGGATTTTTCGTCGAACCAATCAGCGATCATCTTGACCAGAAAGATGCTTTGCACCACGGCCCCGGCGCCGCTTAACAAGCGCCCGAACGCCAGCATGGTAAAGTCATCGGCCAGACCGGCGACAACCCCGCCCAGGGCCATGACCGTGACGCCGAACAGGACCATGCCCAGATCAGAGAACCGGCTGCCCAAAATGGCGCCGGGAATGGCAATAAAGGCGCCGGGCAGCATATAGAAGCCGATCAAGGTGCCGATCTCGGCAAAATCCAGCCCCACATCCGCCGCAATGATCGGTGTCATTGAAGCGACGGCCTGGAATTGAAAGCCCATGGCCAGGCGGACCACGATCAGGACGGCAAGGATGGCCCAGCGGTTGGCAAACATATGCGGTGCCCAGTATTGCAGATCTTAGTATTGCTGAATTCAGCCGGCGGAGTTATTTGGCGTTCGAAGTCTTAAAATCGACTGCGACGTTGGGCAAATTCTTGTCCAGCCGCTGCAACACTTCTTCGGTGACGCTGAGGCGTTGATCAAAAACCAATACGGCCTTGCGGGCCAGGGTCAGGGTAATCTTCCGCTCGGACATGATTTCGGCCAGGACCTTGGCGATTTCCGAACGCAATTTTCGCGTCGCACCCGTGAAGGCCCTGTTCAAAATGCCCCGGCGCTGTTCCGCCTTGCGGCGCAGATCGGAAATCTTGTTTTCGAGCACGCGGCGTTTTTCATTCATCGCCTCGGGCGACAGAATGGTGCCCTGTTTGCGCAGTTTCTGCTCTTCAGCCTTCAACGTTTCGCGTTCGGCGGCCATTTCCTCTTCAAAGGCCTTGCGCCGTGCCTGCATCGCCATGCTGATGCCCTTGGCCGCCGCCGCCCGGCGCATGACCAATTGCACATCCAACACCGCGATGACCGGCTTCTTGGCGTCCGCTTCCTCGGCCGCCGGCGTCTTAGCCTCCGCCTTGACCCCCGCCTTGACCTCTGCGGCGGCTACCGGGCCGGCCAGCAGGCCCGCCACCATGGCAGCGGCCGCAACAACGATCCATCGAGCCATTATGTAATCATTCCCATAAAACACCTCTTCATCGGATCCGCCGAACATCCGGAGCCACAATGTCGTATAGCAGCAATCCATGCCTTTGGGGACAGGCCAATTAAGCCGAGCTTATACTAAATCGCGGCGATGGGAAGCCATCGGCCGGCAGCACACGGGCAAACCACCGCCCTTGCCTCAGCCAAGCATCTCGTCCAGGCGCTCACGGGCATCCAGCATCTCGTTCAACAGCTCGTAAACGACCTCCCTGACTGAAATTTCGGCTTCCATATCGCCAACGATCTGGCCCACGGGATAAGTCAGGAAATCCTTGGCGCGGACCCGTTCAACCCGCGTTCGGCCCTCCTGCCACCAAAGATAATTCTGCGTCGGCGCCGGCAGGGTTGGCGGCGCGCCGGGTTCGTCATAGGCCTCGGAGAATTTGTTGCGCAGGGTCCGGCAGGGCTTGCCGGTGACAGAGGTGGTCAAAATCGCATCCTCGGCCTCGGCCTCGAACATCTTTTGCTTGATCTCGGGTGTCACCTCGCTCTGCGCTGTTTTCAGCCACAGCGAGCCGGTCCAAACCCCTTCACAGCCCAGCACCAGGGCGGCGGCCATTTGCCTACCCCGGCCCACGCCGCCCGCACCCAGCACCGGCATGGGGGCAACCGCATCAACAATGCCGGGCCACAGCACCATGGAGGAAACCTCGCCCGTATGGCCGCCGGCTTCGGTACCCACGGCGACGACGAAATCACAGCCGGCGTTGCGGTGGCGCAGGGCATGTTTCGGCTTGCCCGCCAGGGCGCCGACCTTGATGCCTTGGGCATGGGCCCGCTCCACCAATTCCATGGGTGGCGAGCCCAGGGCGTTCACAATCAACTTGATGGGATGCTTCATCGCTGTTTCGATCATCGCCAGGCTTTCCTTGGGGGCGAAATTCATGCCCTTGACGATCTCGCGCTTGATCTCCGCCGCCTCGTCCTCGGGTAGCGGCGGCACGCCGGCCTCGTCCAGCATATTGCGCACGAAATCCACGTGCTCCTTGGGCAGCAGGCGTTCCGGATCGAACTTCATATCGCTGCTGTCGGCAAGGTTGGAGGGCATCAGGACATCAATGCCATAGGGCTTGCCGTCGATATGGGCATCGATCCAGTTCAGCTCTTCCTCCACCCGCTCCGGGCTCATGCGGGCCATGCCCAGCACGCCCATACCGCCGGCCTTGGAGACCTCCACCACCACGTCGCGGCAATGAGAGAAAGCGAAGATCGGCACATCGATACCGAACATCTCACACATTTTGTTTTTCATTCGACAAATCCTGGCTAAACTTCATGGCAGAGCAAACAGTACGCCGCTTTCCAAGGACTGGACATGTCAAAAATTACCACCCATGAAGAACTCCGCGCGCTTTACCCACCGAAGGTCGAGCGCGCCGTGTTGAAGGAAATGACCGCGCTGGACCGCCATGCGAAACGGTTCATCGAACTGTCGCCCTTCGTGACGCTGGCAACCACCGGCGCGGACGGCCTGGGCGATGTAACGCCGAGGGGCGGCGAGCCGGGACAGGTGCGGGTGGAGAATGATAATTCAGTTCTGCTGCCTGATTGGCCGGGCAATAACCGCCTGGATTCGCTGGAGAACATCATTGATTGCCCTGGCGTCGGCCTGCTGTTCCTGATCCCCGGGGTCAAGGAAACCCTGCGCGTGAACGGCGAGGCGGAAATCATCACCGACGACCATATCCGGCAACTGTTCGAGATGCGGGGCAAGCTGCCGCGATCGGTCATCCGGATCAGGGTCGCGGAAGTCTATTTGCATTGTGCCAAGGCCCTGATGCGTTCGCATCTTTGGGAAGACAGCGCACGCATCGACCGCACTGAATTGCCGACCATGAACCAGATGATCAAGGATCAGACCGGCGGCACCGGTCCGTTGATCAGCCAGGAAGACATGGAAGAAAGCTACAAGGCGGTGCTGTATTGAGCCGCCCGCTATTAAGCAGCGCGGTCATTCGCTGACAGGTGTTCCTTAATATGCGGCAAGGCCGCCGCCGCATGGGTGAACGGGCTCATATGTCCCGCGCCCTCAATCTCGATGTATCGGCAACCGGGCAAGGCCTCGCACAGAAGCTCGCAAACACCGTGCATGGACGAAATGGTGAGGCTGCCCTTGAACAGCAAGATTGGTACAGTGACGCTGCCCCATTCTTCGCCGTTGGGATGCTCGACCTGATTGCGCCGCCATTCATGATAGGACTTCCCGACGCCCACCCGCATTAGATCCTTTATCATGTCGGGCAGCCCATCCCAGGCGCCTTCGGACTGGGCCCATCCGTCCACCAGACAGGCCATCGCCTTGTCCGGCTCGCCCGCATCCATGGCCGCGCGATAATCATCGCCCATTTTTACCGGTTCCTCGAATAGCGGGTCGCCAGCCAGGTTGAGCAGCTGGAAACAAACCGGTTCAAACAACGTAGCGCTGAGTATTTGATCGGCCCGATCTTTCAGAATCTGATAGCTGTTGCTGGCACCAGACGAGTGCGCAACAAGATGAACCGGTTCACCAATATGATCCAGAACCATATTCCAGGCGCGTTCGTCATCCGCCGGAGTCCATACGCGCTCTATTGGCCAAGGCTGGTTCCGTCCATTGCCCAAGTTATCAATGCATATGGTCCGGTACCCATCCTGCAGCCCCAATGACAGCGCCTTCCATTGTGCGCCGCTGCCACAACTGCCATGAACAAAGAGGATTGGCGTTCCGGCCCCCTCTTCAACATAGAATAACTTATCGCTATCGACGTCCAGGACTGGCATATCCCTCACCTCCACAACAATAAAGCCCGTATTGCGTTAGTCTATTTTTTTCAATAAACCCAAACGATGTGACAGGTTGCCGCATCACGATCATGGTTTTTCTGAAAATTGCCAGCCAGTCACCTGCACAAGGGAATATTGCGAGCCTTCGTGAGCGCGCCAGTCGTACCCGTTAATTGTCCGCGGCATTGGCTGCAATGGTACAGGCCAGTGCAAGTGCTTCAATTCTTCCATCATTCGGACAAACGGAACCGTCAGGCCAGATGCGGTCAACCAGCCAATCGTGATCCTTGCCTTATCCGGAAACATGGGATTTTGTAATGCTGACGCGGCCCCGTTCCTAAAACCAAGCTTCATTGCATTTAAATAATATAATTTTTATAATAATTAAAATCTTTACGGTAAACAACCTAAAGACAATGTCTCTTGTAAAGAATATTGACAAGCGTCAATTAAAATTTCAAAGTAATTAGCGTTAGATATTTATTTAGTATTTTACCTTAATCTACTCCCGCTCGTTTTGGAGTTTAGATCAAGATGCAGGCTCCTCAAGTTAACACTGCGGTCTATCGGCGGATTTTTGCCGAAAACAAGGCGGTAATGCTACTTGTAGACCCCGATGACGGCATGATCATTGATGCCAGTTCGGGCGCATGCGAATTTTATGGATACTCATATTCCACGCTAACGGCGATGGGCATCTTTGATATCAATATATTGAGCAAACCCGAAATAGAGCGAGAACTGCAGCGGGCCAAGCAAGGGGATCAGAATATCTTTGGCTTTCGTCATCGGCTTGCGTCCGGCGAAATCCGGGACGTCGAGGTCCACTCGAATTCCATTTCATTGGATCATCAGATTTATCTTCATTCGGTTATTCACGACATTACCGACCGCAAATCCATCGATGCCGAACTCAAGAAAAGCCAAGTACTTCTCGCGGAGACCGCCAAATTGGCCAAGATAGGCGGTTGGGAACTTGAAGCTGGTACGCTTGAAGTAATTTGGACTGACGAAACTTACCATATCCACGAACTACCTTTGAACCAGATGCCGTCATTGGAAAGCGCGATTAATTTTTACCATCCTGATGATCGTTCCATCGTGGAATCAGCCGTAGCCATGGCTCTTGAAAAAGGCGAGCCATTTGATTTCGAAGTTCGCTTCAATACGACCACAGGCCGGCAACTGTGGGTACGAAGCACGGGCGAGGCAACAATCGAGCACGGCAAGCCCGTCAAAATCGCCGGCTTCATCCAAGATGTCACCGAAAGGAAACTTGCCGAAATTAAGACCAGCAGGCTGGCTTCGGTACGGAACGCAATTTTGGAATGTCATGGCGCGATCCTCAGAAATGATGGCGAGCGCGCGCTGCTCAAGGATCTTGCGGACTGTATTGTCAAGGCGCGCGGCTATCCTTTGGTCTGGGTCAACGGCCCATTGCTAGATGGAGATACTAGCATTCCGCTGATGGCATGCGCGGGCACGGCCATCGCC
>CAYWYB010000252.1:0-7931 GCA_964462145.1 uncultured Rhodospirillaceae bacterium
GTCATCATTGCCTCTTCATGGGGTGTTCTTTTTCGTATTGAGAACGGCGTAAAGTCCGACATCGCCAAATCGCTCGAGACAATCCTGGAGAAATCCCACGCCGCCATTCGACATCGCTACGCCGCCGAAAAACATATGGCGACCGTTTGGGCCAATGATATGCGGATAAAGGCCTTTACCGAGCGATTACTGGAGCTACCCCAGCACCCGGCGACCTTAAAAAATAACGCCGTCCAACATGACGTGCGGAAATTGCTGTTGCCGGTTATCAAAGCCAGCGGCCTGCGCGGCTATTTCATTATTGACAAGGAATACACCAACCTCGCCTCGTCCAGAGACAACAATATTGGCCTGAAAAATCTGCTTGGTAAGCAATCGAATTTCCTGGCTCGAGTTTGGGCCGGCGAGACAAACATAAGTTTGCCACTGCCGTCCGAGGTGCCACTTGAGAATGATGCGGGACAACTGCTTTCGGATGTCAGCACCATGTTCGCGGCCGCACCAATACGGGATGCCGAAGGCAACGTCATCGCCATCTTCACCCTACGCATGGATCCGGATATCCTTTTTTCATCTGTTTTTCTTCAGAGCCAGACCGGTGACAGCGGCGAAACTTATTTATTTGATAAAACGGGTCTTTTGATTAGCGAAAGCCGTTTCAACGAGACCCTCACGCAGATTGGCATGCTCAAGCAAGATGGCCACTCCGATCTGCATGTCCATTTAAGAGATCCCGGGACCAATCTTACCCTGGGCTACAAGCCTACCCTACCACTTGACCACCAACCGCTTACACTCATGGCGCGAAGCGCGACCCAGGGAAAAAGCGGCGCCAACTTGGACGGCTATCGCGATTACCGGGGTGTCCCGGTGGTAGGGACCTGGCACTGGGATGAAGAACTGAACATCGGCATCGCGTCGGAAGTCGATATTCAGGAGGCGTTCAGCACCTATCATGACATGCGGTTTTTCGTGCTTTTTTCCTCAGGTCTGTCCGTCGCCCTATTGATTACCTTGGGCGTCGGTTCGTTCCTGTCCAAGCAAAATCTGTGGGCCGCGAAACAACAAGCCGATTTTGCCAATAACGCCAAATCCGACCTTCTGGCCAATATGAGCCACGAATTGCGCACGCCGCTCAATGCCGTCATCGGCTTTTCGAGTGTCATGAAATCTCAAATCTTTGGCCCCATGAACAGCAAATATCTGGACTACGCCAAGGATATCAATAGCGCCGGCGGGCACCTACTCGAACTCATCAACGATATTCTCGACACTTCGGCCATCAGGGCCGGCAAATTGGAACTCCACGAGGAATGCCTGATCATCAAAGACATCGTCGCATCGACCGTGAACATGACGAGCGCCGTCGCCGTGGAAGGAAATATCCAACTGGCGAATAAGCTTGCCGATGACCTGCCGCAAATTTATGGCGATGAACGGCGCATACGACAGGTCTTGCTGAACCTGTTGTCCAACGCCATCAAATTCACACCCGCGGGTGGTCAGGTAACCTTAAGCACTGAACTTGATGATCAAAATGCGCTCATTTTTACCGTAACCGATACCGGCGTCGGCATGGATGAGAAAGAACAGGCCATGGCGATGACGAAGTTCGGTCAAGTGGAAAGTGGCTTGAGCAGAAGGTTCCAAGGAACCGGCCTTGGCTTGCCTCTAACAGAAAGTTTGGTCCAACTGCATGGCGGGAGCCTAAAACTCGTTAGCGAAAAAGGCACTGGGACAACGGTGACGGTGCGCCTTCCGGCGGCGAGAACAATGGTTGCATCCGAGGCGTCCGTGGCCTGCTGACGGATTACTCCTCCGCCGCATCTTCCCCTGAGTACTTTTTGACCGCCTGCTCCAATGAAGCAAGCAGCTCCTGGCCGATCTCGCCGCCATCGCCGGCGACCCGGCCCGAAATCACCGCCTTCATGCCGTCGACATGGGCTTGATCAACTCAACCAGATTGTCACTGGCTTCCTCGGACTTATGCGTACACTTGTAAAGAGAGTCGCCGAAATTGGTGATCAGAGGATAACCGAATGTCCCCCCCTGCCCCTTCAGGTCATGGGCGATGTCATGGATGATCGCGACTTTTTCGTGGCGTATTTCAGGCGTATCGATACAGCGGCGATAGTTATCGGACAATTCATCGATCAGGCTTTGCACCCAATCAGGATAATCCTCGGCCATCTTATTGAATTCGGCCTCCGCCGCCTGGATGGCCTCGATCGGGATACCGCCCTTTTCGCCGGGCGCCGAGGCACCACCCGATGCCTTGTCTTTCAGGATATTGCGGACGACGTAAAAGCGAACGCCCGGTACCTTGGCCGTCTTGCTCTGAACAGCTGCGTCAGACATGAACCACCTCTACATCCCGTTCATTGATCTTGCGCCGGCATTTATCGGGCGGAATTTCCCGCTGAGTGCGGCGCCGGTCGGGGCCAAAGTACTTGTTGGTATGAACGAATTTGCGCGGCCGGTTGACCACCTGCAACAGGCGTTGGCCCAAATTAACCACCGAGAACGGTTTCGCCAGCATCTCGGTCGTGCCCATGGCGCGGGCCTCGCGGACTTTTTCCCGGTCCGCATAGCCGGTAACCATGACGAAAGGTATGAAACGGTTCGGGCTTTCCTTGTGCCGGCGGACCCAGCGCAGCAGCATCATGCCGTCGACGGGGTGCATTTGCCAATTGGAGAAAATGATATCGACATTCTGCATGCCCGCCTTCATGGGGTCGGACTGCACCAGCTGCAAAAACTCAATGCCCTGGCCACCATCGTCGACGGTCTTCACATTACCAACGCCAATGGCCCGCAGCGATGCAGACATCAAAGTGCGCAGATACGAGCTGTCATCGACAACCAAACAGGAAAATAATCCGAAATCATAGTCCGACATTTGCGGCCCTCCGCCTAGAATCAGTCGGAAGAGTGCCGGAAAATGGTTAACGGGCCGTTACAGATCAACCTTTCGTCGGATCAGGTCGAATTTGCTCTCCCCACAAATTTTCGGCCTCGGCCGCGCTGTAGTAACCCCGTTGCACATCCCGCTCGATCAACGCCGGATTCCGCAGGCCGGGCTCGCCATAGCCACCGCCGCCGGGCGTGGAAACGTGGATGACATCGCCCTCGCCAACTTCGATGCCTTGATCCTTGGACAGATGCAGCGGGATATAGGTATCGCCGGCGCGCTCGATACGGACTTCGTTGACCGCGCCGTCGGCGCCGCCCAGCACGCCTTGCGGGCCATAACGGCCATGATCCATGACGAAGGACACCCGCCCCCAACCCTGGCGCAACTGGATGGCATAGCTGACGCCAAAACCGCCGCGCTGTTGCCCGGCCCCGCCCGAGCCCTCGCGCAAGGCAAATTCCTGAAACAATATGGGATAGCGCTGCTCCAACACCTCGACCGGCTGCATGGTTGAAATGCCGATGGTGGAACAGCCATTGCTGAGACCATCGCCGTGCAGACTGCCGCCATAGCCGCCGCCGGTGAACAGATACATCACATACGGCTTGTCGTGGCGGAGGTCGATGCCGCCAAGGGCGAAATTACCCGACGTTCCGGCGGGCGCGGCGAACAGGCGGTCCGGCAGGGCGGTGACCAGGGCGGCGAAAACCGCCTCGGCGATGCGCTGGCTGACTTCCGCCGCGCAGCCAGAGACGGGCCGGGGGTATTCCGCATACAGAAACGTGCCCACCGGATCGGTGATATGCAGGGGTTCGAAGGTGCCGGCATTGATGGGCACTTCGGGGAATATATGTTTCATGGCCAGGTAAACCGCCGAGTACGTGGTGGCAATGACCGAATTCATCGGGCCCTTGCAGGGCGGGCTGGATTTCGAGAGATCAAAATACAGATCGCCGTCTTTCTTTTCGATTTCCAGCTCGATCTTTAAAGGTTCATCAACGACGCCATCGGAATCCACCCAGGCCACGCTGTTGTATTGGCCGTCCGGAATATGGGCGATACAGGCCCGCATCTGTTGCGCGGCGCGGGCGCGCATTTCGTCAATGGCGGCCTCGACCACATCTCGGCCATAGCGGTCCAGCAGGGCTGTCAGGCGCCGCTCACCCACCCTCAGGGCAGCCGCCTGGGCCTTGATATCGCCGATAGTCTCGTTGGCAACACGGATGTTGGAGAGCACGATGGCCTGAATTTCTTCATCCACCACGCCGCCCTTGTAGAGCTTCACGGGAGGCAGACGCAGGCCTTCCTGCTCCACTTCCGTGGCATTGGCGGAAAAGCCGCCGGGCACCGCGCCGCCCGTATCACGCCAATGCCCGGTGTTGGAGAGCCAGCAGAAGATCTCGTCCTGATAATAGAACGGCATGGCCATGCGCACGTCCATCAGATGGGTGCCGCCCAAATAGGGATCGTTGACGATATAGATATCGCCGGGCTTCAGATCCTTGGCCTGGGCAATGACCGTGCGGGTGGAAAACTGCATGGTGCCGACGAAAATCGGCAGACCCAGCTCTCCCTGGGCGATAAGGGCGCCATCGTCGCGGTGATAGATCCCGTCGGAACGGTCCATGGCCTCGGCGATTACCGGGCTGAAGGCGGCGCGCTGAAAGGCCAGGTCCATTTCATTACAGACCTGGTTCAGGCCGTTTTGCAGCACCGCCAGGGTGACATGATCAATGTTCGCGGTTGTGGACTGACTCATGATGCTATTCCCGAAATGCCGCCGGAACCTGGATCAGCAGGTTTCCGGCCTTGTCGACCTCCACCTCGTTGCCAGGTTCTATGATGATCGTTGTATCCAACTGCTCCAACACCGCCGGGCCCGTGAAACGCGCGCCGATGGGCAGGGCGTCGCGGGAGATTATCGGGGTATCCCGCCAACCGCCTGGAAACCAGACCTTGCGCCGGCCACGTTCCGCCGCCGCCAGATCATCGGCCCGCAGGCCGGGATCCATCAGAGAGGCCAAGGCCACCTCCCGCCGCCGCCCGATTACCGCCGTATGCAGGGTGACCAATACAGTGCCGATTTCAGGCAGGTGCAAAGCGAAGCGATTGAAGTAAGCCTCGTCGAATACCGCCTGGATGTCCGCCCGGCCAATCTTGGCGCTTGCCAAGGGGATACGCAGCATATGGCTTTGCCCCTGGAATTGCATTTCGGCGGCATGCACCAGAACCAGTTCTTCCACCTCGACGCCCTCGGCCTCGATGACGGCCCGGCCCTGGGCGATCTGTTCGGCCATGATGCCGTGCACCATATCCATGTCCACGTCCGCCAAGGGCTGGTTCACCGTATTGACATAGTCGTGGCGCACATCCGCCACCACGCAGCCAATGGCATTGGTAATGCCCGGCTTGGCCGGGATCAGCACCTGGGGTATGGCCAGTTCCGCCGCCAGGGCCGTGGCATGAAGAGGTCCGGCGCCGCCAAACGCGAACAGCGCGAAATCCCGTGGATCATGGCCCCTGGCGAGGCTGACCATGCGAATGGCGCCAGCCATGCGGTCGTTACCGATTTGCAGGATGGCCGCCGCCGCGCCCTCGGCATCCAGGCCTAGAGGCTCGCCAATCTCTTCCACCAGGCGCTGGCGCAACTGCGCTAACGAGACCGGATTATCCACCGCCAGCAAGGCATCCGGGTTCAGGCGGCCCAGAACCAGATTGGCATCCGTTATGGTCGGCTCCGTGCCGCCGCGGCCATAGCAGATGGGGCCGGGTTCGGCACCGGCAGAGCGGGGGCCGACCTGCAACATGCCGGCGTCATTGATAAAGGCGATAGAACCGCCGCCCGCCCCGATGGTATGCACATCCACCATGGGCACATGGATCGGCATGCCGTATTCCAGCTGCAATTCCGAAGACGTCGCCGGAATACCGCCCTGGATCAGGCCGACATCGGACGACGTGCCGCCCATGTCATAACTGATGATATTCTCAAAGCCGCAGCGGGCGCCCGTATAAGCCGCCGCCATGACGCCCGATGCCGGGCCGGACATCACCGTGTTGACCGCGCGCTCGGCGACCAAGGCGGACGATATGGTGCCGCCGTTTCCCTGCATGACCAAAAGATCCCGGTCATAGCCGGCTTGTGACAGCTCGTGGCGCAAACGGTCCAGATAGCGCGCCAGGACTGGTTGGATGGCGGCATTGACCGCCGCCGCCACGCCGCGCTCGTACTCGCGAAATTCGGCCAGGATGGCGCTGCCGTATGTAATGTGGCTGTTGGGCCAGACCGAGCCTGCTATTTCCGCCGCCCGGACCTCGTGGCTGTTGTTGGCATAGGCGTGCAGAAAATGGATGACCAGGCTTTCACAGCCCATCTCCAGCAGCTCCTCCGCCGCCCGGCGCACTGCTTCTTCATCCAAGGCTGTAACCACGTTGCCGTCGGCATCCATACGCTCGGGCACTTCCAGGCGGTATTCGCGGGATATCAGCGGCTCGAACGAGCCGAGCAAGCCATAGGAATTCGGCCTGGTGCGCCGGCCCAACTCCAGCACGTCGCGGAAACCGGCCGTGGTGATCAAACCGCACCGGGCGATCTTTTTCTCCAGCAAGGCATTGGTGGTGGTCGTGGTGCCATGCAGCAGCAACGACAGTTCGGAGCAATCGGCGCCAGCCTGGTCTATGGCGGCCATGACGCCAACCGCCTGATTGTCCGGCGTGGTGGGCACCTTGGCGATGGAGACCTGGCCCAATGCTTCATCCAGCAGGATCAGGTCCGTGAAGGTACCGCCCACGTCGCAGCCAATAACCTTGCTCACAATCGATTTTCCCCATCTTTCAGGTCTTTCAGGTTTTCCCGCGCCAGGGCGCCAACCGTGGCGGCCTGATCGCCCAGGCTCAACATCGCGCCTTCAATGAAGCCCTGGGAATGCAGACCCCTGGCGCGGTCGAGCCCAGCCAGCAACGCCGCGCGCCGCGCGCCCTCGGACAATTCGGGCACCGCCACCGTCACCGCCAGGTCACCGAGGTCGCTGTCGGGATCGAGACTGTTGGCCGCCACCCGCTCGATACCCGGAACGTCAATATTGACCCGATTGGCGATCATGGTCGCCGCCGCGTCCGCCTGGGCCGCCGTCGTTGCCAACACGGTCACCGCATCAGCGATACCCAGGGATTGGCTGCGGCCGCGCCAGCCGGAAGTGGCAATGCCGCGAATGCTCATATCATGGTGCAGCCGCACTTTACCGGACAGGCCGCCGTGGCCCAGGTCGGCCACCACGCCGGCATCCAGCCAAGCGCCGGGCGAAAGATGGATGGCGATATCGCCGCCGTTGTTGACATAGCCTTTTTCCAGCTCGCGGCCAGCCACCGCCGCCGCCAGGACGCCATCGGCAACGGCACCTGCGACCGCCACCATGGGCGTAACGTAATCTTCGCGGTGGGGCCAGGCCGCCCGCGCCATAGCCTGGGCGACCGGGCCCTGAAGCATCGGATACGCCGCGCCAAGGGGCCTGCGCAACAGGTGAAGCTCCTTGACCAGTTCATCCAGCAGAGCAGCCGTATAGCGCTTCGCCTGATCATGGGCCAGCGCTACCTCAGCCCGTGAACCGAACAGCTCGATTATCAGCTCGATTGGCCCATGGCGCAGGTACAGCCGGCCATCCGCCGCAACGGCTGCTTCCAGCCCGGTCACGAAAAGTCGCCGGGCGACAATGGCCAGGGATTTTCCCCGCGCCAGGGCAGGCTGCGCGCGACGCCCGAGGCCAGCACTTCGTCGACCGCCTGCACCGCGTCCATATAGCCGCCCATGGCCTCGTAATCCGCCAGGGGCAACGTGAATTCGATCGGCGCGACCAAGGCCGGCGTCGGCACATAGCCAAAAGAGCCGGTGGGCATGCGCGTCACATCCACCATCAGGGTAATGCCGCCGCCGGGCCAGACATAGACCGGCGCGCCGCCGCAACTGACACGCGTTACGTTGGCCCGCACCGAACGGGTCAGGCGCACCGGATTTTCCGTC
>CAYWYB010000253.1:0-7923 GCA_964462145.1 uncultured Rhodospirillaceae bacterium
CTGTCCGGCCTCGCCCTGGCGCTGTTCCTGCCGCTGCATCTTTATGTGCTGTCGACGGCGGTTAATCAGGCGGCCTTGAACGGCTTTCTTAGTTGGGCCGAGAACCCATTGGTCAAACTGGCGGAGACAGGTTTGATTATATTGCTGGCGGTGCATCTAAGCGGTGGTTTGCGCCTACTGGCGTTGGAGTTCCTGCCCTGGAGCGAGGCTCAAAAAACCCGCATCGCCTTGGCCTTCGGTTTGGCCCTGGCCGTCGGTCTGCTGTTTCTCGTACTGGCCTGGTAGAGACGGAATGGAAGATATCACGCGGATCGATACGGACATCCTCATTCTCGGATCGGGTGGGGCGGGGCTGTTCGCGGCGCTGCATGCCCATAAAGGCGCGCCGGATCTGAAGATCACCGTTGCCGTCAAGGGCCTGCTGGGCAAAAGCGGCTGCACCCGCATGGTGCAGGGCGGCTATAACGTGGCGCTGGACCCGGCTGACTCCATTGAACGCCATTTCATGGACACTATTGAGGGCGGCAAATGGCTCAACCACCAGGAACTTTCCTGGCTATTGGTCAACAAGGCGGTCGAGCGGGTGCTGGAGCTGGAAAACGATCTGGGCTGTTTTTTCGACCGCAACCCGGACGGCTCCCTGCATCAGAAAGCCTTCGCGGGCCAGACCTTTGACCGCACGGTACACAAGGGCAGCCTGACCGGCATTGAAATCATCTCGCGCTTGGCCGAACAGGTCTGGGCCCGGGGCATCGACCGCCTGGAAGAACACCGCGCCATTGCATTGGTGCCAAGCGCTGACGGCAGCCGGCTCGCCGGGGTCCTGATGATCGACATGCGCGGGGGCGGATTTGTCTTCGTCCGTGCCAAGGCGGTGCTTTTGGCCACCGGCGGCGGCCCCTCAATGTATCTCTACCACACACCCTCGGGTGATAAGAGCTGCGACGGCATGGCCATGGCGCTGGCGGCGGGGCTAAGCCTGCGCGATATGGAGATGGTGCAGTTTCATCCCACCGGACTTGTGGCGGGCGCCCATACGCGGATCACCGGCACCATTATCGAGGAAGGTCTGCGCGGCGCCGGCGGGCATCTTCTAAACGCAAACGGCGAACGCTTTCTGGACAGTTACGACCCCGCCGGCGAGCGTGCCACCCGCGATATCGTCAGCCGCGGCATGTTCGAGGAAATGCAGGCCGGGCGGACCGGACCCAATGGCGGCCTGTACATCACCATGCGCCATCTTGACGGCGCCATGGTGCGCCGGGAATTCAAGGGTATGGTGGACCGCTGCCATGATGTTGGTTTCGATCTGGTCGGCGGCCTGGTCGAAGTGACGCCGACGGCCCATTACATGATGGGCGGCGTGGTCTTCGACACCGATACATCGACCGCCATGCCCGGTCTGTTCGCCGCCGGCGAGGATACGGGAGGCATTCACGGCGCCAACCGCCTGGGCGGCAACGGCGTCGCCAATTCCACCGTCTTCGGCGGCATCGCCGGCGATGTCATGGCGGATTGGGTGCCCCGCGAAGGTGTCATCGCGGACGGCGACGAAGACGTCATTGCGATGGCCATCAACGACGCCCTGCGCCCGTTCAGCCAGCCGGCGGGCGATCTGACGTCGATCCGCGAGCGTATGCAGCGCATCACCTGGGATGATGTGGGTATTATCCGCGATGCCGACGGCTTGCGGCGCGGCCTGGCGAGGTTGGAGGCATTGGCGGACGAGTTGCACGCCACCGGCGTGGCGGACACACCGCGTCTATCCAACATGACCTGGCACGATTGGCTTAACCTGCGCAGCCAGATCCTTATTGCGCGGACAATAGCCGCCGCCGCACTGCTGCGGGAAGATTCGCGCGGGGCTCATTTTCGGGCCGATCACCCCGAGACGGATAGCCTGGAAAGCTCGCGCAATACTCTGGTCCATTTACGAAATGGCGCGCTGGCGACCGATACCCAGGCTGTTGCCTTTACACGCGTAAAACCGGGCGATAGCCTGATCGAGATGGAATGACGCAATGGCAGAACAGACAAACCGCGCGATAGCCGCCGAGCTGATAGAGGCGACCGCGTTCGAATTGATGCGCCGCGCGGCGATCGAAATCCCGGAAGATTTCCGCCTCGGCATCGAAGCCATGGTCGATACTGAATCGGAAGACCTGAGCCGCTTCGTGCTCGAGTCCATGGTGGAAAACTGGCATGCGGCCGAAGAAGACCGCCGCGCCATGTGCGCCGATACAGGGCTGCCGCGCTATTACGTAAAGGCCGGCAACGAGGCGGTCATGCAGGGCGGTTTCGTGGCCCTGGAACGTGCCTTGCGCCGGGCCACGGCGCGGGCCACCCACGAAATTCCCCTGCGCCCCAACCGGGTGCACCCGCTAAGCCGGGCGGACCATAACAACAACGTGGGCATTAACGCGCCCGAGATCGAATACAGCTTTGAGCCCGAGGCCGACTGGCTCGATATTACCACCGTGCACAAGGGCGGCCTGTTCGGCACCGATTACAGGATGCTGTTCCCCGGCGACGGCAAGGACGGCATCAAACGCTTTTTCCTCGATACCATGATGCAGTTCGGCCGCCGCGGCCTGGCCTGCCAGCCGGCCATCGTCGGCATTGGTCTGGGCGGCAGCAAGGATACCTCGATGACCTTGGGTAAACAGGCCGCCTGCCTGCGAACGGTAGGCGACCGCCACCCGGACCCGGAAATTGCCGCCCTGGAGCTTGAATTGACCGATCTGGGCAATAATATCGGCATGGGCCCCATGGGCTTCGTCGGCTCTTCCATGGTTGTCGATTGCCATATCGACGTGGGTTATACCCATACGGGCGGCATGCCCATGAGCGTGCATTCGTTCTGCCTCTCCTCGCGCCGCGCCGTGGCGCGCATTCATCCCGGCGGCGAGGTGGAATACCGTACCGACCCGAACTGGTTCACGCCCTATCACCGCCGAGAAGGAATCGAATAATGGCCGATCTGAAAACAGTCCGCCTGTCCATTCCAGTCTCGGCGGAGGATATCGCCAGCCTTGAAATCGGCACCGTGGTTTACCTGGACGGTGTGATCTACACGGCCAGGGAAGGGGCCTACAAACGCATTCTGGAACAGGGCATCGCCCCGCCGGTGGATCTGGCCCAGCTTTCCAATGTCAGCTTTCATTGTTCGCCGGCGGCGGCGCAAAACGACGACGGCAGCTTTACCGTGGGCGCCGTGACCGCCACCGCCTCCTTTCGCTTCTCACGCTGGCTGGCGGATTGGTTCCCGGCCTCGGGCTGCAAGATCATCATCGGCAAGGGCGGCATGTCGGAAGAGGACTACCGCACCCATTTCGTGCCCAACGGCGCGATCTATCTAACCACTGTCGGCTATGGCACCGGCGCCCTGTTGGGGCGCGGCATCAAGCATGTCCGGGATGCCCATTGGCTGGACGAGCTGGGCATCGCCCAGGCCCTGTGGGTGTTCGAGGTGGAGAACATGGGGCCATTCCTGGTCGAGAGCGATCTGAGGGGCAACGGCCTGTTCGAGCGCGACGCCGAGAAGATCAACGCCGGGGTGGAGCGCCTGTATGACGGCCTGAAGCCCCCCGCATTAAGCCGCTATGGCGAAACCACGTCGCGCGAGGACGAGGTTATTTAATCTTCACAACGCCTCGTTATCGGTTTCGCCGGTCCTGATCCGCATCACCTGTTCCAGATCAAAGACAAAGATCTTGCCGTCGCCGATCTGGTCGTTATTGGCTGCTTCGCGAATGGCTTCCACCACGCGCTCGGACAGCTCGTCCGATACGGCGACTTCCATCTTCAGCTTGGGCACAAAATTGACCTGGTATTCGGCCCCGCGATAGATCTCCGTATGGCCGCCCTGGCGGCCATAACCGCGCACTTCGGAAACGGTCAGGCCGTGCACGCCGATGGCCGTCAGGGCATCGCGCACGGGGTCCAGGCGATGCGGTTTGATCACGGCTACGATAAATTTCATCTTTCCGTCTCCTCTATTCGCCTACAGGTCATAGCCGCGCTCGCCATGAGCGACCAGGTCCAGGCCCTCGATCTCGTCCTCTTCATCGATGCGCAGACCGACCGTGGCGCCAACAACTTTGATAATGATGTAGCTCACCAGCACCGACCAGACCAGTACCGCGACGATGCCAACCAGCTGCACACCGAATTGCGAGCCCATGGTAGCACCCTCGGCCAAGCCCATGCCGCCCAGGGAGGCCGCCGCGAAAAACGCGGTCAGCAAAGTGCCCAGGGCGCCGCCGACGCCATGTACGGCGAAGACGTCCAGGGAATCGTCGATCTTGATTTTCTGCTTCACCCATTCGACACAGAAATGACAAAGCACACCGGCCGAAAGGCCAATGAACAGGGCGCCGATCGGTCCAACAAAGCCCGACGCAGGTGTAATCGTCGCCAACCCGGCCACCATGCCGGTGACAATGCCGACCAGCGAAGCCTTGCCAAAGCGCCGCCATTCCAGAAAGGCCCAGGTTATGGACGCCGTCGCGGCGGAAATATGAGTGACCAGCATGGCCATGGAGGCACTGCCGTCGGCGGCGAGCGCACTGCCGGCGTTGAAGCCGAACCAGCCGACCCACAGCATGGAGGCGCCGATCATGGTCATGCCCGGATTATGTGGCGGCCGCAATTCCCGTGGGAAACCGCGCCTGCCACCAAGCATCTTGGCCAGCAGCAACGCAGACGAGCCCGCCGTGACATGGACCACGATACCGCCCGCGAAATCCATCACGCCCAGATCCGACAGCCAGCCGCCACCCCAGACCCAATGGCAGACCGGGGCATAAACCAGGATCAGCCAGAGGCCGGAAAACAGCATTACGGCGGAGAATTTTATCCGCTCCACATAAGCCCCGACGATCAGGGCCGGGGTGATGATGGCAAAGGTCATCTGGAACATGGCGAACAGGATTTCGGGAATGCTGCCCGACAAAGTGTCCGGTCCGATACCGAGAAGGAACCATTTCTCCGCCCCGCCGATCCAGGCCTGCGCCCCGCCGCCGTCACCGAAGGCCAAGGCATAGCCGCCGATCAGCCATAGCACCGAGGCCAGGCAGGCGATGGCGAAACAGTGCATCAGCACGGAAAGAACGTTGTTGGCGCGCACCAGGCCGCCATAGAACAGCGCCAGGCCGGGCAGGGTCATGAACAGGACCAGGGCCGTGGCTGTCAAAATCCACGCCGTATCGGCGCCATTCGGGGCCGCATCCGCGGCCATGGCGGGATAACTTAGCAATCCAAATGAAAGCGTTGCGGCCACACCGCCCAATAGCCTGTTGCTCATCTTGCCCCCCTCGGCATCATTAATTGGCTAAATCGCCAACGAATCAGTGGATAGCATAGGGTAAAATGGCGGCCAGGCGAAAATTTATGGCGATACCTTTGCGGCATCCCATTAAGATTGCCACCAAGACAGGATCCAGCCGCCATCAGCTGCGATATTCAAGGCTCCCAAAATAAGAGTTCAAAAATATGGAACAGTTCCGTACCGAAGTCCGTGAGTTCATAGCCGCCAACCTGCCCGACGACATTCGTGATGCCTGCATGGCGGGGCAATATCCAACCCAGGAAATGCTGGCGCGTTGGCAGCGTATCCTGGCCGACAAAGGCTGGTCGGCACCAAACTGGCCGGTGGAATACGGCGGCCCGGATTGGACCACGCGCCAGGTCGTTATCTTCGCCGATGAATGCGAGAGTAATTTCTGTCCGCCGCTGCCTAATTTCGGCATCGGAATGATCGGGCCGCTGTTGATGACCTATGGCAATCAGGCCCAGAAGGACTTTTTTCTGGAGAAAACCAGAACCGGCGAATTTCAATGGTGCCAGGGCTATTCCGAGCCCGGCGCCGGTTCCGATCTGGCCCTGCTGAAAACCCGCGCCGTTTTGGAAGACGGCCATTACGTGGTCAACGGCTCCAAAATCTGGACTTCCGAGGCGCACCACGCCGATTGGATGTTCTGCCTGGTGCGCACCGATCCGGAGGCCGAGAAGAAGCAGGACGGCATCTCCATGCTGTTGATCGACATGACCACGCCGGGCATTACCATCCGCCCAATCATCGGCCTGAACGGCATTCACTATTTCAACGAGATCTTTTTCGACGACGCCAGGGTAAAGGCGGAAAATCTCATTGGCGAACAGGACAACGGCTGGCAATACGCCAAGGCGCTGCTTTCGGACGAGCGTTTCAATCAGGCCCGGACAGCCATCAGCCGTGGCCTGCTGGCGCGCCTGAAACGCCTGGCCACGGCCACCATGTGCGAAGGCAAGCCGCTGATCGAGCAGGATTATTTCCGCCGCAAGATCGGCCGGGCCGAGGTTCGTATCATGGCCCTGGAAGCGGTCAAACAGGGCTTTGTCGATGCCAATGAACGTGGCGGCCGGCTGGGACCGGAGGTCTCCATCCTGAAACTGACCGGTTCGGAATTGCTGAAGGATCTCGACCGATTGTTGATGGAGGCGGCTGGCGTTGCCGGTCTGCCCTACGATCCGGGCTGGATGCAGGGCCGGGAAAACGCCCGCACGGACGATATCGACGCGGTCGGCACCTTGTCGGGCTTTCGCCATCGGCGCAAGGCGGCCACTATCGCCGGTGGCAGCAGCGAGGTTCAGCGCATGATCATCGCCAAACGTGTTCTGGAATTGTGAGGGTAGGCCGATGACATACGCACACACGGAAGAACAGATGATGCTGCGTGACGGCGTCGCCCGCTTTGTCGAGCAGAACCACGATTTCGCAGCCCGCCGCGGCCTGATTGAGCTGCCCATGGGGCATTCCCCCGATCTATGGGCGGAAATGGTGCAACTGGGCTGGCTTGGCGTCACCTTGCCCGAGGAACAGGGCGATTTCGGCGGCGGCCCGGCGGAATTAGCCATTATCATGGAAGAACTGGGCCGCGCCCTGGTCCTGGAACCAGTTTTGAGCAACGCGGTCTTTGGCGCCGACCTGCTGGCCCGCCATGGTAATGACGAGCAGCAATATTCCCTGTTGCCGGATGTGGTCAGCGGCCAGGCCAAGGTCGCCCTGGCCTATCTGGAGCCCGGCGCGCGTTATAACCCTCTGTGGGTCGAAACCACGGCGGCGGAACGCAGTGGCGGCTTTATACTGAATGGCCGCAAACGCAACGTGCTCGACGGCGTACTGGCGGACAAGTTGATCGTTTCCGCCCGTACGGCAGGCGACGCTGGCGATCATGATGGCGTGACCCTGTTTCTGGTCGATAGCGTCGCAGCTGGGATCCAGAGCCAGGATTTTCGCACCTATGACGGCCTGCGCGCCTCCACCATCACCTTGAGCGATGTGACGGTCTCGACCGCCGACAGTATCGGAGCCGTGGGCGAGGGGGCAGCGATCCTCGCGGATACGGTGCAAATGGCCACTGTCGCGACCTGCGCCGAGGCGGTCGGCGCCATGCAGGCACTGTTTGATCTGCTGCTGGATTATCTGCGAACCCGCGAACAGTTCGGCAAGCCGATCGGCAACTTTCAGTCCCTGCAGTTCCGCGCCACCGATATGTATATCGCCCTGCAACAGGCCCGTGCCATGACCGGCGAGGCAGTGGCGGCGTTAAGCGCGGGGGATGGCGGCGATCGCAGGGAGCGGGAGCGTCTGATCGCGGCGACGAAGATCCAGGTCAACGACGCCGCCGCGCTGGTCGGTTGTGAGGGCGTGCAGATGCATGGTGCCATCGCGATCACCGACGAATACAGCGCCAGCCATTATTTCAAGCGTCTGGAGGCAATTGAATCCCTGTTTGGCGATAGCGACTATCACCTTGCCAATTTCATGGCCGATTATTAAGCGGCGGGATTAGAAAACGGCAAGATGGAGTTGCACGACGTCGGCTTTCGCCACACCGGCGAGCAGGATCAGAAATGTAATGCCCATGGCGCCGAATAAGC
>CAYWYB010000254.1:0-7922 GCA_964462145.1 uncultured Rhodospirillaceae bacterium
GATGACAGAGACGGTTAGTAATATTTGAAACTATCCTGTCAGCGCTTTGTAATAAATTTGTTAAGTATAGTTATTAGTAAGTAAATAGTTGAGTAGAGTTTAGTATAAGTTGAGTATAATGGCCTAGTATGAGGCCATCGTCGGCGCTAACCGCGTATCTGGTTGGCGCCGACATTTTTTTTACTAAAAATATTTTTCGTATTAGCGCAATCGGGTCATTTCACGGGACTCTTTATATTAGGTTCCCCTGTCACAAAGATTAACGGATATTTACCCAGCATCGCTGAATTCTGTAACCTAAGTTACCTCTTGTCGGTGCTTATCGGATCATACTCAAAGGTAACGTAATGGTTCAGATTAGCCGCAGCCTGCTCTAGCCCTCAATGCCGTTTTGTTGGGTCGACGGCGTCAAATCCTTTACCGCCTTTTCCCGTTTTTCAAGCCAGAACTGATAGGCGGCCGGCATCAGATCATAAGCGTCATCCAAGCCCAGCTTTTGCGCGGCATCCAACGGCCAGTTCGGGTTGTAGAGGAATTCCCGCGCCAGGGCGATCAGGTCGGCCTCGCCATTTTGCAGGATTTGTTCCGCCTGATCCGCATGTACAATCAAGCCCACGGCCATGCTCAAGATATCGGCCTCTTCGCGGATCTTGGCGGCGTAGGGCACTTGATAACCGTAGCCCACGGGCCCGGTACCGACCACGGGCGAGCCGCGCATACCGCCTGACGAGCAATCAATCACATCGATGCCCATGCCCTTAACGATCCGGGCCAGGGCGACGTTTTCATCCGGCCCCCAACCGGCGTCATCCTCCACCGACAGGCGCATGAACAGCGGTTTATGGTCCGGCCAGTTGGCGCGGACGCATTCCGTCACTTCCAGGGCAAAGCGGTGGCGGTTGGCGTCCGAGCCGCCATAGTCGTCGTTGCGACGGTTGGCCGCCGGCGAGAGGAATTGATGGACCAAATAGCCATGGGCAGCATGTATTTCCAGCATATCAAAGCCAGCGGCATCCGCCCGCGCCGCCGCCTGTCCCCAATGCTCGACGCACTCGGCGATTTCCGGCCGGCTCAGGGCCCGGGGTTCGGGGTCGCCGGGATCGGACAGGGCGGTGGGGGCGACCAACTCCCAATCCTTCCAATCATCCACGCCCTCGGCTTCCGCCGCCGCCTGCTCCAGCGGCTTGGCGCCTTCCCAGGGGCGAAAGCGTCTTGCCTTGCGGCCGCTGTGGCCCAATTGCAGACCGGCGACCGCGCCGTTCTCGGTAATGAAATCCGCCAGGCGCTTGAAATGCGGGATCATGGCGTCATCCCACAGACCCAGATCACCGACAGTGCCGCAGCCCCGGCGTTCCACCTTGGTTGATTCCACCATCACCAGTCCAGCGCCGCCAACCGCGAACCGGCCCGCGTTCATCAAGTGCCAGTCCGTGGGAAACCCCTTCTTGGCGGCGTATTGATGCATGGGCGCAACGACAATGCGGTTCTTCACAGTGATGTCGCGCAGGGGCAGGGGCGTAAACAACATGGGTCTCGACATGGAATTCCCTCACGTTTCTTTTAAAGCTTTGCCGCAAATTGGCGGAGATACCTTAGGCCTTCGATGGCACGGCTGCCGTACCAGGAGACCATCTTACCATCAATCGAAAGCAATTGTGGCTGCGACGTAATGGCATGGTGGCTTTTGAAAGCATCGCGGTGTTTGGCGGCAAACGGGAAGGGCTCGCTCGAAAACAGCACCAGATCCGCCTGGGCCAACAGGTCGGCATCAATGTCGATTTCGGGATAGCGGCGTGCGGGGTCATGGCAAAGGGTCCGCATGCCGAACAGGGCCAGCATATTGGCAATATAGGTATCTTGGGACACGGTCATCCAGGGCCGCTTCCAGATCAGATACAGCACCTTTCGCTCCGGCCAGCTCCCGGTCCGCCGCAATTCATCCTCCAGTGCCGTGACCAGGGTCGCGGCTTGCGCCTGGCGCTGAAAGAGTCCGCCGATCAATTGAAACAGCTGGATATTGTCAGCCGGGGCGTTGGGATGAGTGACCACGACCTCCGCGCCCAGGGTGCCGATCTGTTCGGCAAGATCTTTTGGCGTTTCGTCAATGTTGACCAGTACATGGCTGGGGGCGAGTGCCGCCAGCTTGTCCATCTCGGACGTCTTGGTGCCGCCGACCACGGGGATGGCATCTACCAGGCCTTCGGGCTCGATACAAAAGGCCGTGCGCCCGACCACTTGCGCCTGTAAATCCAGGGCGAACAGCAGCTCGGTCAGGCTGGGCACCAGGGATACGATACGCGCCGGGCCCTTCATTGGCGCAAGCTTATTTCCGATCGCATCAATCAACACGTGGCACTGATCCCTATCGTCATGCTAGCCTCGAACCAACCCAACAATGATAGCAACCAAGTTTAGGAGTGGCGAGAGCATGACCGACGATCTTTTGGAACGTAAAGAGGGCCGGGTGGCCATATTGACCATGAACCGGCCCGACCGCCTGAACGCCATGTCCGGCGCCATGCTGGATGCCATGTTGGAAGCGTTGAGCCGCCTGGGCAGTGATCCGGATACGGGCTGTGTCATCCTGACCGGCGCCGGGCGCGGCTTTTGCGCCGGCGGCGACGTCAAGGCCATGGCCGAAGGTACCGAGTTCCCCGATGCCACCATGGAAGGCAAGGCGCAGCAGTTGCGGGCGAAGATGGAAACTTCGCGCCTGCTGCATGAAATGCCCAAACCCACCATTGCCATGGTCCGCGGCCCCGTTGCGGGCGCCGGGCTGTCCCTGGCCCTGGCCTGTGATATGCGGGTGGCCTCCGAAAGCATGAAAATGACCTCGGCCTTCGCCAATGTGGGCTATTCCGGCGATTTCGGGGGCAGCTATTTCCTGACCCGCCTGGTCGGCACCGCCAAGGCGCGGGAATTATACTACACCGCTGATCGGGTCGAAGCGGCGGACGCCCTGGCGTTGGGCATCGTCAATCGTGTGGTCGCGGATGACCAGCTGGAAACCGAGACCATGGCGTTGGCCGAGAAGATGGCCAATGGCCCCGCCATCGCGCTCGGCTATATGAAGCGCAACATGAACGCGGCGGAAACCGGCAGCCTGCGGGATTGCCTCGACCTGGAAGCCTGGCACCACACCCGTACCGGCATGACCGATGACCACAAGGAGGCCGCGCAGGCCTTCGTGGACAAACGCACGCCGGTCTTCAAGGGACAGTAGGCGCCGGAGATAAAGAAAGCCCTGCCTCCGGAAACCGGGGGCAGGGCGATTTTTTTTAATACGCCGGCTTTGGCCGCCGGCTGAATTGTCGGGTCGTCTTAGGCGGCGCGTACGCCGGTCAGGAACTTCTCGACCACTTTGTTCAATTCATCGAACTGGCCGGTAAGATCTTCCGTCGCGCCGACAACTTCGCTTGATGTGGAGCCGGCCTGATTGGCCGCCTCGACGATGCTGCCCATGTTGGAGGACACCTCTTCGGTGCCGCGGGCGGCCTCGGCCACATTGCGGCTGATCTCGCCGGTCGCCGCACCTTGCTCTTCCACCGCGGCCGAAATCGACGTGGTGATTTCGGATATTTTGCCGATGGTGTCGCTGATGCCGCCAATGGCGCTAACCGCATCGCCGGTGGCATCCTGCATGGAGGTGATCTGAGTGGAGATCTCGTCCGTTGCCTTGGCCGTCTGGGTGGCCAGGTTCTTGACCTCGGAGGCCACAACGGCAAAGCCCTTGCCGGCCTCGCCAGCCCGGGCCGCCTCGATCGTCGCGTTCAGGGCCAACAGGTTGGTCTGCGATGCGATGTCGTTGATCATGCCAACCACGTCACCGATGCTCTGCGCGGCTTCACTCAGGCCGCCGATCAGGGTGTTGGTGCGGTCCGCCTGTTGCACGGCCTCGCCGGCGATAGACGTTGATTCGTTGACCTGACGGCTGATCTCGTTGATCGAAGACGACAGTTCCTCTGCCGCCGTGGCGACGGTCTGCACATTGGCGGTGGCCTGCTCGGCCGCCGAGGCGGCGGTGGTGGAGCGACCGGATGCATCGGTGGCAACCTGGGTCATGGTATCGGCCGTGGTGCGCATTTGCCCAGCCGATGTGGAGACGGCCTTGATCACGCTGCCGACGTTGCTGTCGAAATCATTGGCCAGATTTTCCACCGTGCGGGCACGCTCTTCGCGGGCCGCGCGTTCTTTCTCCTGCTCGGCGGCAAGTTCATCGGCCTTGATCATATTATCCTTGAAGACCTGAACCGATTGCGCCATTTCGCCGATCTCGTCGTTACGGTCAACCGCCGGTACCTCTATGGTTTTTTCACCTTCCGCCAGGCGCTGCATGGCACCGGCCATGCCCTGGATCGGCGTGGAGATACCCTTGGTGATCACAAAAGCCGTGGCGATACCCATGACAACGGCCGCCAGCAGCAGCGCATAAGTCATGTATTCGACGTCCTTGCTCTTACCGTTGGACATCTTGATGAAGCCCGCCGCCTTGTTGGTGGCAAAGTCGATCAGAGCTTGCATGTACTTGTTAATCTTGGCGACGTGGGCCGCGCCTTTCTGTTTGGTAATGGCGGCTGCCTCGGCGCGCCTTTTCTCGCGCATGAACTGGATCACTTCATCCCGGATGACTTTCCAATCCACGAAGGCTTTATGCGCGTCAGTGACCATTGATTTGTCGCCCAGGAAGCGGTCATCAATAATCTTGAACTGCTCCAACACCAGCTTCTCACTGGCGGCAACCTTGGCGACTGCCTTGTCGATGCCGGCGTTATCCTTGGCCAGCGCCACATCCTTCATATCGCGGTGCATGGCGATGATATGGCCATTCGCGGCCAGCACGGCGTTGCTGACGGTCAGGGGATGTTTGTAAAGCTTGTTGGTCAGGCCCGACAGGGTGCTGACACTGTTGATCGAAACGACGCCCAGTACGACACTGAGTATGATCATGATGGCGAAGGCGGCCGCCATGCGGGTGCCGATACGGTATCCGCTGAACCAGTTGCTGATGCCGCGATCACTGTGATGCGTATTGGTGTCATCGTTTGCTTGAATTTCGTCTGTTACTGACATGCGGTTACCCCCTCCATAACGGGTTGCTCTACACGTAATTGAAAAATCGTCCGAATTTTACAGTTTTGATTAGTGGGTCGGTGGACCCAAATATCACCTGGCATGGAGAATGCAGCGGATATATGAAAGAAATGTAAATCTACTAAATAAAAAATTGCTTATTGGAAGAAAAAAATACGAGAAAGGGCTTATGACTTGTGGTATATAGTAATAAAAACTATAATTCTTGAAATAAAAATCGAATTATTATAAATTTGTTACTTTACGATTGTGGAAACTAATCAATTCAAAGGTTGATGTATAACAAAATTGGACCGTTTTATAGAATTTCATTAGAAGAATTATTCACTACGGTACTCAAGCGGCAAAAAGAACAGGTAGTCCACACCAGCCATTGCCTTGTGGCAGGTGAAGCAAAAAGTCACGTCTTCCGGGCTATCGCCGGTTGTATCGCCGATATAGCTGCCGTCGGGCAGGATTTGGACAAACCGCCAGTCACCCGTTGCCGGGCTGCGTCCCGGCGCCAACTTCTGCATATAAAACAGCGCGCCAGGAAAAACCTCGCCCTTGCTGGTGACGGTGTAACTATCCTTGACCACCACGGCGCCTGGCGGCATCCGCTGACCCGGTTTTAGATTGCCATAACCGGCCTTTGCGGCTGCCCGGTTGGCGTAATTATTGACGTAGCGGTTGCCGTGGGTGTCGGAGAGGTAGGGCGCAGTATTAAAGCGCCGCCAGCTAGGATAGCTTTTGGCAATGGCATCGCGCGATGGGGCATAGCCGTCAGCCATGGCTTTTCGCACGGTTTGATAGATATCTTGTGCCTTTGCAGGTGGCAGGGAGCCGGGGCGGTTGAGGCGTAAATGTTCTTCTTCCGCCGCTTTGACCGGGCTTATGAGTGCGAGCCCGACAAGCGTGTGACCAATAAGTGCGAGCAGCGACAGATGATGCAGGCGGAACATGATCTTCTCCCATGATCCTAAGATCCCATGATCATTGCATCTTCATGATGTAGGAAGGCGGCCCCACGGGGGAAGCCCAAAAGTGCGCCTGTCACGTAGCTTTGATCAGGCGGTGAAGCCCGGAAATGTGCTATTCCGCGGCTAGTCCGGTCTTTTGTTCCGGCTTTAGAATGCCTTGCAAGGCAGCGCCGTCGGGGTCGGCCAACGCGGCTTCACGGGCGGCGGCGATAGCCTGGGCCGCCGCACTTGCCGCTATTTCGCCTTGCAGGGCGGGAATGGCAAGTGTCGCCATGATACCGTCAAAGCTGTCGCGGCCATGGCGGTGGGTTTGGCCGTAACCTTTTAACAGGCGCTGACAGGCGGCAATCTCCGCCGCCAGATTCAGATCAAGGGCGGCCGCCTTGGCGATATTGGCGATCCAGTGATCAATCAGTGGCTGTTCGCTGCGATAACGGTAACCCATGGCGCGCAAGGGCCGCAGGGACGCCAGCAGGCGAAGCAGTAAATGGCCCCACAACGATGTGCTGGTGATGGTCATGCCGATGTTCAGGCGTTCGCGCAGTCCGGCCCGCTCGGCGGCGGCCAGCAGCGGCGCGGCGATCCAGCGCGGCAGCAGCGCGGCGGCTTCATCCAGGCCGGGTTTGAGATATTCCCTGATCCGCACCGGTTCGCCCGGCTTGGCGCCGGCTTCGGCCCGAATCCGCGCCTGGCGTTCGGGGTTCAGTTTTAACCTGGCGACCTGAATGACGTCCTCATAAGCCATCCATAGCGCCAGGTGACGCCCGACTTCGCGCACCAGACCACCATGGCCGTCCGCATCCCGCTCGGCCCTGTCAATGCGCATCAGCCGTTGCAGGTAAAGCTCGGCATAGGCCAGGTTTTGATACTCGAATAGGCGGTTGACGCCTTCGCGCAATACCGTGCGGGCGGGGCCGGGGAATTCCTCCCGCACCCGGTGCTGCAATTGTTCGACCATGGGTGGGTCGGCGCGCCATGGCCGCTTCAACTCGGCGTCCGGTACCAGGGCAACCATGTCACCCCGTTCGACGGCGGCGTGTCCGGCTCGGAAGGCCGCCAGGTTGGCCTCGACCGCGCGCCCAGTTTCGCGGATCGCCGCTTCAAAGCCCTCCACTGGAATGGGCAGGCGGTTACTGCCGGCGATCGCGCCCAGCAGGACCGAATTAATGACGCTGCCGTGCTGCCGGGCCATGGCCTCCATATCGAACAGCACGGCTTGTTGGGCCAGGGTGCCGGCGGCCTTGATCACGCGGCTGCCGTCAAAACGGCCATCGCCCATGGCGGTCCGCTCCGCCACCGCATAGACCCGGTGGGTGGAGGCAATCAATGTCGTGCAATTGGGCGTGACAAAGCCGTTCTGCATGGCGCGCGCGGCCTCGATCAGTTCCGAGGCGACCATGATATCGACGCTGCCCGCCAAGGGATAAAGCGACATGACCGGCCGTGGCTGGGCCGTATCGCCAGCCTCGATCGGTTGCATTTCAATATAATAGGTTGTCGCGCCGGTGCGTTGGGCGACGCCGGGGATGGATGTACTTTGCACCGCCAAACCATGCGCCATTGCCGCATCGACCAGCCATTGCCGCAAGACGCCACCGCCTTCGCCGCCCATGGCGGCGATCAACAGGCCAATGGGTCGGGTTTTCTCAGTCACGTCCGTCATGGCCACTAGATCTGCACCTTGCTCATATCGCCCAGCAGATAACGGTTCAGGCGATCCCTGAAACGGTCCCATGGGTTGGGATTGCGCACGATCTCGACCTTGTAGAACGAGGGGCAGAGCACAGCGGCGTGGGCGACCTCGCCACACAGGCCGCAGCCGACGCAGCTGTCCAACACCGTGGTCACCGGATCGTCGCGCAAGGGGTCGGG
>CAYWYB010000255.1:0-7916 GCA_964462145.1 uncultured Rhodospirillaceae bacterium
ATTCCGGAAACCTCGGCCCTGCACGTTCCCACCTACGCGGTCAGCCTGTTCGGCAAGTATCTCTCATTTGCCCTGCTGGCATTGTCCGTTGATCTGATCTGGGGCTATTGCGGCATTCTCAGCCTGGGCCATGGCGCTTTCTTCAGCCTAGGCGGCTATGCCATGGGCATGTACCTGATGCGCCAGATTGGCGACCGGGGCGTCTATGGCAATGCGGAATTGCCCGACTTCATGGTCTTCCTCAATTGGTCTGAGCTGCCCTGGTATTGGTACGGCTTTGATAACTTCTTCTTTGCCATTGCCATGGCCATGCTGGTGCCCGGCGCCCTGGCCTTTGTCTTTGGCTGGTTCGCCTTCCGCAGCCGGGTCAGCGGCGTCTACCTCTCCATCATCACGCAGGCCATGACCTTTGCCCTGATGCTGGCATTCTTCCGCAACGATATGGGTTTTGGCGGCAACAACGGCCTGACCGACTTCAAGGAACTGCTAGGCTTTGATCTGCGCAGCCAGGGCACCCGGGCGGGTTTGTTCATTGCCTCGGGCTGCGCTTTGTTGCTGGGCCTGCTGGCCTGCCGTGTGATCGTAACCTCGAAACTGGGCAAGATTCTGGTCGGTATCCGGGATGCGGAAAGCCGCACACGTTTTCTTGGCTATCGGGTCGAACATTACAAACTGTTCGTTTTCACCGTATCCGCCGTCATGGCCGGCATCGCCGGCGCCTTGTACGTACCGCAAGTGGGCATCATCAATCCCGGTGAGTTCGCCCCCGCCAACTCCATCGAGATCGTGGTTTGGGTCGCCCTGGGCGGGCGCGGCACCCTGATCGGCGCGATCATGGGTGCGGTGCTGGTGAACATGGCGAAAAGCTACCTGACCGCTGCCTTTCCAGAGATCTGGCTGTTCGCCCTGGGTGGTCTTTTCATCGCCGTTACGCTGTTCCTACCCAAAGGAATAGCCGGCAGCTTCAACCTGCTGGCGGCACGGAGCCGGTCATGAGCGAAGACGTTCTATATCTCGACGGCATCTCGGTCAGCTTTGGCGGCTTCAAGGCCCTGAACGATCTCAGCCTGGTGGTGGAAAGCGGCGAGATGCGGGCCATCATCGGCCCCAACGGAGCGGGCAAAACCACCATGATGGATATCATCACCGGCCGCACCCGACCCGATAAGGGCATCGCGCTGTTCCACGGCGACATCGATCTGACGCGCCGGGACGAAGCGGAAATCGCCAACCTGGGGATTGGTCGCAAGTTTCAAAAGCCCACCGTGTATGAAAGCCACAGCGTCGAGGACAACCTGCAACTGGCGCAAAAGGCCCCGCGCGGACCCTTCGCAACTCTGATCGCCAAGCTGTCAGGCGCCCAGCAGGACGCCATCGACGAGACCTTGGAGACCATCGCCCTGAGTACGGAGCGTCGGCGCCTGGCCGGCGAATTGTCACACGGGCAAAAGCAATGGCTGGAGATCGGCATGCTGTTGATGCAGCAACCCGAACTGTTGTTGGTGGATGAACCGGTCGCAGGCATGACAGACGCGGAGACAGAGCAGACCGCCAATCTGTTGCGCCAGATCGCCAGGACGCGTTCGGTGGTGGTGGTGGAGCATGACATGGAATTCGTCCGCGCCCTGGGCACCAAGGTCTCGGTCCTGCACGAAGGCTCGGTACTGTCGGAAGGGCCGTTGGACGTGGTGCAGAACGACGAAAAAGTCATCGAAGTCTATTTGGGGCGCTGATTAATGCTACAGGTGGATAATATCGATCTTTTTTATGGCGCTTCGCAGGCCTTGCGCGGCGTCTCCCTGACCGCCAAACCCGGCGAGGTGACCTGCGTACTGGGCCGCAATGGCGTTGGCAAAACCTCGCTGTTGCGCGCCATTGTCGGACAACAGGCAATTCAGGGCGGTAAGGTGACATGGGAAGACAACGACATTTCGAAAGCCGCCAGCCACGCCAGGGCGCGCGCGGGTATCGCCTATGTACCGCAAGGGCGCGAGATTTTTCCGTTTCTGACGGTGGAGGAAAACCTGCGCTCGGGCTTCGCCGCGCTGCCTAGGAGCGAGCGGCGCCTGCCGCCTGATACGTTTAAATTATTCCCGGTGCTAAAGGACATGCTTAAGCGTCAAGGCGGCGATCTATCGGGGGGTCAGCAACAGCAGCTGGCCATCGCCCGCGCTCTGGCCATGCAGCCGCGCCTGTTGGTGCTGGACGAGCCCACGGAAGGCATCCAACCTTCCATTATCAAGGACATTCAGCGCATCATCGCCCTGCTGCGGGACCGGGGCGATATGGCCATTGTCCTGGTGGAGCAGTATTTCGAATTCGCCCGCGACCTTGCCGACAGCTACATTGTCATGGAGCGGGGCGAGGTTGTACTGTCCGGCCAAAGGTCGGAAATGGTGGAAACAGATGTTCGCCGCTACCTCACGGTCTGAAACGCCCGCCCCACCAAGGCGCCTGCAGCGTCTGCGCGGCGCGGCGCGGGTCGGCTTCTCCGGGCCGGAGTCACGGCTATGCGACCTTTACCAGGCCAATCCATGCCGCATTTTGCTGCCGCGCCGGCCCGGCGGCAGGGTCGAGGCAGTCTTGTTGAATACCGCCGGCGGCATTACCGACGGCGACCGCCTGGACTATGAAATAGCAGCCAACGACGGTGCACGGGTCACCGCAACCACCCAGGCGGCGGAAAAGGTTTATCGCTCGCGCGGCGAAGACAGCCGGGTACGAAGCTGGTTGCAAATCAGCGGCGGCGCCCTGCTGGAATGGCTGCCCCAGGAGACGATCCTGTTCAACGGCGCCGCCCTGGCCCGACAGACCCATATCGAGATCGACGCCGGCAGCCGCCTGCTGGCCATGGACTCCCTGCTGCTGGGCCGTCTGGCCAGCGGCGAACAGCTTAACCGGGCAGCGGTCCATGACAGTTGGCGCCTGCGCCTGGCGGACCGTTTGGTCTGGGCCGATGATTTCCGCCTACAGGGCGATATCGAGGCCTTGCGCAAACGTCCATCATTGCTGGACGGCGCCCGCGCCATGGCCACATTGATCTATGTTGCCCCCGACGCGGGCGAACAGCTGGAAACAGCGAGAGAGCTGTTGCGGGACAGTCAAGGACGGGCCGGGGTCAGCGAACGGCCCGGTCTGTTGATCTGCCGCTTTCTGGCCCCGGATGGCCTGGTCCTGCGCCGGGATCTGGAGGCATTTCTATCGCCATTCCGCGACGTCATCCATGGCCATGACTGCCCATTGCCCCGCGTTTGGGCCTGTTGAAATGAATATCGGAGGAGACCGCCCATGTATCTGAGCCCACGGGAAAAAGACAAGCTGATGGTCGCCACGGCGGCGATGGTGGCACGCAACCGCCTGGAGCGCGGCGTCCTGCTGAACTACCCCGAAGCGGTAGCCCTGATCACCGATTTCGTTGTTGAAGGCGCGCGCGACGGCCGCACGGTGGCTGACCTAATGGCGGCGGGCGCCAATGTCATCAACCGCGATCAGGTCATGGAGGGCATCGCCGAAATGCTGCCCGACGTGCAGGTCGAAGCCACCTTCCCCGACGGCACCAAGCTGGTCACCGTGCATCAACCCATCCGTTATGGAGCAGCATCATGATCCCAGGCGAAATTATTGCCCAGAACGGCGCCATCACCCTGAACATGGGCCAGGACGTCATCACCCTGACCATCGCCAATACCGGCGATCGGCCCATACAAGTCGGCAGCCACTATCATTTTTACGAAACCAACGCGGCCCTGGACTTCGACCGCGAAGCTGCCCGCGGCCGGCGCCTGGATATTCCCGCCGGCACCGCCATCCGCTTTGAACCGGGACAGCGCCGCGAGGTGCCCCTGGTGCCCTATCGCGGTCTGCGCCGGGTACACGGCTTCAACGGCGCCGTCGCCGGCGCCCTGGATGGGGAGGGTTAGGCCATGCCAGCAACAATGAACCGGGGCGACTATGCCCATATGTACGGCCCAACGGTGGGCGACAAGGTACGTCTGGCCGATACGGATCTGTTTATCGAGGTGGAAAAGGACCACACCACCTATGGCGAGGAGGTCAAATTCGGCGGCGGCAAGGTGATCCGCGACGGCATGGGGCAAAGCCAGCTTGGCCGAAGCGAAGGCGCGGTCGATACTGTCATCACCAATGCCCTGATCCTGGATCACTGGGGCGTAGTCAAGGCCGACATCGGCATAACGGACGGGCGCATCACCGGGATCGGCAAGGCCGGCAACCCGGATGTACAGCCCGATGTCGACATCATCATCGGGGTCTCGACCGAAGCCATCGCCGGCGAAGGCAAGATCATCACCGCCGGCGGCCTGGATGTGCATATTCATTTCATCTGCCCGCAACAGATCGAGGAAGCGCTGTTTTCCGGCATCACCACCATGATGGGCGGCGGCACCGGCCCTGCCACGGGCACCAACGCCACCACCTGCACACCGGGGCCTTGGCATATCCAACGCATGTTGCAGGCCGCCGACGGCTTTCCCATGAATTTGGGTTTCTTTGGCAAAGGCAATGCCTCTTTGCCCGGTGCGTTGGAGGAACAGATCGAGGCCGGCGCCTGCGGCCTGAAATTGCACGAGGATTGGGGCACCACGCCCGCCGCCATCGATTGCTGCCTATCTGTCGCCGACGAGATGGACGTGCAGGTGATGATCCACACGGATACTCTGAATGAATCCGGTTTCGTGGAAAACACCAACAAGGCCTTCAAGGGGCGGACCATCCATGCCTTCCACACCGAGGGCGCGGGCGGCGGCCATGCCCCCGACATCATCAAGGTCTGTGGCGAGGCCAACGTCATTCCCTCGTCCACCAACCCAACCCGGCCCTATACCCGCAACACCGTGGATGAACATCTGGATATGTTGATGGTCTGCCATCATCTCGACCCCAACATCGCCGAGGATGTCGCCTTCGCCGAAAGCCGTATCCGCAAGGAGACCATCGCAGCGGAGGATATCCTGCACGACCTGGGCGCATTTTCGATCATTGCCTCGGACAGCCAGGCCATGGGCCGGGTCGGCGAGGTCATCATCCGGACCTGGCAGACCGCCGACAAAATGAAAAAGCAATTCGGCGCCCTGGACGGCGAGAGCGGCAATAACGACAATCTGCGGGCCCGGCGCTATGTCGCCAAGTACACCATCAATCCGGCCATCGCCCAGGGCATTTCCCAGCATGTGGGCTCGGTCGAGGTCGGCAAGCTGGCCGACTTATGCGTCTGGTCCCCGGCGTTCTTCGGCGTCAAACCGGACCTGGTTTTGAAAATGGGATCAATCGCGGCGGCCCAGATGGGCGATCCGAACGCCTCCATCCCGACACCGCAACCGCAATACACCCGGCCCATGTTCGCCGCGTTCGGCGGGGCGCAGGCGGCCTCCGCCGTAACCTTTGTCAGTCAAGCTGGTGTTGTTTCCGGCATCGGCAAAACCTACGGCCTAGCCAAACAGGTCCTGCCCGTGGGCAATACCCGCGGCGACATCGGCAAGGGGGCAATGGTGCTGAACGATCATATGCCCAAGATTGATGTGGACCCGGAGACCTACGAAGTCCGCGCCGATGGCGTACTGCTGACCTGTGAACCGGCGGAAGTACTGGCCATGGCGCAGCGCTATTTTCTGTATTGAGGAGCAAAAAAAATGGAACGCGCGATCGCTCATTTCAATGCAGCGCACTGGCCATCCGAACTGGCCGAGGACGGCGTCACCTTGGCCTTTGACGAGCGCCACCGCAGACGCATCCGCCTGCAAACGGACGGCGGCGAGGAAATCCTGCTGGACCTGCCCAAGGCCAAGGCCATGGCCGATGGCGATGGCCTGCGGGTTAGCGATGGCCGTTGGCTGGCCGTCCGCGCGGCGCCGGAGGCTTTGTTGGAAATCCGTTGCGCCACGCCCTTGGCTCTGTTGCGCATGGCCTGGCATCTGGGCAACCGTCACCTGCCCACGGACGTCACCGAGGAACGTCTGCGCATCCGGCCCGATCATGTAATCGAGTCCATGGTGCGCGGCATGGGCGCCCAGGTAGACGAGATTACCGCGCCATTTCAGCCCGAGGGCGGCGCCTATGAAGATCAATCTGACGGTCATTCACACGGGCACTCTGCCGGCCACAGTCATGACCACTGATCCCCGGCATCTATTGCGCCTGCAAAGCTGGCTGTCACCGGCCTTTCCCATCGGCGCGTTCAGTTACTCCCATGGCCTGGAATATGCCGTGGAAGCGAAGCTGGTGCATGACCGGGCGACACTGATCGATTGGCTTGAAGCCGATCTGCGCCATGGCACCGGGCGCAGTGAGGCAATTTTCTTTAACCTGGCGGCGACGGCGGACGAGGCTAAATTTCTGGAACTGGCGGAACTGGCAGCGGCATCGCTTGCCACCTCGGAGCTGGCCCGGGAAAGCCTGTCGCAGGGCGAGTATTTTCTGCTCACCGTTTTGCGCGCCTGGCCCGATGACGGCCTGCAATCCCGCCTCGATCTGCTGCGCGATGCCGAGATCGCGCCCACCCTGGCCATCGCCACCGCCATGGCCTGCAGCGCCCATGGCATCAACAGCAATGCCGCCCTGCATCTCTATCTGCAGGCCTGGCTGGCCAATCTGATCAATGCCGCCGTACGTCTGATACCTCTGGGACAGACCGATGGCCAATTGGCCCAGGCCGAATTGGAAAACGCGGTCATCGCCACGGCAATGACGGCAACGTCACTTACCATCGACGATCTTGGTTCCGCCGCCGCGATGGTGGATTGGGCCAGCATGCAACACGAAAGCCAATATACGAGGTTGTTCCGATCATGAGCACGCAATTGACAGACCTATCACCCGATCACGGACCATTGCGCGTCGGCGTCGGCGGCCCCGTTGGCTCCGGCAAGACCGCCCTATTGGAGGCATTGTGCCGGCGCATGAGCGGCGCCCATGACATGGTGGTGATCACCAACGATATCTATACCAAGGAGGATCAGCAGATCCTGACCCGGACCGGCGCCCTGCCCGCCGAACGTATCATGGGTGTAGAGACCGGCGGCTGCCCCCATACGGCGATCCGCGAGGATGCCTCGATCAATCTGGCCGCCGTGGCCGAGATGAGCACCGCTTTCCCCAATGCCGAGATCTGCCTGATCGAGTCCGGCGGCGACAATCTGGCCGCGACGTTTTCGCCGGAACTGGCGGATATCACGATCTATGTCATTGATGTAGCGGCAGGCGAGAAGATCCCGCGCAAGGGCGGCCCCGGCATCACCCGTTCGGACCTGCTGGTGATCAACAAGATCGACCTCGCCCCCCTGGTCGGCGCCAGCCTGGATGTAATGCGCGGGGATACCGAGCGCATGCGCGGCGACCGCCCGTTTGTTTTCACCAATCTAAAAACCCACGAGGGCCTGGAGGAGGTGGTGAATTTCATCACCACGGCGGGCGGCCTAGCATAAACCTTGCCTCATTGTTCTTGCCCTTTCCCGCCCGATGCCTAAATTGACGCCAGGGGACGAAAAAGGTGGGACCATGAACAAGCAGCAAGATCTGAATTCGGAATTGGAACTGGCGGAAACCCTGGCGGCGGAGCGCCGGGCGGCGCAGGAGCGGCGGCCCAGCCGGGCCGAGGCCGAGGCGGCCATCCGTACCCTGATCCGCTGGACCGGCGATGATCCCGAGCGCGAAGGTTTGGCCGGAACGCCGGAGCGCGTGGTCCGCGCCTATGAAGAATATTTCGCCGGCTACCACGACGACCCAGTGGAAATTCTGCAACGCACCTTCGAAGAAGTCGACGGTTATGACGAAATGGTCTTGCTGCGCGATATCCGCTTTGAAAGTCATTGCGAACCTCACATGGCGCCGATCATCGGCAAGGCCCATATCGCCTATCTGCCCAATCACCGGGTGGTTGGTATTTCCAAGCTGGCCCGATT
>CAYWYB010000256.1:0-7864 GCA_964462145.1 uncultured Rhodospirillaceae bacterium
CCTAATGACAAAAATAAACCACGGCACAAATCAACCTACTTTTATTGCCTGAACGGGCAATAAGTATTTTCACTGCTACTCGCCATCGACCGGCCACGGCCCGGACTCTGCCTTGACATTAACCATGATCTATTAATGATTCAAGGGGCTTAGTGGTGACCAGGCTGGGTCCGAGGCATCAATCGGGGTAACCATCTCGCGTTCATTATAGCCGGTCAGGTCAACCGACCACAGCCGCGTGCGCCCGCCCTTGCCTTTTTTGTCCGCCGGTTTTTGGCGAAAATACATCAATACGCGGCCATTTGGCGCCCAAGTTGGGCCTTCATCGAGAAAACTCTCGGAAAGCAGGCGCTCACCGCTACCGTCGGGCCGCATCACGCCAATATAGAATCGGCCTTTACGCATCTTGGTGAAGGCAATCAGGTCGCCCCGGGGCGACCAGACCGGCGTGGCGTAGCGGCCCTCGCCAAAAGAGATCCGTTTGACGTCCTTGCCATCGGCGCTCATGACGTAAAGCTGTTGGCTGCCGCCGCGGTCCGAATTGAAAACCACCTGGCCGCCGTCGGGTGCATAGCAGGGCGAAGTATCGATGGCTGGGCCTTTGGTCAATTGACTGATCGCGCGGGTGCGCAGGTCCATGGCATAGATGTTCGATTTGCCGTCCCGCGCCATGCTCATGATCACCTGATTACCGTCCGGGGAGAATCGTGGCGCATAAGTCATGCCGGGAAATTCGCCCAGAATCTCCTGCCGGCCGGTATCGATGTTGTAGAGATAGACCCGCGGCGTATTGCGGTAATAGGACAGATAGGTGATTTCCTGCCGCGAGGGAGAGAAGCGCGGGGTCAGAACCAGATAGCTGCCGTCGGTAAGGAAGCGGTGGCCATCGCCGTCCTGATCCATGATCGCCAGGCGCTTCATACGTTTATCCCGGGGTCCGCTTTCCGCCACATAGACCACGCGGGTGTCGAAATAGCCCGCCTCGCCGGTCAGGCGTTTATAGATGGCATCCGAAATGACATGGGCGATGCGCCGCCAATTGCCCGGCGTACTGAAATAGACCAGGCCGGTCATCTGTTCGCCCGCCAGGACGTCCCAAAGGCGGAACTCCACCCGCATGCGGCCATCGCTTTCCACGCCGACTTTCCCTGAGACCAGGGCCTGGGCGTTCAGAATCCGCCAATCGGCAAAACGCGGCCGGGCCTGCAATGATTCGGGACTCTGAATAAATGACTTCGGGTCCAGCGGCCGGAAAAGTCCCGAGCGTTCCAAATTGGCGGTGATGACCTGGGCCATGCGCTGACCCTGATCCGTCGCCGCCGCGCCGGTGCCGTGGAAAGCGGGAATGGCGACCGGTAATGGGTCCACATTGCCCTTGGTGATATCTATCTCCAGCGCCGCCCAGGCGGGGCGCGGCAGTCCTACCAGACAAGGCAGCGCCAACAACAAGCAGAAGGTGAAAAGCAGCTTCGTTTCTTTTTGGAGGATCCACATAGCCTATTGCTTCCTTAGTCTCGATCTTGCTCTCGGTCTCAATCCCGGTTTCAATTCTGGTCTCAACCTTGCTCTATGGGGCCTTAGCCGCCCAGCATGTCCCTTGGATTGAAGGTTAATGTCAATTCGCGCCAGCGGGAATATTTGTCCGCCGGCAAATTCTTCAGCGGCGCGCATTTTTGCACCGCGCGCCGCGCGCTTTCCGCCGCCGTGCGATAAAATGGATCGCCGCTTTGCTTGCCGCTGACAATCTCCGGCGCTTTCGCCAGCGAGCCATCCGTGTTCAGGAACACCTTGATGCGCACTACCAGATTGCGCGCATCCCGCGCGCCGGCGGGAATAGTCCAGCATTGCTGGATCTGATAGCGGATGGCGTCGATCTCGCTCATGGTCATGGGCTGCGTCCGGACCCGGGCCGGGCTGGGCCGGCTGGTCGGCGGCGGCTTGGCCGCCGTCCGCTTTTTCGTGGCCTTGGTCGGCTGCGCCGCCCGGTGCTTCTTTTCGTCCTTGTCCAGCAAAGCCGCGATCCTGTCGGCGCTGAATTTCGGACGCTGGCGTTTTGGTTTCTGCTTGGGCCGGGGCAGGCTGCGAAATGCCTTGGGCGGCTCCGCCATGGCGATTTTCTTCGGCCGCGCCTTGGGCTTGGGCTTCTCGGGCGGCTTTGGCTTCGGCGTTACGACCTCGACCGGCTTCGCTTTTGGCGCCGGCTCCGGTTTGGGCGGCGGCGGTGCTTCCACCTTGGCGGGCTCCGGCGGTGGTGGTGGCGGCGGCGGTGCCTTGGCTACGGGTGGTGCTGGCTTCGGCTTCGCTTCGGGCTCTGGCTCTGGCGCCGCGACGGGTTTCAATTTCGGGGCCGGTGGCGGTGACTTTTTCGGCTGTGGCTCCAGCGGTTTCTGGCTCACCGTGCGCTCGGCAATGGTTACCAGTTCGACGATGACCGGTTGCTCCATGACCACCGGCGGGTCCAGCAGATCGGGCAAGCCATAGACCGCCGCCGCCACCACACCAATATGCAGCAGAGTCGATATGGCTATTCCGTTGCGCAAGGCCAGGCACCGCTACTTCTGCACCGGGCTTTGGGGCGCTTCGGTCACCAGAGCCACTTTGTTGAAGCCGGCGGCGTTCAGGCGGCTCATGACCGCCATCACCGCGCCGTAGTCCACCGAGCGGTCGCCGCGCACGAATATCCGCCGCGAGGTCGTGTTCTCCGCGATGGCCAGCAATCGGGCCACCAATTCGTCGCTACCCACCAGGGTCTCCTGCAAGAAGATTTCCCCCTTGTCGCTGATCGAGACCGTCAAGGGTTCCTCGTTGCCTTGCAGATTGGAGGCGGAGGACTTGGGCAGGTCAATGGGCACGCCCACGGTCAGCAGAGGCGCGGTGATCATGAAGACCACCAGCAAAACCAGCATCACGTCAACAAAGGGCGTTACGTTGATTTCGGACATGGTGGCATAACGGCCGGGCCGGCGGCCCAGACGCGATGATTGCTGTACGGAGCCCGCCATCACTCCTGCCTTTCATCCAGTTGCCGGGACAGAATGGCCGAGAATTCGCCGACGAAACCTTCCAGGCGAATGCTGTAGCGGCCCAGGTCGGTGGAAAATTTGTTGTAGGCGACGACGGCCGGGATCGCCGCAATCAAACCCAGAGCGGTGGCGAACAGGGCCTCGGCGATGCCGGGCGCGACCACGGCCAGGTTGGTGTTCTTGGTCAGCGCGATGGCCTGGAACGAATTCATGATGCCCCAGACGGTACCGAACAGGCCAATAAAGGGCGCGGTCGACCCGACCGTGGCCAGGAAGCCCATGTAACGTTCCAGCCTTTCGATCTCGCGGGTCAGGGTAATATGCATGACCTGCGCGATGCGGTCCTTGATGCCGGCGCGCAGAAAGTCTTCGCCGGACAAACCCTTGGAGGTGGAGCGCCGCCATTCCCGCATGGCGGAGACGAACAGCAGCTCCATGGGGTGGTCGGGCCGGGTGCCGATCTTGTCGAAAAGCTCCTCCAGGCTGCCGCCCGACCAGAACGAATCCTCGAAGGCATCGGCCTGGGCGCGCAGGCGGCGAAAGCGAAGGCCTTTCTCGAATATTATGGCCCAGCACCAGAACGATGCGCCCACCAGCACCAACATGACCGCCTTGACCAGCCAGTCCGCCTTGAGGAACAGGCCCCAGAGGGAGAAATCGGCAGCGGCGACGGAACCCGCGAGTGCGATGGCATCAACGGCTTGGTTATCCATTCAATCAATTCCTAAGTCGGATTTAGTGTCGGGTCGTTCGATTTGCGACAGCGCGGCGCGCACATCCGCCGGCATGCGCCGTGGCCGGCCGCCGGCGCCGATGCAAGCCAGGCGCACCTTGGCCTTAACAAGGGTTTCGGCGCCGCGGTGGATATCCTGATTCATATCCATGCTTGCACCGCCCAGTTTTCGGATCGAGGTTCTTACCACGATCTCGTCATCCAGCCGGGCCGGCACCAGATAGTCGATCTCGCAGCGGCGCACCGGAAAGACCACGCCCTCGCTGTCCAGTAATGCCGCCTGATCAATTCCGGCCCGGCGCACCAGATCGCTGCGGGCGCGTTCGAGAAAGCGCAGATAATTGGCGTAGTACACAATGCCGGCGGCATCGGTATCTTCCCAATAGATCCGGAGCATGAAGCTGTGCGGCTGGGAGATCTGGATCTCAGACATCGCCGCTCTCCGCCTCTTCTTCGCCGTCCGCAAGCGGCAACAATTCGATCTGCGCCTGCTTTGCTTTCGGGGCGGCAAGTCCCAGATGCTCATAACCTTGCCGGGTCAGCACGCGGCCCCGCGGGGTGCGTTGCAACAGAGCCTGTTGGATCAGGTATGGCTCGATAATATCCTCGATGGCATCGCGCTGTTCTGACAGGGACGCGGCGATGGTTTCCACCCCGACGGGGCCGCCCTCGAAATCCCGGGCGATGCAATTGAGATAGCGGCGGTCCATGGCGTCCAGGCCGCGCTGGTCCACTTCCAGGCGGTTCAGGGCTGCGTCCGCCTTGATGGCGTCAATCTGTTCGGCGCCGGCGACGGTGGCGAAATCCCGAACCCGGCGCAGCAGCCGCACCGCCACTCGCGGCGTGCCGCGAGAACGTTTGGCGATTTCCAAGGCGCCGTCCTCGGTCAGGTCCAGATCCAGCAGGCCGGCGGCGCGGGTGACAATCTGCTCCAGCTCCGCCACTTCATAAAAACGCAGGCGAATGGGAATGCCGAAACGTTCCCGCAGTGGCGTCGTGATCAGGCCCGACCGGGTGGTCGCGCCGACCAGGGTAAAGGGCGGCAGATCGATGCGCACGGTGCGCGCCGCCGGCCCTTCGCCGATTACCAGATCCAGCTGGAAGTCCTCCATGGCCGGATACAGCACTTCCTCGACCACCGGGCTCAGGCGATGAATTTCATCGATAAACAATACATCCCGTTCTTCCAGATGGGTCAGGATGGCGGCCAGATCGCCGGCCTTGGCAATGACCGGGCCGGAGGTGGCGCGGAAGGATACGCCCAACTCCCGCGCCACGATCTGCGCCAGGGTGGTCTTGCCTAATCCGGGCGGGCCGTGGAACAGTACATGGTCCAAGGCCTCGCCGCGCTGGCGGGCGGCCTCGATATAGATGCGCAGGTTTTCCTTTTCCGCCCGCTGGCCGACAAATTCGGCCAGGCCCTGGGGCCGCAGGCCCACATCGGCGCCGTCTTCCCCCGCCGCCTGCGCGGTGACCAGGCGTTCCTGCGTGGTCTCGTTCATGATGCCAATTGCCTCAGGCTGTCGCGGATCAGGGCTTGCAGTTCGGCGGCCTCGCCTAGCGAGGAGGCGGCGGTCTGCACCGCACGATGCGCCTCGGCCGGGCGATAGCCCAGATTGACCAGGGCGGAAACGGCATCCGCCGCAGGGCCCTGCGCCACGCTGTTCGCCGCCGCATCATTGGCCACGGCGCCAGGACCCAGGGCCAGATTGCCGACCTTGTCCTTCAATTCGGTGACAATGCGGTTGCCGACTTTCGGTCCAACGCCGGGAGCCCGGGTAATCATGGCCTTATCCTGGGCCAGGACCGCCTGGCTCAACTCGCCCGGCGCCAATGTAGACAGGATGCCCAGGGCGACCTTGGCGCCGACGCCTTGCACGCTTAACAGCAATGTGAACCAGTCCCGCTCGGCTGCCTCGGCAAAGCCATAAAGATGAATGTGATCCTCGCGCACATGGGTTTCGATCAACAATGAAACAGCGCCGCCAATTCCACCTGACGTATCGCCCAGATTGGACAACGTGCGGCCGGAACAAAACACCAGATAGCCGACGCCGCTCACATCGATGATGCAACTGTTCTCGCCGCACTCGTCAAGACGGCCCGATAGCTTGGCGATCATGTGCCCACCCCCTGGCGTCCATTGGGCCGCGCCTTGTCCTCGTTCCTCGCCACCTGCGCCATGATCTGCTGATTGCGCCGCAGATGGGCATGACAGATCGCCACCGCCAGCGCGTCGGCGGCGTCATCCGTCACTTTGCCGGCCGACGGCAGCAGGGTCGTGACCATCATGGCGACCTGGGCTTTTTGCGCATGGCCGCTGCCAACCACGGATTTCTTAATCAAATTCGGGGTGTATTCCGAGACCGGTATACCGGCCATGGCTGGCGCCAGCAGCAATACGCCGCGGGCCTGGCCCAGCTTCAGGGCCGATGTGGGGTTCTTGTTGACGAAAGTCTCCTCGACCGCCGCTTCGACCGGCTGCCACTGGTTCAGTACATCGCCCAGGGCCTGATACAACTGGCGCAGACGCTCGGCCAGGGGCAGTTTGCGGTCGGACAGCAAGACGCCATGGCTGACATGGCTCAGGCGGCTGCCCTCGACCGCGAGCACACCCCAGCCGGTGCGCTGTAGGCCGGGGTCAATTCCAATCAGGCGCATCGCGAGGCTACCTTCCCGCTAGCCATTCAGCTTTTGCATGATCTCGTCGGAAACATCAAAATTGGCCGAGACCTGTTGTACATCGTCGCTGTCATCCAGTGCCTCCAACAACTTGAACAAGGTCGAGGCGCCTTGCTCGTCCATGGGCACGGTGTTTTGCGGACGCCAGTTCAGGCGTGCCGCCTTGGGCTCGCCGAATTGGTCTTCCAGGGCCTTGGCGACATCATGCAGATCATTGGCGGCGCAGATTATTTCGTGGCCGTCCTCGTGGCTTTCCACATCGTCGGCGCCGGCCTCTACCGCTGCCTCGAACATGGCGTCGGAATCCGCGACGTCGGCCGGGTATTCAATGCTGCCGACCCGGTCGAACTGATAGGCAACGCTGCCCGTTTCGCCAAGATTGCCGCCGAATTTGGTAAACGCTGCGCGGACTTCCGAGGCGGTGCGGTTGCGGTTGTCCGTCAATGCCTCGACAATCAGGCAGACCCCGCCGGGTCCATAGCCTTCATAACGGATCTCTTCATAGTTATCGCCTTCTCCCGCCTGCGTGGCGCGCTTAACGGCACGGGCCACATTATCCTTGGGCATATTGGCGGCGCGCGCAGCCTGGACGGCGGCGCGCAGCCGCGGATTCATTTCCGGATCCGGCATGCCGCTGCGCGCGGCCACCGTGATCTCGCGGATCAGCTTGGTGAAAACTTTCGACCGCTTGGCGTCCTGGGCGCCTTTGCGGTGCATGATATTCTTAAATTGTGAATGGCCTGCCATGATCGTCAAATCACCCTAATCTTACGTGCCGCCCGCGCCAAAACCACTGCTTGCCGCATCCGAAAGACGCAGCTCCCCACGGGGCGCACGAATCACTAAAAAATTTACCAGATATTGTGGTCGCGCGCAGCACATACCCATAAACGGCCAATATGGCAACATTAGGGCGAAGGAAAAATACCGTTCCGCCGCCGCCCTTGCGCCCGTATTAATGCCGCCCTTGGTAAGGCTTTGTTAACAGTGTGGGCGCAGATTGTACTGACGTCATTTGGAAGATCCAAAGGGAGGGAATTTAATCGTGTCAAATTCCGAATCACTAGACCGTCTGGCGCTGCCCGTGGGCGGCAATCGGCAGGAACAGGCCGCCGCCACGACCCAGGCCGGTATCTTTGCCCTTGATGTGGCCTTGTCCATCGTCGAGGCGCCGACGGACGAATCCACCGCCGCGCGGCGCTTGCAATATGTCGCCGAACGCTGCACCGATTTGACCAAGGATCTGGCGGCGCAGACCGGCGAAGCCTAAGACCTGCCAGCTATTCGTTTGCGCCTGGCAGCGGCCAGGCGGAACCCAAGCGGCCACCCTGGCGCAATGGCGCCAGATATGTCGTCAGACCCGTGGCGTCATCGATTTCCAGATAAACCCCGCAAACCGTCGCCTCGCCCGTCGCGGGGGCAAAAC
>CAYWYB010000257.1:0-7851 GCA_964462145.1 uncultured Rhodospirillaceae bacterium
GGCCTGTGGATCGGCGCTTTGGATCAAGCCAAGTTGGGGCAATTGATTTTGCAAAGGGGCGCCTGGGACGGCCGGCAGCTGCTACCGGAAGCCTGGATCGAGGCGATGCTGACGCCCTGCGCCATCAATCCCGAGTACGGCTACATGTGGTGGCTGAACACGGACCGGGCCCGTTATCCCAGCGCCTCCGCCGGGGCGGCGGCGGCTGTCGGCGCCGGCGGTAACACGATCCTGGTCGAACCGGCCCATGATCTGGTGCTGGTGGCTCGATGGCTGGACGGCGCGGCCTTGGATTCTCTGATCGCCCAAACCATTGCCGCGATTGGTGAGTAAGGCGCGGAGCCAATGGTTCGATTGATGTAAGCGGGGCTATCGTCAATGGCGGAGCGAAGCGATCCGGATCCTCGGGGCTTTTACAAGAATGCGGCCATTGGCCTGTGCTGTTTCGGCGTTGATCTGCGGTTCCTTGATGTCAATGACTGGCTGGCGGGGGTAAGCGGACTGTCAGTGGCGGATCATATGGGCAAGACGGCCGCCGATGTCTGGCCTGAAATCGCGCCGGGTGTTGAAGGCGCGCTCCGCCAAGTCATCGCGACGGGTGAACCGGTGCTGGATAGACGGTTCACGCTCGAAAATTCCACGCACTATCCAAACGCTAAAACCACCTACAAGCATAATTATGCGCCGGTCCGGGCGGCGGACGGGAGCATTGCCGGCGTCAGTGCCGTTATCGAGGATATCACCGACCGTTCACACCCGGCAGCCGGACGGGGGCAACAGGAAACCTGGATGCAAACATTCCTGGAGCAGACGACCGATTGGCTCTGGGAGATGGATGAAAATCAGAAATATACCTATTTGTCGGACAAATATTATCAGCTTACCGGCGATGCCGCTGACGCGGTCATTGGCAAAACTTCGGTCGAATTGGGCCGCATCTACGAAAGCCAAGAAGCATTCGCGGAAGTGGACCAGGCAATGGCAAATCAACAGCCATTTTGGGACGTTGTTTCCTGGCGCAAGGTGCAGGGTGGCCGCGACTGGTGGACCCAGTCCAGCGGCACGCCGGTATTCGACGGCCAGGGGCGTTTCTGTGGTTATCGTGGTATCAGCCGGGATATCACCGAAAGCAAGCAGCGCGAGGATGAGCTGCGGGCGACAACCAACTTGCTGCATACGATCCTTGAGAATATGCCGGCCGGCATCTCGTATCGAGGCAGCGACGGAAAAATCGTTTTCATGAACAGTTACGCTGCGGACAGACTTGGCTCGAAGCCGGAAGACTTCATCGGCAAGACCTTGCTGGAAGTGCTTGGTTCGGAAAGAAAAGCCATCACCGAAGAACAGGCATATCGCGTCATTGCCTCCGGTCAGCCAATCCGCAACTACACGTATCATTCAAAGCTACAGCCAGAGCATGAATTCCTCAGCAACTCTATCCCCGTACATGATGACGATGGCCAATTGATTGGCGTGATTTCGATCGCTCAGGACATCACGGAAATTCGTAAGACCGAAAGTGACCTCGAAAGATTATCCAAGGTTCTCGAAAACATTCCTGATGTTGTCACGATCTTCGGCCCCGATGACCGGATCATCTACGCCAATCGATCATTGTTCCCGGAAATGGGCGACGACGATATTAAATCCAGTATCGGAACGCCATACGCGGAGGTAATCCAAAATATTGTCGATGAGGGTCTGGTGTTGGATGCGATCGGCCGGGAAGAGGCTTGGTTGGAAGAACGCCTGGCTTCCCATCGCGAGTCCAGGGGCCCTCACAAAATGCATCTTCAGAACGGTGCCACATTTCTTATGTATCGGCATCGCCTGGACGATGGTTCTACCTTCACCATCGGCCACGATATTACAGACGCCGAAGCGGCACTGGATGCCTTACACGAAAGCGAGACCCGGTACCAAGATCTTGTCGAAGGATCCCTGCAAGGCATTGTCGTGCACCGTGATCTCGTACCGCTATATGCCAACGATGCAATTGCCGAGATGTTTGGCTACGACAATCCGGAGGATTTTCTGCAAGCCGGCTCAATCGGATCTTTTGCCGATGCTGATGATGCGCGAAGAGTGGAAAGCCGCGCCACGCAAAGGTCAGCTGGCGAAGAGATTTCAAAACTCGCCGAGTTCAGAGGTATCCGCAAGGATGGCGAGCAAATATGGTTCATGACCTCCGGGCGTACGATCCAATGGCAGGGCGAGGCCGCCATTCAGGCGACGGTGATTGATATTACCGAAATCAAGAAGCTGGAGAGTCAGCTTTTGCAAGCGCAGAAAATGGAGGCCATTGGGCATTTGACCGGCGGCATCGCGCATGATTTCAATAATCTTCTGGGCATCATGAAAGGCAATTTGGAATTGCTGCAACGCCGTGTGCCGATGAACGACCAGAGTACGGACTACCTTGGCGAGGCCTTGGACGCGGTCGAGAGGGCCGCCGCATTGACCCATCGTCTATTGGCATTTGCCAGCCGGCAGCCGTTGCAGCCGCGTCCCAGCGATATCGCCGGCATCATTGGCGGCATGGAAGATCTGCTACGCCGTACGATTAGTGAAAACATTGCCCTGGAAGTTGTGCTGGATTCGGACACCGGCTCCGTTTTGATCGATCCCCAGCAACTGGAAAATGCCATTCTGAATCTGGTGTTGAATGCGCGCGACTCAATGACTAGCGGCGGCCGATTATATCTGAAGACCTCGGTTGAAGTTATCGACGGCGCGGAAGGGCAGCTTGAATCGCCGATCGAAGCAGGAACATATCGGGTTATCTCGGTTAGTGATTCAGGTTCCGGCATGTCGGAAGCCGATCTGCAGCAAGCGTTCGATCCATTTTTCACCACCAAGCCATTTGGTGTAGGCAGTGGGCTTGGCCTGAGCATGGTGCATGGTTTCGTCAAGCAATCCGGCGGTTATGTACGCATGGAAAGTCAGCTTGGTGTTGGTACCATTGTGCGGCTGTATCTTCCCCTTGCTGCGCCACTGGGTACGCCGCCGGCTGATGCGGAGGAGCTTCCCGCACATACGACGCCGGCGCAGGATGCTCAAATCGGCCGGGGGCGAACCGTACTCGTTGTTGAGGATGATGCCGATTTGCGGCATGTCGCGATCGAAGTATTGGAGGACCTTGGTTTTACCGTACTAGAGGCCGGCGATGGCGAGGCCGCAGCGGCAATTCTGGAAAGTCAGGCAGACCTGGATCTGTTGTTTACCGACCTGGTCCTGCCTGGCTCGATTGGAGGGTTGGAATTGGTGGATTTGGCGCAGGTGAAATATACCGATGCGATGATTTTGATGTGTTCGGGTTATGCGCAGGGAACAATTGAGACTGACAGAATGGATGAAACTGGCTTAGACTTCATATCAAAGCCGTACGGCATCAATGAACTGGCCTTGGCGGTTGAACGGGTATTGCTTAATGGTTGAAGACATTCCGAGCAAACGCTTGCTGGTGGTCGACGATGAACCGGCATTTTGCCGTTTTGTCCGCAATGTCGCGCAGGAGCTCGACTTTACCGTTGAAATGGCTGCCTCGGGCGAGGAATTCAAGACCATCTATACCTTGTTCCAGCCCGCCACCATCGTCATGGACATTGTGATGCCGGATATTGAAGGCGTGGAATTGACCCAATGGCTTATCGAGCAGGGCTTTACCGGCCAGCTCATTCTGGCAACCGGTTTCGCCCCCAATTATGCCAACGTCGCCCAGCGCCTGGCCGACGCATCAGCCCGGTTCGCGACAGAGACGCTGCTGAAACCAATTGGTATCGATGATTTGGAAGCAGTGTTGCGGAAGCTCTAGGGCAGCTCCGGGCAGGAACGAACAAAAAAATACGTAAGGAGGAAACTAAGACAATGATCGATTACAGTGTTTACGAGGACCTGTTGATTGAAAAAGACAATGGCGTCATGACCGTTACGCTCAATGTGCCGGATGCCATGAACGCCTTCACGCCAGGCTTGCACAATGCCATGTCACGTATCTGGAGCGATATTCATGATGACCCGGAGGTTGATGTTGTTGTCCTGACCGGGGCCGGGCGGGCCTTTTCCGCCGGCGGCAATGTTGTCGCCATGCAAAAGAAAATCGATGATCCCGCGCAGTGGGACGAGATCGTGCCCGAGGCCAAGCGCATCATTTTCCGCATGCTGGAATGCGACAAACCGATCATTGCCCGGCTCAACGGCCATGCGGTCGGCCTGGGCGCCACCGTCGCGCTGTTCTGTGACATCATCATCGCCGCCGATCACGCCAAGATCGGCGATCCACATGTCAACGCCGGCCTGGTCGCCGGCGATGGCGGCGCCGTTATCTGGCCGCAATTGGTCGGCTTTGCCCGGGCCAAGGAATATCTCTTCACCGGTGACTTGATGAGCGCGGCGGAAGCCGAGCGCATCGGTTTGATCAACCATGTGGTCAGCGCCGACGAACTGGATGACAAGGTCTACAGCCTGGCCCGACGTCTTGCCTCGGGCGCCTCGAAATCAATCCGCTGGACCAAGCAGGTGACAAATATTCCCCTGCGTCAACTGGCCCATTCCATGATGGACCTGAGCATCAGCGTCGAGACCCAATCAAACTTCTCGTCCGATCACCAGGAGGCGGTCACTGCCTTCACCAACAAGCGGAAGCCGAACTTCACCGGCGGCTAGACGAAAGTTAACAAGCGCCTGGGCGTTTCCACGATGATGCGGTTAATCTCGGCTTCGGAAAAATCGCGCCGCCGCATCAACGGAATGACGTTGTCGAAAATATGGCTATAGCCATGTCCACCAAAACGGTTGAGGCGGCTGCGGTAACAGATGTCGTGGGAGATCGCTACCTGATCCAGATGGCCGCGGTCTATCAGGCGGCGGATCCAGCGCAGGCGGTCGGCGTCATTGGGTAGGTCGATCTTCAGGTTAAGGCCATAGAACGATTGTTCCTGGCCGAACAGGTCCAGCTCAATGACGCAGCCGCTATCGGCCAGACGGAACAGACGCTCGTCATCAAACACCGTGCGGTCAACATGACTGATAATCAGGCGCGAGGTATCGCCACCCTCGGCGGCGATAAAATCCGCGACCTCCTGCGGTTGGTCGGGGTCGCGGCCGGGATGGATGTTCAGTGCCGCGCCGGTTTCCTGTTGTGCGATCAAGGCGCCGGCCATGACCCGCCGCTCCAGCTCGGTCCAGGGCGACTGACAACCAATTTCACCGATGATGCCGGCGCGGGCTTCACTGCCCCAGGCACCTTCGTAAATCTGCGCCACCATCTCGGCCGCGAAATCGTCAATATTGCGTTCCCGGTTGGCCGGGTCCTGGTAGTCGTCAACATAATGTCCGCAACCCATGACGATATGGGCGCTGGTGGCGCGGGCAATCTCCATCAGGCCGTCGGGGTCGGGCGCCAGGCCGCCGGTTGATAGTTCCACAATGGTCTCGCCACCCGCCGCGCGCATGCGTTCAACCTCGGCGATGGCGATCTCGTGGTCAGAGAAGACATAATTGTTGGGCGCCTTGAGGCTGCCATAACTCATTTGCCAGCAGTTACACAGGCTGATCTCCGGCCCCTGGTCGGGGTTCGCCTGCATGGCGGGGGTGCGGATATCCCATAACAGATGTTCATGCATCAAGGTCTGCCCCAGCAGACCTGGCTCGATGACGCCGAGCACGGTTTGCGCTTTGCCTTTAAGATCGCCGCGGGTCAAGCCTGCCATGGTGATGTTTCCTCATACGTTGAATACCAGGACACTAGCATGGCATTGCACCACCTGGTGAACAAGGCGATGATGCCCCAAGGATGATAAGCGAGGAGATCAAGCATGACGGATGGCACCCAGCGCCCCTCACTTTACGGCAAGCACCCGGACTACGATGTGCATTTCGAGGCCTGCCCGAAACGCATTCGCGTTGCCTTCAATGGCGAAACCGTAGCGGACTCCAGCCGCGCGCAATATCTCTGCGAAACGAAGCACGATCCGGTCTATTACTTTCCCCTCGCCGATGTGCGCCAGGACCTGCTGGTCGCCACGGACCATTCGACACACTGTCCCTTTAAGGGCGATGCGGCCTATTGGACTGTGAAGGTGGGCGAGCGGGAGGCGGAGAACGCGGTCTGGGGCTATCTCACGCCGTATCCCGAGACCGCCGAGATCAAGGATTATGTGGCTTTCTATTGGGACCGCATGGATCATTGGTACGAGGGAGACGACGAGATTTTCGCGGTCCGGACGGATTAGCATGCTCCTGAACGAAGAACAGCGAATGATTCAGGATACGGCGCGGCGTTTCGCCGAGGCGGAGATCCTGCCCAACATCAAACAGTGGGACAAATCCGGCGTGCCCAGGGAACTGCTGCGCAAAATGGGCCAGGCCGGTCTTATGGGCATCTGCATCGATCCCGATTGGGGCGGCGCGGGGGCTGACTTCGTCTCCTACGTTTTGGCCATGGAAGAAATTTCAGCCGCCGACGGCGGCATCGCCAATCTGATGGCGGCGAATAATTCTCCCGTTCTGGCAGCCTTGCGGGACCATGGCACCGAGGCGCAGAAGCAACGTTTTTTTCCGGGCCTGACCAGCGGCGAGACCATTGGCTGCATCGCCCTGACGGAGCCGCATACGGGTTCGGATGCCGCATCAATTCTGACCCGTGCTGAGCGCGTGGGAGGGAATGGCGAAAATTTCATTCTGAACGGCCGGAAAAGCTTCATCACGGCCGGGCGCCGTGCTGACGTAGCCATGATCGTCGCCGTCACCGATCCGGATGCGGGCAAGCGGGGTATTTCGACCTTCCTGACGCCGACGGATAACCCCGGCTATCAGGTACTGCGGGAAGAGGACAAGCTGGGCCACCGGACCAACGATACCTGCGCCCTGGCGTTCGAGGACATGGTGGTTCCGGCCACGGATTTGCTGGGAGAGGAAGGCCGGGGCTTGGGCATCGCGCTGGCCAATCTATCGGCGGGCCGTATCGGCGTCGCGGCCCAGGCCGTCGGTGGCGCACGGGCCGCTTACCAGGCGGCCCTGGCCTATGCGCAAGAGCGGGAAGCCTTCGGCAAACCGATCATGGAGCACCAGGCGGTGGCCTTTCGTCTGGCCGATATGGCGACCCAGATCGAGGCCGCACGGCGCCTGTATCTGCATGCGGCGCAAATTCATGACAGCGGCGCGCCCAGCCTGAAAGAGGCCTCCATGGCCAAGCTGTTCGCCTCGGACATGGCTGAAAAGGTCGCTTCCGCCGCATTGCAGACGTTCGGCGGTTACGGCTATCTGGAAGAGTTTCCGGTCGCCAAGATCCTTCGCGACGTGCGTGTCTACCGCATTTATGAAGGCACCAACGATATTCAGAAAATCGTCATTTCCCGGGCTATCGCGGATGGTTGAGCATGGCCCAACGCTGGCTTAGTATGAGGCTAAAGTAGGAAAAGGAGCAGCGCCGTGAGCACGGTTGAATATATGAGGACCATTCGGGAGAAGTATAGCAAGATGGGCTATGCTCCCTATGGCTGGCACGAGGCGACGGATACGCCGCCCTGGACGCCGTTGTCGAAACCATTGTCGGAATGCCGCGTCGGCATGATGACCACGGCGGGAACCTATGTGGCCGGGCAGGAGGCATATTTCTACAAGGACGATACCTCGCAACGGCCAATCCCGTCCGATACGCCGGTGGAAAATCTGCGCTTTTCCCATCTGACGGAAAACTATCTGCCCGATGCCCGGCGCGATCCCAATTGCGCCTTTCCCATCGAGCCATTGCGCAAGCTGGCCGATGAAGGCGTGATCGGCGGCCTGGCCGAGAAGTTTTTTTCCTGCATGGGCGCGGTCTATTCCAAACGCCGGGTGGACGAGGAAGTT
>CAYWYB010000258.1:0-7850 GCA_964462145.1 uncultured Rhodospirillaceae bacterium
GGCCCATTTCGCCGGTAGGCTGAGAATTCAGTATAGCGTCTCGCCGCTCCGGCCCGCCGCGCTTGATCGCCCCACCTATCATGGGGGTATCGATAAAGCCCGGATGCACCGAATTAACCCGGATATTCAGGCCCCGCGTGGCGCATTCCATGGCAACTGCCTTGCTCAACAAACGCACGCCGCCTTTTGACGCGCTGTTGGCGCTGGTTAAGGGCAGGCCGACAACACCCAATATGGACGAGATATTAATAATCGTGCCACCGCTCTCCTTCATGGCGGTGACGCCATGCTTCACGCCGAGAAAGACGCCGTCCAGATTGACCGATAATGTGTCGCGCCATTGCTCAAGCGCGATATCCTCGACCGGTACGCCGCTGGCACCGCCGATACCGGCGTTGTTGACCAGGATATCCAAGCGGCCATGATCAGCCTGTATCGTTTCAATGATCTTGATCCAGGCCGCCTCGTCCGTGACGTCGTGGTGCAGATAGGCCGCATCGCTCCCCGCGCCGGCGATCGCGGCAACCACCTCCGCGCCGGCTTCATCCTGCACATCCGTCAGCACCACCTTGGCGCCTTCCCGCGCCATCAGCTCAGAGGTGGCCCGCCCGATCCCCGAGGCGCCCCCCGTTATCAGGGCAACCTTGCCAGCAACGCGTCCCATTTAACTCTCCCAACAATGTTTTCTGTTCACAGAATGGGGCAGAGCGCTGGCCAGATCAAATGCCCAGCGCGTAAGATGCGGCAGTTTTTTGACACGCGGACGAGGCAAACATGGACAAGGCGCTATACGACAAGGGTTTGAGCATCCGGACGCAGGTCCTGGGCGAGGACTATGTGAACCGGAACATCAACACTGTCACTGATTTCAACCGCCACTTTCAGGAAATGGTGACGGAATATGCCTGGGGCGGCGTCTGGGGCGATGACGCCTTGGAGAAGAAAACCCGCAGCCTGATCAATCTCGGCATGCTGGCCGCCCTGAACCGGCCGCGGGAGTTCGAAATACATTTCCGCGGCGCCCTCAACAATGGCTGCAGCCAGGAAGAACTGCGCGCCGTATTGGAGCAGATCGCCATTTACTGCGGCATGCCGGCGGGGATCGAGGCCTTCCGCATCGCCCGCCAGGTGCTGGACGAGATCGAGGAAAAGGACTGAGCATGACCACTGACAATCAACAACCCATCGTTGGCTTTATCGGCCTGGGCGCCATGGGCAACCGCATGGCGGCCAACGTTGCCGCCGCCGGTTTCGAAATGATCTGCTTCGATGTCGCCGGCACCAAGGAACGCGCGCCGGAAGGCGCCGGCATTGCCACCTCCGTGGGCGGCGTGGCAGCAGCGGCCGATGTCATCATCCTGAGCCTGCCCAACGGCGATGTTTCGGCCGCCGTGGCGGAAGAGATCATCGAGAGCAACCAGCGCGCGGTCTCCACCATCGTCGACACCTCGACCATCGGCGTGGCGGCGGCCAAGGCCGTGCATGTCCGCCTGGCGGGCGCCGATCTGGCCTATATGGATGCGCCGGTATCGGGCGGCATCGCGGGTGCTGCCGCCGGTACCATCGCCCTGATGTTCGCCGGTCCCAAGGCTGAGTTCGAAGCGCTGTCGCCGGTTTTGCAGGCCATGTCGAAGCGGCCTTTTCATGTGGGCGAGGAACCGGGCCAGGCCCAGGCCATGAAGCTGTTGAACAATTACCTCTCGGGCCTGGCGCTGACCGCGACTTCGGAAGCGATCTCATTCGGTCTGACCCAGGGCCTGGAGATGTCGACCATGCTGGATGTGCTGAATGTCTCGTCGGGCCAGAACACCGCGACATCCGACAAATTTCCCAACCGGGTGCTGACGGAAACCTATGACGCGGAATTTCTCAATACCCTGTACCTGAAGGATATCTCCCTGTATGTGGAGAACGCTGCCAACGCGGGCACGGCGGATACCATCGCCACCAACCTGCTGCCGATCTGGCAACGCTTTACCGCCGCCGAACCCGGCGCCGATTTCACCAGGATTTTTCCCTTCGTACGCGACAAGCGCTGACCGGGATCAGGAGTAAGAAGATGAACAATATCGATCTGAATGGCCGCACGGCCATTGTCACCGGCGGCGCCGACGGTATCGGCGGCTCCATCACCGAGCGTTTTCTGGCCTCGGGCGCCAATGTCATCATGTGGGATATCAGCCAGGACAACCTGGATGCCAAGCTAGGGGCCTCCGATGCCGGCGACCGTCTGCAAGGCGCCAAGGTTGATGTCACCGACCCCGAACAGGTCGCCGCCGCCCGCGATGACGCCCTAGCCGCTCGTGGCAAGATCGATATCCTGATCTGCAATGCGGGCATCACCGGCCCGGCCAAGAAAAGCTGGGAATACAGCTATGCCGAATGGCGGGCGGTGATAAACCTGGACCTGGACGCGGTGTTCGTCTGCTGCCACAGCCTGATGACCCATATGATGGACCAGGGCTATGGCCGGATCGTCAATATCGCCTCCATCGCCGGCAAGGAAGGCAACCCCAATGCCTGTGCCTATTCCGCCGCCAAAGCCGGCGTCATCGGCCTGACGAAATCCCTGGCCAAGGAAACGGCGGAGACCGGCGTGATTATCAATTGCGTTACACCGGCGGCGATCCGCACGGCGATCTTCGATCAGATCACCGAGGAGCATGTGGACTATATGCTATCCCGCATCCCCATGGGCCGTCTGGGCCGGGTGGACGAGGCGGCGGCCCTGGTTGCCTGGTTGTCATCGGAGGATTGCAGCTTCTCCACCGGCGGCGTTTTTGATTTGTCGGGTGGTCGAGCCACTTACTAGACAAATAGGACGACGGCAACATGCGTGCCTTGAAACATGGGCGGTAACACCATTCGCCTACTTGCGCCGCTGACGATTTCAGATGATCATCCGGAAGAGGGACTCGACCAGATGGAACGTTCACTGGTCGAGATCCACCAGTGTTGAGTAATTTCGCAGCTCCCAGTGCCGTGCCCTGAGCAGAACCAAGAACGAAACAACACGAAAGCGGATAACGATGAGTCAGCCCGACAACCCCGACGCATTTGTTGAATTTCGTAGCGTACAGAAAAGCTATGACGGGGTGAGCCTGGTCGTTAAGAATCTGAACCTGGAAATCGCCGAGGGTGAATTCCTGACCATGCTGGGCCCGTCGGGATCGGGCAAGACGACCTGTCTGATGATGCTGGCTGGTTTCGAACCCGCAACCAATGGCGAAATCTTCCTTAAAGGCCAGCCCATCAATCAGGTGCCGCCGCACAAGCGCGGCATCGGCATGGTCTTTCAAAATTATGCCTTGTTCCCGCACATGACGGTGGCGGAAAATCTCGCCTTTCCCCTGGAAGTCAGAAAGTTGGCGAAGACAGAGCGTGAGGCAAAGGTACAGCGCGCCCTTGAAATGGTCCGCCTGCCGGAATTCGGCCACCGCCGGCCGGCGCAACTATCGGGCGGACAGCAACAGCGCGTCGCGGTGGCCCGGGCCCTGGTGTTCGAGCCGGAACTGGTGTTGATGGATGAGCCCCTGGGCGCGCTGGACAAAAATCTGCGTGAAGAAATGCAGTACGAGATCAAGCATATCCACGAAAATCTTGGCGTCACGGTGGTCTATGTGACCCATGACCAGTCGGAAGCCTTGACCATGTCGAACCGCATCGCGGTCTTCGATGACGGCGTCATCCAGCAATTATCGACGCCCGATGCGCTGTATGAAAAACCGGAAAGTTCTTTTGTCGCCCAGTTCATTGGCGAGAACAATCGCCTACAAGGCACCGTCAAAACGGTCAACGGCGCCGTCTGCACCGTGCAGCTGGACAGTGGCGAGACCGTGCAGGCGGCCAAGATCAAGGTCGAGGAAAGCGGCGGCCGAACGACACTTTCCATTCGGCCCGAACGCGTTGCCTTGAACCCGGGCCCTGGCGATGTACCTGTCATACTACCCGCCAAGATCGAGGAACTGATCTATCTTGGCGATCACATCCGCGCCCGCATGTCCGTCGCGAACACGGATGAATTCATCGTCAAGGTGCCCAATGACACGGGCCGCCAGGACCTGGTCGTGGGCCGGGAAACAACGGTCGGCTGGCTGTCCGAGGATTGCCGCGCCCTTGATGAGGATCTGGTCCGCGTAAAAGTTGCCAGTAAGAGTTAGTAACCAACGTTTCACAACCGAGTATCAAGTCGCGGTCAAAAAAATTGGCCGCCTAACATGGAGGACTACTAGTTATGAATATCAGGGTTTTACTCGCATCAACGGCGCTTGCCGCCGGTGTTGCCTTTGCCGGAGCCGTTCAGGCCGGTGAGGTCAATGTCATGTCCTGGGGGGGCGCCTATACCAAGAGCCAGGTGGAGGCCTATCACAAACCGTGGATGGCGAAGACCGGCAACAAGGTCAATTCCATTGACTCCCCCAACCCCGCCACGCCGATCAAGGCACAAGTGGAGGCCGGCAATGTCTCCATCGATGTCGCCGATGTGGAATATTCCGACGCCGTCCGTCTTTGCGACGAAGGCCTGCTGGAAACGATCGACGCTTCGAAGTTGCCTGCCGCGCCGGACGGAACACCCGCCGCGAAAGATTTCATCGAGGGTGGCTTGACCGATTGCGCCGTGGCGAACATCGTTTGGTCGACCATTTATGCTTACGATTCAAGCAAGGTCAAAGGCGGCACGCCGACAACCATGGCGGATTTCTTCGACACCAAGAAATTCCCCGGCAAGCGTGGCCTGCGTAAAACCGCCAAGGCCAATCTTGAGATGGCCCTGATCGCCGATGGCGTCGCGACCGGTGACGTTTACAAGCTTCTGGGCACGGACAGCGGTGTTGCAAGGGCCTTTAAAAAGCTCGACAGCATCAAGAAAGATGTCGTCTGGTGGGAAGCTGGCGCCCAGGCGCCGCAACTGCTGGCGGATGGCGAAGTGGTCATGACGACCGCCTATAACGGCCGTATCTTTGGCGCGGCGGTAGGCGAAGGCAAGCCCTTCGTGGTGGTGTGGGACGGTCAGATCCTGGACTTTGATCTGTTCGTCATTCCGAAAGGCGCGCCAAACAAGAAACTGGCCATGGATTTCATCCGCTTCTCCACCGGCACCAAGCCGCTGGCGGATCAGGCGAGCTGGATTTCCTATGGTCCGGCGCGAAAATCATCGGGTGCCATGGTCGGCCTCTACAAAGACGGCAAAACCAAAATGGCCTCTCATATGCCCACGGCAGCGGCTAATTTGAAAACCGCTCTCGTGAACAATTTCGAGTTCTGGGCCGATCGTGACACAGAGCTGAACGAGAAGTTCAACGCCTGGCTGGCGAAGAACTAACCGTTGTTAAGGCTACCGGCGGCTGGGGCATAACCCCGCCGCCGGTAACTTTTCGTTTGCGACCTTAATAATTTCAAAGCCGCGACGCAGCATGTCCGACGTTACATCAACCCAAGCCGCGCAAATCGATGCGCCAATCACGGCGGCCGACGGCACGCCGTTGCGTGTTGCCCTGGCCCGCGCCACCCGGCGGGCCCGCATCCGCGCCTTTCTACTGGTCGCGCCGTTGCTGGCATTTATCCTTATTACCTTTGCCATTCCAATCGGCCAGATGCTTTACCGCAGCGTCAACAACGCCGCCTTTTCCGACAACATGCCGAATTTGGTCGCCTATTTCGAAAGCCATGAAATTACCGGCGTGCCGGGCGAAGCCGCCTTCGCCGCCCTGGTGGCGGATCTGAAGGCAGCCAAGAAAAGCCGAAAAGTCGGCGTCGTCGGCACCCGCGTAAACTATGAATTTCCAGGCACCCGCAGTCTCTTCACCTCGGCCGGGCGCAAGGCCAAGCGCCTGCAGCCGCCCTACAAGGAGGCGGTGCTCAAACTACACAAACATTGGGGCAGCATGCGCATGTGGACGACCATGCAACGGGTCGCCCAGCCCCATAATCTGGCCTTCTATATGGCCGCCATCGACATGACCTATGACGATGCGGGCAACCTGGTTTCGGTATCGGAAGACCGGCGCATCTATGTGCCGCTGTTTATCCGCACTCTTTGGCTGTCAGCCCTGATCGCCGGGCTATGCCTGCTGCTTGCCTTTCCGGTCGCGCATCTGCTGGCCACCCTGCCGCTGCGCTATTCGAACCTATTGATGATCTTCGTGCTGTTGCCGTTCTGGACCTCGCTATTGGTGCGGACAACATCCTGGATCGTGCTGCTACAGAGCCAGGGCGTGTTCAACGATATCCTGGTCCTTTTGGGCGTTGTCGGCGAGGATGGCCGCGTCCAGTTGATGTACAATCAGATGGGCACCATCATTGCCATGGTGCATATTCTGCTGCCGTTCATGGTGCTGCCGCTTTATTCGGTGATGAAAACCATTCCGCCCTCTTATATGCGCGCGGCACGCTCATTGGGCGCGACGCCGTGGACAGCATTTTGGCGGGTCTACTTCCCACAGACGGTGCCGGGCATCGGCGCCGGTATATTGTTGGTTTTCATTCTGGCGGTCGGCTACTACATCACGCCGGCCCTGGTCGGCGGCTCGTCAGGTCAATTGATATCCAACATGATCGCCTTCCATATGCAGCAATCACTGAATTGGTCCCTGGCGGCGGCTTTGGGCGCGCTGTTGCTGTTCGGCATTCTTGTTCTCTACTGGCTGTATGACAGGATTGTCGGGATCGACAACATGAAACTCGGTTAGATGTGATGAGGAAAAACTGACATGGCACTGCCTCTGCATGCATCCCGGGCAGAACGTGTCTGGCACTACACATATCTGGGCATTTGCACCGCGATCTTCATCTTCCTGATTTCGCCGATCCTGGTGATCATTCCCCTGTCATTCAATGCCGAGCCCTATTTCACCTTCACCCAGAACATGCTGAGTTTCGATCCCGACGGCTATTCCATGCGCTGGTACGACAAAATCCTGACCTTTGGCATGTCGGCCCCGGAAGGCCCGCGCGAGGGGTCCTGGTGGGCTGATATGTGGTCAAACGCGCAATGGGTCCGCGCCGCCAAGAATTCGGTGATTATCGGCATATCGGCGACCATTCTGGCGACCCTGTTGGGCACGGTTGCCGCACTGGGCCTCTCGCGCCCGGAAATGCCGTTTCGCCGGGTCATCATGGGCTTGCTGATCTCACCCATGATCGTGCCCATCATAATTACCGCCACCGGATTGTTCTTCTTCTATTCCTGGACCGGATTGGCGCATACCTATCTGGGCATCATCATGGCCCATGCCACCCTGGGCATCCCCTTTGTTATTATTACCGTGACCGCGACCCTGGTCGGCTTCGACCATTCGCTGACCCGCGCCGCCGCCAATTTGGGCGCCGATCCGGTTACATCCTTTCGCCGGGTGACATTGCCGTTGATCCTGCCGGGCGTGATCTCCGGCGGCCTGTTCTCGTTCGTTGCCTCGTTCGATGAAGTGGTGGTGGTGCTGTTTGTTGCCTCGTTCGACCAGCAGACCATTCCGAGGCAGATGTGGAACGGCATCCGCGAACAGATCTCACCGACGATCCTGGCGGTGGCCACGATCCTGGTCGTTTTCTCGATCGCCCTGCTCACCACCCTCGAGCTTTTGCGCCGCCGCAACGAACGCCTGCGCGGCCTGACGGGTTAGCCTGAAGGAACCTGGTTCATGAGTATCGAAGTTGCCCCCATCGGATATGTACGCGGCGGCCGGGCCGAGGCCCGTGATGACGATTGGGAGCACGAGCAGGCCGTGATCGAACTGGATAGCGCGCAATTTCAGGCCGACGCCCTGGCCGGCCTGTCGGATTTTTCCCATGTGGAAGTGCTGTTTCATTTTCACCAAGTGGCGCCCGAAAAGATCGTCTCCGCCGCCCGCCAT
>CAYWYB010000259.1:0-7824 GCA_964462145.1 uncultured Rhodospirillaceae bacterium
AGGCGGAACAGAACATCATCGCTGGGTGCCGCCTTGATGCCGAAAATACAACGGGTAACGCCGGCTTTTCCCAGCTTTTCAATCGCGCCGGGGTCACGGGGCGTACCGAACGTGGTGATGGGGTAGGGCGCGCGACCCGCATCCCTGGCCAGGGCGGCAAGTTCTTCCATGCGCGCATCCTTGAGGTCGAATTTGTTGCCCACCGTCGCCAGCATGGGAATCCAGCCGTCGCCATAACGTTGCAGCCGCTTAAAAGTACCCGCCGCATCGCCACCGATGAAAATCGGCGGATAGGGTTTTTGCACCGGTTTGGGCCAGGATTGGATGCGCTTGAAGTTGACGAACTCGCCCTCGTAGCTGGCTTCATCCTGGGTCCATATTTCCTTCATGGCCTCGATCCGTTCCCGCGCCACCTTCCAGCGCCGCTCCCAGGCGACGCCGTGATTTTCCAGCTCTTCCCGGTTCCAGCCCCAGCCGATGCCGAAATCAAGCCGCCCGCCCGAGATATGATCCAGGCTGGCGACTTCCTTGGCGGTGATGATCGGGTCCCGCTCGGTAACCAGGCAGATGCCGGTGCCCAGACGGATGCGCTTTGTCACCGCCGCCGCCGCCGTCAGGGTCAGGAACATATCCACGTTGTGGGAATAATCAGGCGGCAGGTCGCCGCCCAGGGTGAACTGGGTGTCGCGGTTGGCGGGAATATGGGTGTGGTCGGGCACGAACAGGGCGTCCAGGCCGCGTTCCTCCACCGCCGCGGCCAAGTCCGCCGCCTGCATGGAATAGTCCGTTGCGAACATGCAGATGCCAAATTCCATAATTGCCTCCACCAACTATCTATCCGAGTGCCACCGTAGCATGGATCATTTTTTCTCAATGCTCTAGTCTTGGGCCAAATCGAAGCAATCAATAAGTAGGGGGAATTTCCATGGCCTTTGAACATCCGGTCCTTTTAACGGGCGGCGCCTCGGGCGTGGGCGAGGCGACGGCGAAGCTGTTGCTGGAACGCGGCCACGAAGTGATCTCGCTGGACATCAAGCCGTCCAGCAATGCCGATGTGACCCACCATCATTGCGATTTGAGCGATACTGCCAGCATCGATGCGGCGGTCGCGGAGCTACCGGGGACCATTTCCACTGTGTTGAACGTGGCCGGGGTGCCGGGCACCGTGGGCAGCGATCTGACATTCGCCGTCAATTTCCTGGGCCTGCGCTATCTGACGGAGACAGTCTGGGACCGCATCGCCGACAATGGCACCGTGGTCAGCGTTTCCTCCATCGCCGGCAATAACTGGCGCAAGCGGCGCGGCGAGCTGGCCGAGGCGCTGGCGACCAAGACATTCGAGGAAGGGCAGGCCTGGTGGCAAGCCAATGCCGATACGGTTGGCACCGATGCCTATACGTTTTCCAAGGAGGCGGTGGTGCTCTACACCATGGTCTTGGCAGGACGCGGCCTGGCCCGGGGCATCCGGGTCAATGACGTGGGGCCGGGGCCCATTGATACGCCGATCCTGCCTGATTTCACCACCGAAGTGGGCGAAGACACCATGAAGACCATGATCGACATGGTCGGCCGTTCCGCCCAGCCCCATGATATCGCCGAGGCCGTGGTGCAACTGGCCGAGGGGCACATAGGCTGGCTGAACGGGCAGCATATTATTGTCGATGGCGGCATGATGGCGGGCTTTTCCAGCGGCTGGAACAAGTAGCGCGAAATGGCCGCCGCACCAGAGCCGGCACATATCGATCTGTCCGATGATCTAAGTTTCAAGGACGGCTTCCCGCATCCGTTCTTTACCTGGCTCAGGGCAAACGAGCCGGTGCATTGGCACGAGCCGACGGCGGCGACCCCCGATGGCGAGGGGTTCTGGGTGGTCAGCCGTTATGACGATGTGATGGAGGTTCTGCGCCATGCGGAGCTCTTTTCCTCCGATACGGGCGGCGAGCGCAAGGGCGGCGGCACGACGTTGAAGGACGAGCGCGCCGCCGGCAAGGTGCTGAACTACACCGACGATCCTCACCATCGGGTACTGCGCAGCCTGGTCAACAAGGGCTTCACGGCCCAGGCAGTGGGCCGGCTGGAGGATGAGCTGCGCCGCCGGGCCAACCTGTTGATCGATGCTTTTCCCGTTGGCCTGCCGTTTGATTTCGTCGCGCACTTTTCGCGGGAGCTGCCGTTGCAGGCCATCTGCATTGTTCTCGGCGTACCGCAGGAGGACCGGGGGCGGCTTTGTGAATTGATCGACAAGGGCCTGGAGGCGGATGCGCAAACCGTCCTGGCCAAGGAGTTTTTTGTTCAGATCCTGGATTACGCGCGCGGCATCATTGCCGAGAAACGGCGGAATCCAAAAGACGATATCCTCTCCACCATCGTCCAGGCCCGCCTGGATGACGAAGATGGCCGGGCCTTGACGGACGAGGAGCTGGTGAATTTCTTCGTACTGCTGTTTCCTGCCGGGGCCGAGACCACACGCAGCGCCATCGGCGGCGGTTTGCGCGCCTTGATAGAGTATCCCGAGCAGATGCAGGCCCTGCGTGACGATCCCGATTTGGTGAAAAGCGCGGGTGAGGAATTCGTCCGCTGGATAACACCGTCGATCTACAAGCGGCGCACGGTCACACAAGATACCGTGCTGGCGGGCCAGGCTCTGAAACGAGGCGACAAGGTGACGATCTGGGAAATGTCCGCCAACCGCGATGCTGCTGTATTTGACGAACCATTCGAATTCGACATCAGCCGCCGGCCCAACCGCCACGTGGGTTTTGGCTTTGGCACCCATGTCTGTCTGGGCGCCGGGCTGGCGCGTTTGGAAATCAAAATCGCGATCGAGGAATTGCTGCGCCGGATCGAAAGCTTCCAACTGATGGGCCCCGCGCAATGGGTTCCCAATAACCGCCTGCTGGGTCTGCGCGACCTGCAAATAAGCGTCACCATGAAGGAGGAAAACAAATGAGCGATGCCGAGAAGCGGGAGAAGGGCAAGGCCATGGCCCGGACCATCCTAAAGGGCACGCCGCCGGGCCCACGGGTGCCGAAGAAATTCGTCGATTACAATCTGGAACACCTGTTCGGCGATGTCTGGCAAGGTGAGGAACTGACCGTCGAGGAACGCTCCCTGGTCACCTGCACCATATTGGTTGCCCTGAATCGGGAAGCCGAACAGCACATCCATTTCCGCGCCGCCAGAAATTTCGGCCTGCCACGGGATCGCATCGAAGGTATGATCATGCATGCCGCCCATTACGCCGGCTGGCCCGTCGCGGCCTCCGCCTTCCGCGTGCTGGCCGAGGTTTGGCCCGAGGAGGATGCGTGAACTTGAATTTTGCTTGCAAAGGCCGTGAATATGACAGCTGAAACCGGCGAAAGCATTGGCTTTGTTGGCCTTGGCGGCATGGGCCGGGGCCTGGTGAAGAATCTACTGAAACAAGGGCGCAGTGTTACCGCTTTCGATGTCGATAGGACGGCCCTCGCCAATGCTGTCGATCAAGGTGCCGAGGCGGCCACCGATGTGGCCAGCCTAGCGGGGCAGGTCGATATTCTGGCGGTCTGCGTCACCACGGCGGAGGTCATACAGGAGATGATGCTGGGCGCTGACGGTGCCCAAGGTGCCTTGCAACAGATGCGGGCGGGCTCGGTCTTTCTTGATCACACCACGACCTCGCCAAGCCATGTGGACATTATGAGCGCGGCCTGCCGCGAAGCCGGCGTTGACTATTGCGAGGCGCCGATGACCCGGACGCCGGCCCATGCTGACCGGGGCGAGGTCAATGTTTTGTACGGCGGTGGGGAAGAGCTGCTGGCGCGGCTGCGTCCGGTATTTGAGTGCTATGCCGAGAATATTTTCCACGTCGGCCCGGCGGGGCATGCCATCCGGCTGAAACTGATCCACAATTATATCGCTTTTTCCAATGTGGCGGCCTGGTGTGAAGGCTTCGCGCTGGCGGCCAAGGACGGCTTGGATATGTCGAAGGTGATTGGCATCATCTCGGCTGCGGGGGGCAAAAGCGGGATGATGGATATTTATGGCGAATCCACGCTGCGCCGGGATTTTGCGCCGCATATGTCGCTTTCCAATGCGCAAAAGGATGTGCGCTATTACGCCGAATGGCTGGAGTCTGCCGGGCTGCCCGGCGGCCTGGCCGAGGCGGTGCATCAAACCTATGCCACGGCTTCCGCCCAGGGCCATGGGGACGAGGGCTGCACCGCGATTATCAAGACCTATGAAGAACTGACCGGGATCGAGGCGCATCTGGAAGATTGACGCTGGTTCAATACACACCTGTGCTATAATCCCGCCAAAGATCTGCAGGAGTAAGCCTATGCCCGAAATGGAAGTTCTCAATCTTGGCGCCGATCCCCACGAGCGTGGTCTGGTGCATGGCCGCCATTTTCCGAACGAGATCCGCGAGAATCTCGAGACCTATTTGAGCCGGTTTGAGCTGGCTGGGAATAGCCGGGATGCGGTGCTGCAAGGCGGCCATGATTGGGCCCGCCGCATCAAGGCCTTCGATGAAGAATATTTCACCGAAATGGCCGGTGTCGCGGAAGGCGCGGAGCTGCCCCTGGAACAGATCGCGGTGCTGAATGCCCGTTACGAGCTGACCTACCTCTCATCCATGAGTGAAACCCAGGCCGGCCTGACGGCTGAAGACCAAACGGATGGCTGCACCGCTTTCGCCGCCCTGCCGGAGGTAACCCACGACGGCGGCACCCTGTTGGGGCAGAACTGGGACTGGCTGGCCGATATCCGGGGCCGCTGCTTTGTGATGCGGGTGGACCGCCCGGATCGTCCGAACTTCATCTGCATGACCCAGGCCGGCATTGTTGGCGGCATGATCGGCCTGAACGAAAGCGGCCTTGGCCTCTGCGTCAACGGCCTGATTTCCGACCAGGACGGCAAGAATGTTCAGCAACGCCCATTCCATATGCGGGTGCGCGACATCATGAATTCCGAGAATATGAACCAGGCACTCAAGGCGGTGCTGTCGTCGGACCGCAATACCTCCGCCAACTTCCTGATCGGCCATGCGGACGGCGAGGCGATCGATCTGGAAGCCGCGCCGCAAAAGGCCAACCATATTCTGCCTACCGACGGCCTGTTGACCCACGCCAATCATTTCGAGGTCTGGAACGGCATCAACTCGGTGTTGGAGCTGGGCGGGCCATCAACCCTGTACCGCAGCCAGCGTCTGCGCCGCCTGTTGGAACAGCGCAATGGTCCCGTCGATGTGGATCTGGCCAAGCGCCTGTTCGGCGACCATTTCGGCCACCCCTATGCCATCTGCCGTCACGAAGGCGATGACGAGCCCGAGGGCAACAAGAAACTGACCGTGGCCTCGGTGATTTTGGCCCTGAACGACCGGGTCATGTACGCCTCCGACGGTCCACCGTGCGAGAACGAATACCAACGGATCACGTTGGCGGCTTAGGTCATCACAATGGGGTAGGGGCTACCTAGCCGGCAAGGACACGGCGGTCATGTCGCGGCCTATGGTGAGGGGGCCGGTGTAGGTCTCGCGCACCTCGGCCTCCAGGGCCAACAGATCGGCCTCTGACTTTGGCCGCAAATGGGTCAGCACCAGATGGCCGACGCCGCATTCCTTGGCCACTTTGGCGGCCTGGGCCGCGTCAGCGAGGGTGAAGGTGGCGACATCGCTCAAATGGGAATTGCCGCGTGTTTCGGCGCTGGAGGCGAAACAGCATTGCACCAGGATATCGGCATCCTGGGCCATGCTGCGCAGACCGGCGCAATCGACGGTATCGCCGCTGACGCAAATCACCTTGTCATCCGCTTCAAAGCGGTAGCTGAGGCATTTCCAGCTGTTCTTGAATTCCTTGCTGAAATTCAGGCCATGGCCATGCACCGCATAGGCGCAGCTAACCCGCCAGTTAGCCGTTTCGACAATGTCGCCCGGTACGATGTCCTTTGCCTGCACCGGCTTCCAGCCGCCAAAGGCCGGCTCGCCAACGGAACGCCATTCGATATCCTTGGCATAGACCTTGTTAACTAGGGTATCGACGATTTCCTCTGTGCCCGGCGGGCCATAGATCATCAGATCCGCCGTGCGCCCGCGCAGCCAGGTGGTGATCATCACGTCCGCCAGGTCCGAAATATGATCAAGGTGGTGGTGCGTGATGAAAACCGGATTGATCTGGGCCGGCTCCTCGCCGGCCTCGACCAGGCGGATGCCCACCCCGCGCCCGGTGTCGAACAATAGGCGTTCATCGCCATGGCGGATCAAGGTGCTGGGCCCGAAACGCTCGGCACTGACCCAAGGGCCGCCGGTGCCCAGCAACAGAACGGAGGTGTCGTTTTGGTTCGGGCCGCTCATGGCATACAAACTCCGCTGGTTGGCAAGGCTGAGCGTGGTCTATCCACGTCATGGCCATAGTCAAGAATTGTGGCCGGGGATCAAGCCATATAATGTCATCGCGGAAAGGTCATTGAGAGGACCCGCAGCATGGATGAGCCAACCAGTCCCGGCACGCCGAAATCCGTTCTGACCGCAAAGGAAGCTGAGCGCACGATCACTGACAATCTTCCAATCATTGATCATCATGGCGAGATCGTGGAAGCGGTGGGGCCGAATTCCATCCGCATACGCCTGCCTTTCAATCCGGAATTTGTCGGTGACGAGCCCTGGCAGGACGGCGGTGGGAAAGTGTTTTCGGGTCCGATGGTTATGGGGTTCGCCGATACCGCGATGTATTGCTGCGTGATGGCCGCGATGGGACTGGATGTGATCCCGGTCATGGTCAATATCAACGTCAATTTTGTCCGGCCCGCGGCGGCGCGGGATTTGATCGCCGAAGCAAGGATCGTTCGGCGCGGCGGCCGCATCCACTATCTCGAATGTTGGATCACCGCCGATGGCGGGGCGGAACCATGTGCCCATATCACCTCGACCTATCGCGTGGCCCAACGTGCCGGATAAGCCTGGGTTACAGAAAACGCGGCAGGACTTTTTCAGTGAACATCACGAACGAGGCATGGCTCAACGGCGCGATCATCAGATATTCCAGGGGCAGGGTCTCCTGCATCTCCTGGATATCATCGATGACTTTTTCCGGCGTGCCGCAAATGGCGATCTCGTTGACATAGCGGGCCACCGGGTCGTCGTCATCGCGCAATGATTGATCCAGCGCCTCGACCTGGACGGTTTTTTGCGCGCCGGCGGCGGTGCCGCGGATATTCGCCTTTTTGCGCAGATAGCTGCCGAACATGAACTCGGCCCCCTGTTGGCCCACCTGCCGCGCTTCCGCCTCGGTCGCGCCCATGGCCAGGGTCCGCGCCATGGGAATGTCGCGTCCCGCCATGGAATGGCCAGCACCTTCCAAGGTTTCTTTGTAAAAGGCGCGCTTTTTTGAGATTTCAGCGTGAGTCGCATGAGGGTCCATCATGATGGAATGGCCTTCTCGGGCGGACCATTCCAGGGCCTCCAGGGATGATGCGGCCAGCCAGACCGGCATGGGATCCTGCAACGGTTTTGGCAGCACCTCCACGTCCTCGAACCGCCAGAATTCGCCCTGGTGGTTCAGCTTGTCGTTGTTCCAGGCCTTGAGAACAATTTCCACCGCTTCGCGAAAGCGGGGATAGCTTTCCTTGGGTTCGACGCCGAAAACCTTGTGCTCGGTAGGGTCAAAGCCGCGCCCCGCGCCCCAGTTCACCCGCCCGCCCGAGATATTGTCCAGCAGGGCGACCTCCTCAGCCAGGCGCAGGGGATGATAGAACGAGGCCAGGGAGACGGCGGTGCCAATGCGCAGATTCTCGGTGCGGGCCGCGATGTGGGTGCCCATGAGATGCACCGAAGGGCAGACGCTATAGGTG
>CAYWYB010000260.1:0-7795 GCA_964462145.1 uncultured Rhodospirillaceae bacterium
CCGAAAGCCTTCGTAAAGCGTCTATATGGGTCTCTATCACCGCAACTTGGTATAACAGGCCCGGTGCTGCCTGCATAGCAGACGGTATTCCCAAGCCGTGGTTTGGTTAACGAGTTCATAAGAAAATTTAGGTCTAATTACATTGAGGATATGACGTTTAGGATATGACTGAGTTTACGAGTGGTTTTGCACCATGTATCGTCGCGCTAAACCGATGTTGACCAAGACCGTCGGAATGATTCCGGCCCCCGCGGGGTGTTATGGAGCTTAGCAAAGACGAACAGCGCAGCCGCGACTTTGCGGATCTGTTATCGGGCTGGTTCTGGGAGTTCGATGAGGCCGGTCGTTTTACCTTTATGTCCGATCGCTTTTTTCAGATAACCGGAGATGCGCCGGGCTCGCTCACCGGCAAGAGTTTTGACGCATCTGGCTTTGAAATGCAGGATCCGGCGGATAAGTCGGCTTTTGAACAGGCCTGCCGTGAACGCCGGCCTTTTACGGATCTGGTTTCCACCCGCACGTTCTCCGATGGCAGGCGGTATTGGATACGCTCCAGCGGCATCCCGGTTTTCGACGATGATGGTGAATACCTCGGCCATCGTGGCGCTAGCACAGACGTAACGGCGTTGATGGAAGCCGAACAAAAGCTGCAACAAACAGCGGCGCGGCTGAACGATTTTGCCGAAGCCAGCGCGGATTTCTATTGGGAGACCGACGCCGACTTGCGTTACGCCTATCTTTCACCTGTCGCCGAACGGAGCATTGGCCTTGATCTGGCCGCGGCTCTGGGCCGGACACCGCGGGAGGTTATCGGCCCCGACTACGATCTCCAGGATAGCCTGAAGTATGTGGACGAATGCTTGCGGATGCGAAAACCGTTTCGCAATTTGGAATTTTGGCGGCGGCATGCGTCGGATGGCGAAACAATATGGATTCGCACCAGCGGCATGCCGTTTTTGGATACGGATGGAAACTTTGCCGGCTTTCGGGGCTCCAGCACCATTATTACCGAGCATCGGCGGGCGATTGAAATTTCCCGCGAAAGCGAGCGGCAATTTCAGTTGTTGGTCTCGAACATTGCCGGCGGCCTACTTTATATGACCCCCGACGGGCGCTACCAGTTCGTCAATCGTGTCTATGCCAGTTGGTTCGGCCTGGAGCCCGAGGATTTTGTCGGGCGCACGGCAAAAGAGGTGCTGGGCGCGGATGTGGAGGCGCAGGTGCGGCAGTACCTTCTCGCCGCCGCGAAAGGCGAGACGGTAACCTACGAGGCAACCCGCGAAACCGTCGAATCGGGAACCAGGGACGTTCAGGTTACCAACGTTCCCTCGATCACGGCCGACGGTACGGTGGACGGGGTATTTGCCTTGGTCACCGACGTCACGGACCTGAAGAGTCGCGAACGGGCCTTGGCGAAGAGCGAGCAAAACTTGGCTGAGGCGCAACGCATCGGCCAAATTGGTCATTGGCGTATTTTGCATGGGGCCGGCCAATCCGAATGGTCGGATGAAATGTACCGGATCTGGGGTCTGGACGCGGCTGGCGCGACGGTCAACCTGGAAGGTATTCTGGCGTCAATCCACCTCAAAGACCGCCAAAGCGTAATCGACGCCCGTGAAGCCGCCGTGTCCGAGAACAAGGCATATAGTCTTGAGTTCCGAATTATCAGGCCTGACGGGGAAATTCGGTATATCCGTAACGAAGGCAGACCTGAATTTGATGCCGGCGGCAACCTGCTGTCGATTTTCGGAATTTCCCAAGATATCACCGAGCGCAAACAAGCCGATGAAGCCCTGCGCGACGGCGAGCGGAATTTCCGTGCCATTGCCGAGGGCTCTCCCGTTCCCCTACTGATCACCCGCCAAAGCGACGGTACCATCCTTTATGCCAATCCCAAGGTCGGGCCGGTGCTTGGCCATGCCACGGAAGCATTGATAGGAAAAAAGATCGGCCCCTTTTTCTGGCGCCCTGGCGATCGGGATGCCCGCGCTGCGCGGTTGAAGCGGGAAGGACTGATCACCGATGAAGCATTGGAGATGGTGCGCGCCGACGGCACACGAATTTCAACCATTCATGCCCTGCAGCCGATCAACTACGACGGCGAGGATGCAATCCTGGGCAGCTTTCAGGACGTGACGGAGCGCTTGCGCCTGGAGGATCAATTACGGCAAGCGCAAAAGATGGAGGCGGTCGGTCAGCTTACCGGCGGCGTGGCCCATGATTTCAACAATTTGCTCGCGGTGATCATGGGTAATCTGGAACTGCTGCTTGAGCAGGTGGAGCAGGAAGGCAAGGCCTCCCAGCTCGCCATGCGCGCGCTCCTGGCGACCCAGCGCGGCGCCGACCTGACCCACCGGCTATTGGCATTCTCCCGCCGCCAGCCCCTGCAGCCAATCCCGGTTGACGTTAATGATTTGATTGGCGAAATGCATAATTTGCTGGTTCGCACCTTGGGCGAGGACATCGGTATAAAATTGGTGGGTGGCGATGGGCTGTGGCGCTGCGAGGTCGATCCGGGACAATTGGAAAATGCCGCTCTCAACCTGTCGATCAATGCCCGTGATGCCATGCCGGACGGCGGTCTGCTGACGATCGAGACCTCGAACGTGCGCCTGGACGAAAATTACACCAGCTCGCAGGAGGATGTGGCGCCGGGTGAATACGTCCTATTGTCGATCAGCGACACCGGAACGGGCATGGAAAAAGATGTTATCGAGCAAGCGTTCGATCCCTTTTTCACCACCAAGGAGGTTGGCAAGGGCAGCGGTCTTGGGCTCAGCATGATTTATGGCTTCGTCAAGCAGTCAGGTGGCCACGCGCGTATCTATAGCGAGTTGGGCGAAGGTACGACAATGAAGATCTATCTGCCGCGTTTCGTCGCTTCGTCGGACACGGCGGTGGCAAGTGAAGTCAAATCGTACACGGACCCGGCCGCGCGGGGGGAGGTCGTCGTGGTCGTCGAGGACGATGCCGATGTTCGGGCGGTAACCGTCGCCATTTTGCTCGATCTGGGCTATGAGGTTGTCGAAGCAGCCACGGCGGCGGATGGATTGGCGCAGTTGCAGCGGAACAAAGGCGCCAACCTGTTGGTCGCTGACATTGTACTGCCAGGCGGCATGGGCGGACGGGACCTGGCCGACAAGGCCTGCGCGCTGTTCCCCGATCTACGGGTTCTGTACATTTCCGGCTATGCCGAAAACGCCCTTTCCCATCATGGCCGGCTGGACGATGGCGTGCAGTTGTTGGTGAAACCTTTTCGCCGCGAGGATCTTGGGCTAAAGGTCCGCCAGATCCTGGATGAAGTGCGGGTATAATTACGCCAGGGCGGTTTCGGGCGCTTCCAGGAATGCCACCAGATCATTGATGAAATACGTCGCCTCGGCGCCGTCAATATAACGGTGGTCAAAGCTGAGCGAGAGCGCCAGCATGGGCCCCGCTTCCAGCTCGCCGGCCCGCACCCTGGGCCGGACCACGATGCGGGATACCCATAGAATTGCCGTTTGTGGCGGATTGATAATGGGACGGGTGGAAACAATAGTCGACTGCTCCAGGCCGCCGGTACTGGAGAGGGTAAAGCTTCCGCCCTGTAGATCCGCGGTTTGCAGTTCGCCCGCGCGGGCCCGCGCCGCCATGGCATCGATGGCCGCCGCCGTGGCGTCCAGGGAGCTCTGCTCCAGGCTTTGGAAAACCGGCACCACCAAACCGTCCTTGGCCGCCATGGCGATACCAAGATCGACGCCGTCATGGGGCAGCAAGGCGCCATCGGCCTCATCAATGGTGGCGTTGAAACGCTCATGTCGGCAAAGCGCCGCGCATAGGCATTTGGCGATCAGGGGCAGTGGAGAGACGTCATGGCGCGCCATCGCCTCGGTCAGGCCGTCGCTCATGGCCTCGAACGATGTGGTCGTTGTCGCCGCTGTTTGCAGCGAGGCGGTCAATTGCCGTGCAGCCACGGCACGGGCGCCCGTCAGAGGCAGGCGCCGGTTCTCGATCGGCTGCGCGACGGCAGGAGCTGCCGCGGCCTCCACATCGGCGGGCAGAATGCGGCCATCCGGGCCGCTGCCTTGCAGGGCCGCCAGATCGACGCCGCGTTCCTTGGCCAGCCGCCGCACGGCAGGCGCGGCAACGACGATATCCTTGCTGGCTTTATTCGCTTTTTGCTTCGCCGGCCCAGGCGTTGGCGGTACTGGCGGCGCCGGTTTTGCCTGGGCGGTGGGTTGGCTGCCATCTTCGGCGTCGATTTCCACCAGGACGGTGCCGACCTCGATAACCTCGCCGATTTCACCATGGATCGCGGTGATGATGCCGGCGCGGGGACTGGGCAGTTCGACGGTGATCTTGTCGGTGTTGATAACCGCGATCTCGTCGCCTTCCTTGACCCGGTCGCCAGGCGCCACGCGCCATTCCAACAGTTCGGCCTCGTGAATACCCTCGCCCACGTCAGGCAGTTTAAATTCAAACATCAGAAATCAAACTCCATGGCATTGCGAATGGCGGCGGCGATGCGGGCCTTGTTGGGGCGGTAATATTCGTCCCCGCCGGAAAAGCCGTAGGGCAGGTCGGGGGCCGCCACCCGGCCGATGGGGCAGTGCAGATAGCCAAAGGCCCGTTCCTGCACCGTGGCGGCCAGCTCGGCGCCAAAGCCAAGGGACAGCGGCGCCTCGTGCACCACCACCAGACGGCCCGTGCGCTGCGCCGAGGCGGTGATGGCCTCGATATCAAAGGGCATCAGGCTGCGCAGATCGATGACTTCGATGTCGTAGCCAGGATTTTCCGCCATCTGCTCGGCCACGGCCAGCACATCGTGGCGCAGGGGGCCATAGGTCAGCACGGTCAGATCGCTGCCCTGGCGTACGGTGGCAGCTTCGCCGATGGCAATGGCCTGGCCGTCATCGTTTACCTCGCCGCGCAGGGTGCGGTAGAGCGGCACCGGCTCCAGCACCAAGGTGGGGTCCGGATCCCGGATCGCGGCCAACAACAGGCCATAGGCGTCCTGGGGCGTGGACGGCACGACGATTTTCATGCCGCCGCCATGGCAGTAATAGGCCTCGGGACTTTGCGAATGCCAAAAGCCGCCGTTGATGCCGCCGAACGACGGCGCCCGGATCACCATGGGTACGCTGTATTGCCCGCCCGTCATCCAGCGGTACTTCGTGGCCCCGAACATCAGCTGCTCAAAGGCATCGTGAATGAAGCCCGAGAACTGTATCTCGGCGATCGGGCGCAGGCCGTACAGCGCCATACCGACCGCGTGGGCGGCGATGCCCTTTTCATCCAGCGGCGTATCGATCACCCGGTCCGGCCCGAAACGCTGCTGCAGCCCCTGGGTGGTGCGGAAGATGCCGCCGGCGGTGCCGACATCCTCGCCCAGGATCACCACGTCGCTGTCCCGCGCCATCTCGTGCGCCATGGCCGCGCCCAGGGCTTCCAAAACGGTCATCTGGGTCATGCGCCGGTCTCCAAATCGGTTTCCAGTTCGGCCAGCAGGCGCTCGCGCTGTTCGCGCAGCTGCCAGGTCGGTTCCGCGAAAACATCGTCGAACATGGCGGCCGGTTCACCGGGCGCCATGGCCTCGGCCGCCGTTGCCGCCTCGTTCACCTCGTCCTGGCAGCGCTGTTGCAGCTCATCCTCGGTGGATGCATTCCAAAACTGCCGGTCCTCCAAATACTTGCGCATGCGGGGCAGGGGATCCCAGCGCTCCCAGGCGGTGACTTCCTCTGGTAGGCGGTAGAGGTCGGGGTTGTCGGACGAGGTATGGAAGCCCAGGCGATAGGTTACCGCCTCGATCAGGGTCGCGCCGCGCTCCCCGGTGCAAGCCAGGGCTTCCTTGGTCGCGGCATAGACCGCCAGGGGATCGTTGCCGTCGACGCGCAGGTTGCGGACTTTATAGGCGTCGCCCTTTTCGGCGAAGCTGTCGGCGGCGGTCTGCCGGTCGGTCGGAGTGGAGACGGCCCAACCGTTGTTCTGGCAAAAGAAGACGATGGGGGGGCGGTGAATGCCGGCGAAGTTCATGGCGCTGTGAAATTCCCCGCGCGAGGTGGCGCCGTCGCCGAAATAAACGATGAAGCGGGTCTTATCGCCCTCCAATTTGGCGGCCCAGGCCGCGCCGGCTGCATGCGGCAGGTAGGCCCCGACCTGGGTCATGCAGGGAATAATATTCAGGGCCCGGTCACCCAGCAGAAGGGGTAGGCGCCGGCCCTTCAACGGTTCTTCGGCGCGCCCAAAAAACTGCGCGAACAGGCTTTGCAGGCTGGCCCCGCGCAACAGCATGGCGCCGGGCTCCCGGTCGGCCAGAAAAATCCAGTCGTCTTCGTCCATGGCAAGGGCCGAGGCGATGTGGGCCGCCTCCTGGCCCCTGGACGGTATCCAGAATTCCAGCCGGCCCGAACGTTGCAGTTGCCAGCCCTTCTCGTCGATCGCCCGGACCAGGACCATGGTCTCGTACATGGTGCGTAATTGCGCCTGGCTGAGATCCGGCTCGGCCAGATTGCCATTGGGCGCGCCATCGGCATCAAGCACCTGACCGATGGCCAGGTCCGCGGCCCGCTCCAGCAATGGCGCCACGGCTGGACGAGGCTGGCCAGCGAAGACGGACGGCGTGGATGGAGTGGAGGTCCCGTTCGCCATGACCTTGGATCCCGTGCTTGATTGATCGGATGTGAGGGCCAAGTGAAACCGTGAGGATCACCCTGGTCAAGGGCGGCGGAGCAAAGTGCGCTGTTTTAGCGCAGGTCGTAGTGCACCGCGCCCAGGATCATATCCACCGTGGTACCGTCACTGGATAATGGATAAAGCGCGCTTTCAAAACTCAGCCAATCCTTGCCGGCAAAACCGGAAGTGCCAACCCAGCGCAGGGGCTTCAGGTTTTCGGTGATCCAGATGAACGGCGCGCTGAGCGTGACCAGATCAGTGCCAGGATAAAACTCATCGAAATATTGCCCGGTCGCATCCCGGCCCGTGGCGGCGGTGAGATGGGTGCCGATCAGACGCCATCTAAGGCGCAATTCCGGCTCCCGGCTAACATCGATCAATTCCAGATGCGGCAACAAATGCGGCGGCAGGTTGAGCGGATCGATATCGTCACGGCACGGCATGCGCCGCTCCCCCCGCAAACGCCGCCAATGGTCGGTCGTTTCGATCAGCCGTTCGCTCTGGAATGTTAAGTCTGGATTGAAATCGCCCTGAACTTCCATCCAAGCCCCCAATACCTATTCCGCCACTGCCCACCCTAAATGGGGAAACTTAAGGAATTGGTATACTACTGATCAAATTTTGGTGACCTTTTTTCAAGTATCGCGGCCATGCCTTCCTGAAAATTATCGGACTGAATGGTGAGGACCTGGTTGCGGTCCTCCATGGCGATGGCATGTTCCAGACCCGGTGCGTCGATGCCCATGTTCATGCCCTCCTTGGTCAGGCGCAGGCCCAGATGGGAGGTCGCGATCATCTCGTCGAGGTAGGAACGGGCAGCGGCCTCCATATCCTCATCTGGCACCACTTCCGAGACAAGGTTGGTGCGCAGGGCGCGCTCGGCCTCGATAAAACGGCCGGTCAGCATCAATTCGGCGGAAATGGATGTGCCCACAATGCGCGGCAGCAAATAGCTCAGGCCCAGATCGCAGGAGGTTAGCCCTAGGTTAATAAAGGCGCAGTTCATCCGCGCACTCTCGCCGGCAATGCGGATATCGGCGGCCAGCGCCAGGGAGAAACCGCCGCCCGTGGCAATGCCGTGGACCAGGGTGATAATCGGTTGCGGGCAGCGGCGCATGCGGCGGACGACTTCCGCGATACGCCT
>CAYWYB010000261.1:0-7782 GCA_964462145.1 uncultured Rhodospirillaceae bacterium
TTAATCTACGCTCGCCAGCAATCTTGCGCCCTCTCATGAATAATTCGGGCTAGGTGCTCTAGAAGCGCAACGTTCGCATCCTTCAAATGCGCCCGAATTTTTTGACTGGCTTGACGATTTCTGTCAGCGATCTGAAATATTTGCTGGCGCAGCTCTTGGTAGTCACCAAGAAACGCCGCCTCGAACTTCATGATGGCGGCCCGAAGCTCCGGCGACGTCGTGCCGTTGTCTCGAATGATATGGATACGGCGGACCGCTTCATCCACGTGAGAGCGGAAGCGTTCGAGCTCAATTCTTGTTTCGTCACTTATTTGCGAACCGGTTGCGATTATATTGCCAAGAATGGCCCGTTCCCTGCCGGCATATTCGGCAAGCTGCGCAATATTGGGACGCAGCAGGGAGTTGTAATACAAAACGGCCTCGGCTTCGTTTGTCGGGGAAAAGGTCGAATCTTGGAGATCAAACGCACGCGCGATGTTATCGGTGGAAATCCGGAACCAGTCTGAAAGGCTTATGCTATTGGATTTAATTTCGGCACGGGCCTTGCGCAGCGCTATTTGGCTGCCGTTCCACTTTTCGAGTTTGTCTTTGAAATCAACAGCGATAGAACCGCGGTCGAGCAATTTATTGGCGGTCAATCGGGCTTTGTTGACATGGCCGTCGCCCGTGGCGCCCAACTCCTTGAATTTTTTTAATAATCCAATGTTTCCACCAATGATCGTACTGCCGACGCCGCGTTCGACAGCCTCAATGCCGGCGGCTTTATTCAGGTGATCGCTAAGCTCATTACGCAACTTATTCAACCGTGACCGCTCGACATCATAAAAGCTGACGGACAAGGTAATAACCACGCCCGCCGACAAGAAGCCGGAAAAGACAAGGGCAAGCAATACAACCTTGAACCTTATGGACTTTGGCTTAAAACTAAAAATCTTTCCCCTCCAATTATTTGAATGACACGAATATATTTCGCCGCATCATAACAAATACTTACGTAATTTACGGCCACATTATTGCCAGAGTATGAAGCAAGGTAAGTCTGTTGCACAGACTTATTAGGAAACCGTAAAATTGGCGGTACGGCGCCTGTTCGCGCTATACTGCACCACTCCCATATAGAGATCACGAGGAGATGGGAATGCTGGTGTTGCACGACAATTTGGGCTCTGGGAATGCCTACAAGGTGCGGCTGCTGTTGACGCATCTGGGCCAGCCATTTCAGCGCATTGAATACGACGTCACCAAGGCCGAAACACGAACGGCGGAATTTCTCGCGCTCAATCCCGACGGCCGCATACCACTGCTGCAATTCCCCGACGGTCGAGTGCTGGCCCAATCCAATGCGATTTTGTTTTATCTGGCACAGGCCAGCAAATATCTACCTGCCGATGCTTTTGCTCAGGCCAAAGTGCTGCAATGGATGTTCTTTGAGCAATACAGTCACGAGCCGAACATCGCCGTGGCCCGCTATTGGCTGCATTTTCTGGACCGGAGCCAGGTACAGCAGGCATTGCTGGAAGAGAAATGGCAAAAGGGCTATCAGGCCCTGGACGTCATGGAAAAGCGCCTGGGCGCGGCGGACTTCCTGGTCGGCGAAGACTACTCCATCGCCGACATCGCCCTCTACGCCTACACTCACGTGGCGAATGAGGCGGAAATGGATCTGAGCCCCTACCCCGGCATCCGCCGCTGGTTGGACCGGGTCGCCGAGCAGCCGGGCCATGTGCTGATCACCCAGGATGATTTTACCTAAAGTAAGAGAGTGCAAAACAATGTCCGACCGCATTATTGAACCGGTAAGCCTGCGCGACGCCAATCCAGAGGCCCGTGCCGTACTTGATGCGCTGCGCAAAAGCCATGCCAAGGTGCCGGTCTCGTTTGCATACATGGCGGTTCAGCCAAGCGCCCTGGAGGGGTTCGAGCAATTTTACCAAGGCGTGATCGGCGATCCGCGTCTCGATGAAAAATACCGCGAACTGGCCTATCTGAAGACCGCCATGCTGGCCGGCTGCAAGCTTTGCATCGCCAACCATACCGCCGCCGCCATGCGCGTCGGTTGGAGCGACGCGCAAATTGCCGCCATGGCGGACTTCGCTGAAAGCAATGAGTTCAGCGAGTTGGAAAAAGCCATTCTAAGCTATGCAGAACATGTCGCTTGCCAGTCTGGTAAGTCGCCGGCGCCCCTGTTGCAACAGTTGCACGCGGGCCTGGGCAACGACGGCGTCGTCATCCTGACCCAGGTGATCGGCATCGCCAATCTGTTCTCGCGCTTCAACAACGCACTGCATACTTATGACAGCGCCGACTACCCTTAGGTCCATTAAGTTCCAGTGAACTTCGCCGGCCGCTTTTCGACAAATGCCGCCAGGCCTTCCTTGGCATCGTTGGTCTTGCCCAGTTCCACGTTGACCGTGGCGAAATCCGCCACCGCCGCATCGAAGCCCTTCTCGATGAACTTGCGGGAATTGGCGATGGTCGCCTTTACGGCCAATGGCGCCTGGGCACAGATTTTCTCCGCCAGCTCGATCGCCCGCGCCAACTGCTGGCCCGTGGGCACGATCTCCTGAATGTAATTGAAACGCAGCGCCGTCTCGGCATCGAATTCATCGTCGGTCAATAGATAGCGCATGGCGTTGCCATAACCGGCCCGCTCGACCATGCGGATCGTGGCCCCGCCGGTGGCCATCAGGTTGCGCTGCACTTCCAGTTGCGAAAAGCGGCAGTCTTCGGCGGCGATCACCAGATCGCAGGCCAGCATCAGTTCGATACCGATGGTATAGGTGATGCCTTGCACCGCCGCCACCACGGGCTTGCTTCGATGCGGTCCGGTCAAACCGAAACAGTCGATATTGCCTTCGCCATAAAGCGGCGCGCCCTTGGCCCGGTGCGGCGCCATGGCCGGCATATCCAGGCCGGCGGTCGTGTGCGGTCCAACCGCATGCAGCACGCCACAACGCAGCGCATCATCGTTCTCCAGCAAAGTGTAGGCATCCCCCAACTCCTGGGTCATCTTCGGGGTAAAGCCATTGAACTTGTGCGGCCGGTCGATGCCGATCAGAAGCAGCTCGCCGCGATGCTCGGTGTTGATGCGGCCATCGGGATTGGAAGGATCGTCTGCCATCTTTTACACTCCGTTTTATAATTATTGCGCCACGCAGGCATCATAGCGGGCCGCGGCGATACCGACGCACAGGGCCACGTCTTCGTTCAGCAAATAACGCAGCGAGACCAGGGCGGCGGCGGCGGCTTCCACCTGCCGCAAATAGTCGTCGCGGCCGCCGTAGCGTTCCGCCAGCGACGGGCGCGGATCGCCGGCGGCCTCGCGTTCGGCCTGATCCTTGGCAAACGGTACCGTCGAGCCGATGTATTCCAGCAACTGCCCGGCCCCGCCAGTATCGGGATGGCGGGGGTTAAAGCCGGTGTGACTGCCCACTGGCACGGCCACATCCGGCATGGGAACGCCGGCGGCCTCGCAGCCGTTTTCGTTGACGGTCGAGACCCAGTCGGGATAGGGCGAAGCGCCAAGTTTGGCCGGCATGACGCCAATGCCTCGTTCGGCACCGGGCCCAAGGTCGAGGGGGTAAACCCAGGTCATGGCCTTTTCATCGGGCAGGTTCAGGCCGGTGATCTTCGCCAGACTGTCCATGACCTCGCCCCGGCTGCCACGGCGGTCGCCGGTGGGGTACGAGCTGCCGGGCGGCGCCACATCGTCACGGACCCAGATCAGCAGATTCATCAGGGCGGCGCGGTACAACGGGCGATAATCAATAATGTTCATATAGTTCTGGCCATGGCTGCCAAACATAGTGCGCCTGGACAGCACGGCAGCGCCGGGCCCATGCTGGGTCGAGGCGAACAGATAGCGGCGGACATTATCGGGCAGCTCGGCATCTCCGCCCGTGGACAGATCGGCATGGCTGAGGCCAGCATCGCCGCGCCAGTATTCCGACGAGGTGTCGGTGTAAATAATCTTCGGCATGGCTCCGTTTGCCGTCTGGCGGTCCAGCAATCCCTCGGTTACGCCACTTACGGGGTCGGTCTGGGGCAGGTCGGCAAAGGGAAACAGATGCCCGAAAGATGGTGTCGGCTGCACCGAGGGCTGGGCATAGCGGTGGTTGAATTCCCCGCGCCGGCCACCGGCGATATGCGCCAGCACACCGTCGAAAGCAGGCCGGCCGCTTTCATCCACGTTCAAACCAGCATGCAGATAGGTACGCAGAAAGCGGCCGCATTGTGATTGCCCCTCGCCGATGACATGCTCGATATCGCCCGCCGTGGGCGCCTCGGCCTCGTAACGCAGGTACGATGCCAGATCCCGCGTGGCCAGCATGCCCGCGCCAACCACGGGGCAGTCCAGAGGTGTGTAGAGCACATCATAGACGCGCCCGGCCTCAAAGCCCCCGTCCAACGAGATATGACCATCCCCATCAAAACGCCAATTCGCCCGGTCAATCTCCCTTGGTGCGCCATAGCTGCCATCGCGAACCAGAAGCTTGGCGCCGGCTTCGTTCACATCCGCCACCCGCACCGGCATATGCTTGCCCAGGTCACCCACGTGCTGATCGGTCAGGGCCAGGCTGTCACAGGCCTGATCCGGCTGGATACGCAACTGCATCTGTGTGGCCGGGGTCCGCGCCGCGATGGGCACATTGGGGGCGAGCAGGCCGATGCGTTCGCGCTCCGGCGTGCGCGGCATATCCCACTGCCAGCCGGCCCAGGCCACGGTCCAGCCATGTTCGAACAGAAAGCCGTCGCCGGGCTCCACCGCGGCAGAAACCTCGGTACTCATGGGCGATTGGTTGAAGCGCGCCAGCACCCGCCGGCCCCGGTTCGGCACCTGCATCAGCAAGGCCCGATTGCCCCGGCCTACCCGCAAGGGCCGCAGTATGGTGACGTCACCACTGAATTGAACCAGGCCATCGCCATCACGCTCCGCCAAATCCAGGTCCACCACGCCCTGGTTGGCGTCGTGCAAGGGATCGACCGCGTAATGGGCAATGGCCTCGATCCGCTCGTACGGGCCAACATCGCCGAAGGCGAGGCCATTTTCGTAGGGCTCGCGGCTTAGAATTTCCAGGCGAATCAACGGCATCGATTTAACTCCACGAATTACGGTTCAAGTATTGCCCTGGTCACGGACAGGGAGCCGCCGGCCCAGAGCGGCAGAAGGGTCATTTTCACGCCGGCACCGCCGGTGATGATCGGATGGATATCTTCGGGCGCGCGGACCAGATCGCCGACCTCCGCGGCCAGATAGTTTTGAATGCGGGCCAGGTCCCAGCCCCTTTTGGCAATTTGCCGGGCCAGCTCGGGCGGCAGCAGGAAAAACTGCTCGCCCGGATCCCGCAGGCGGCCAGCGGAGGCTACGTCGCGCGCCGCCGTCATGGCGGCCGCCATGGGCGCCAATATGGCTTCCGGCGTTTCCCCGCCGCCACTGGGCAGAACCTCCACCGTACCCGAGACGCCAAGCACCGTTACGGCCGAAACGGTCGCATCAAAACCCCGCCGAACCGGCAATGGCGGGAATGTCCGGTCATCGCCTTCGGGAAAGCAGAAGCCGTATTTTCCCGGCTGGCCCATGGTGGCCATATCGCCAATGCCCGCACGCGCGCCGCCAATGTTAAGCATGACCAGGGCGATAGCCCGGCCCAGGGTGGCGTTGGCGCCGTTGCCGGGACCCAACAAATTGGTCCCCGCGTTCATGCCCAGGGCCTCGGCCATGGGGCCATGGACGATGGTAACCACCGCGGGCGTGCCCGTGGTGGTCAAAACACCCAGCAGATTAAAATGCGGCTCCAGGCACGCCTCCGCCGCCGTCAACACCACCGCCAGGGCACCCGGCGCGCAACCGGCCAGAACGCAGTTGTAAGCCACGGCAGCGGCGGTCAAATCACCAAACAGAGGCAGCATCTGCCCATATGATTTTTCCGGCGCGGCGACACCGGCCAGCATGGCGGCCAGGCGCGCCTCGGTCGGCGGCACCAGGGGCAGGCCGTCGCCCAATCCCTTTTCCACCAGCACCGCCTGGGCCTCTTCCCAGGCAACCGTCTCCGGAAAAACCGGCAACGCCTCCATCAGACGTGGGACAACCGCACGGAGCAGGCGGTGGTGAAGCCGAAAGGCGGGATATAGGCGGAATGCTTGCCCGGTCCGCCGGCGACCAGGATGTGAATGTCCTCGGCGCTGGGGGTCATGTGGTAGCGGTCATTGACCAGGGGCCGGTCCATGCCGGCGTAGCTTTCCTGGTTCTCCGCCGAGACGCGGGAGATATGAACCGCCGAGCGGTCATACAGATCCTGCTGCATATCGGCGATGGACCAACCGTCCCGGTGCAGGGTTTGGGCATGCTCCGGCCCCAGAATCAGGAATATGGGCGCGTTGCAATAGATCGCATTGGCGCCGGGCTGCGAGATGGTGCCTGCGATGGTCGTCAGGATACCTTCCCCGGTGGTGGAGGCATGATCGTTGATATTGTGCGGCGCCTCGGACGGAATGGCCGTGACCACGCTATCGTCGGCGGCAAAGCCCCGGCGTACATGGAATGGCTCCCACGGGCTTTCTTCCTCGTTTTCGCCAAAACAAAAGGCGTATTTGGCAGGCGAGCCCTGGGTCGAGCGGTCCATTACGCCGGGCTTGGCACCGCCGATATTCAGCAAAATCAACTGCAAGGCCCGGCCAATGGTGGCGTTGGCCTGGCGGCCCTGGCCAAAACAATTGGACGAGCAGTTGATATCCAACTCCTTGCGGATCGGGCCATTGTACAAAAGCATGGGCGCACATGAATGGGTGGTCGCCAGGCTGCCATGCAGATTGTATTCCGGCGTCAAAACGGCCCGTGCCGCGGCCAGGACGGCGGGAAAATATTCCGGCCGGCAGCCGGCCATGACCGCATTGGCCGCCATCACCGGCAAGGTCGGAATAACCCGGCGCGGCGACATGGCGGGTAGCGGCTCGTTATCGCCATGGGTGGTGGCGAGAAAGCGTTCCACCAGATCTTCCGTCGGCATGACCAGGGGGAAACCATCGCTCCATCCCTGCTCGAACGCGTACTCGTTCCATTGCGCCTGGTCCATGTCACCAAGGTCCAGAACTTCGGTTTCTGCTGCAGCTTCCATTGCTCTACTCTTCACGTCCGCCGTTAGGTATTAGACCTCGATCGCCGCTTGTAAGCCGGAGGAGGCGGTTTGGATACGCTCGACCAGTTCCTCGGCATTCAATCCGCCCAAGGGATGTTTCACCACGATCACTTGTGGTTCCACCTTGCGTGCCTTGGCCTGGGCCTGCACCAAGGGCAAAAAAGTATCGGTGGTCAGGATGAAATTGGTAACGCCGCGTTTTTCAAGCTCGATGCTGTCATGGAAACTCCACGACGAACATGCCCCTCAATCCGCTATAGCGAGGATTGCCGCCCGGTATTTGCCGGCCAACTCGTCATACATGCCCTCGGGCGCCGGCTGGGCCGGGCTGTCCTTGTGGATGTAGTCGATGTTGTCCGTGGCACGATAGGCGCCCATTTGCTCGCGGACGCCTTCCAGCAGTTCCTTGGCGTTGGGCTTGGAATTGGAAAACAGGATGATCGGATCCTTGCTCCAATCAACCGCCTTGCCGGCCAGCGTCTCCTTGCCCGGCGCCTCCTGGCCAAACGATGGATTAATTATTCGCATATTGATTCTCCCTCATATCAGGATCTACCAGATACATAGGGTAATCAACTTTGCCCAAAACGCCAAACGCCCCGGCCGATTTTTGTCGGCCGGGGCGCCTGGATTGTGACGGGTTAGG
>CAYWYB010000262.1:0-5927 GCA_964462145.1 uncultured Rhodospirillaceae bacterium
GAGATGAACACCCGCCTGCAGGTGGAGCATCCGGTGACCGAGATGATCACCGGCCTGGACTTGGTGGCCTGGCAACTGGACGTTGCCGCCGGCGCTGCGCTGCCCCTGGTGCAGGACGAGATCAAGTTCGCGGGCCACGCCATCGAGGTACGGCTGTACGCCGAGGATCCTTACGCTGATTTCCTGCCGCAAACCGGCACCGTCGTGGCATGGCGGCCCTCGCCGGACGTCCGCGTGGATACGGGTATCGTCGAGGGGCAGGAGATTTCGCCCTTTTATGATCCCATGGTCGCCAAGGTTATCGCCCATGGCCGCAACCGCGAGGAAGCCCGCCGCCGATTGCTCCGCGGCCTGGAGGATACGGCCCTGCTGGGCCTGCCGAACAATCGCGGTTTCCTGCTCGATGTGCTGGGTCACGATGGCTTTGCCGACGGCAGCGCCACGACGGCCTTCATTGAACAGCATTTCCCCGATCTGCAACGGCCGACGCCGGATGCCGTGGCCCGTGCCCTGGCGGCGGTTCTGTTGTATCGCCACAGCGCCCATGATCAGGCCGGCTGGCGCTCCGCCGCGCCGATCGTGGTCGGCATCGATCTGCGCTTCGGCGAAGAACAATGTCTCTGTCAACTGGCCCTTACCGCTGACGGCTACAATGTCACCCTGGCCGAGGATGAGGTTGTTGGATTGCAGTTGTTGAGCATGGAGCATGGCCGGGTGCGCTTTTCCAGCGGCGGCGTAGTGGACAGTGCTGCCTACGCCTTCACCGGCGATGATCTGCATCTGGACTTGGCGGGCGCCGCCAATCACTTTTTTGAATTCACCCCGGAACTGGCGGCGGCCAAGGGGCGGGAGGCCGATGGCCGCCTGATCGCGCCGATGGCCGGACGAATTGTCGCCGTCCGTGCCAAGGCCGGTGAGGCGGTGGAGAAAGGCCAGATCCTGGTCATTCTCGAAGCCATGAAAATGGAACATGAAATCAAGGCGCCCGCGGATGGCGTTGTCGACGAAATCGGCGTGGCCGAGGGCGAGCAAGTTGAAGCAAGACAGATGCTGGCCACCGTCGCGGCGCCAGCAGTCGAAGCAGCCGAGTAGGAGAGACGATCATGAGTAACCAGAGTAATCAACGCCACAGCCTCTATTACACGGATGAGCATGAAGCCTTTCGCGCCACCATGCGCCGCTTTGTCGAGAAGGAAATAGAACCCAATGCGGCAGCGTGGGACGAGGCCGAGGAATTTCCCCGCGAGCTGTACAAAAAGGCCGCCGAAGTGGGCCTGTTGCAGCTGGGTTATCCGGAAGAATATGGCGGCGTGCCGTGTGATCGGTTCTATAACGTCATTGCCGCTGGCGAGTTGACCCGCGCCGGTTGCGGCGGCGTCAACGCCTCGCTGATGAGCCATACCATCGGCACGCCGCATTTGACGCAATTCGGTTCCGACGAATTGAAGGCCCGCGTCCTGCCCTCGGTCCTGTCGGGGGAAAAGATCGCCGCCCTGGCGGTGACCGAGCCTTCGGGCGGTTCCGACGTGGCACGCTTGAAGACCACGGCCAAGCGCGACGGCGATGATTACATAGTCAATGGCCAGAAAATGTTCATCACCTCCGGCTATCGGGCAGATTTCTACACCGTTGCCGTGCGCACCGGGGGCGAGGGCCTGGGCGGCATCTCGTTGTTGATGATCGAGCGTGACCGGCCCGGCTTTGAACGCACGAAACTGAAGAAGATGGGCTGGTGGGCCTCTGATACCGCTGCCTTGTATTTTGACGATGTGCGGGTGCCCGCCGCCAATCTGATTGGCAAGGAGAACGAAGGTTTCAAGGCGATCATGCATAATTTCAACTACGAGCGTCTGGGCATGTCGGCCAGCGCCCTGGGTTATGCCCGCACCTGCCTGGAAGAGGCGACCGCCTACGCCAAGGAGCGCCACACGTTCGGCAAGCCATTGATCGAGAACCAGGTGATCCGTCACAAGCTGGTGGACATGGCCATGCGGATCAATTCCGGCCAAGCGTATCTGGAAGATCTGACCTGGCGCGATATGCAGGGCGACCGGGTGGTCGCCGATGTCTGCATGTTGAAGGTCAACACCACGTCGACCATGGAATTCTGCGCCAACGAGGCCATGCAGATCCTAGGCGGTGCCGGTTACATGCGCGGCGGCAAGGTGGAGCGGATTTACCGCGAGACCAAGGTCATGGCCATTGGCGGCGGCTCGGCTGAAATCATGAAGGATCTGGCGGGCCGGCAGTTGGGGTTTTAGCTGCTATAGGCGACGGTGGGATTAACGGCGGTAAGGACACCGTCGTTCATGTCGAAGTTGCCGTGCGGCGTTTGATAGGACTGTCGGGGCTTGTAGCTGAAAAGAACATCCCAGCCACGCTCATTGAACATGCCTTCCAGCTTGTCGTGGGTGCGGTCGCTATGGGTGCCCAGATGGACGCGCCGGACCTTTTTGGTCAATAGATCCATGACCGGCGGGAAGACCAGGCCTTCTGATTCCTGAAGGTCCGCTTCGATAAAGTCGATACGCGGGAATGGCGCCATCAAATTTTTTAAGGTCACCGCGCTGACAAAAGTGATTTCACCGGTGAAGTCATGCTCGCTGTCCGGTGCCAGATCAACGACCAGGGATGTACTGTTGCGCAGCATCAGGCTTTTGGCAAGATGCTCGGTCGCACCGGCACGCATGGCCCGGTCCAGAATTTCCATGCGGGTGGCGCCGCTGTTGGTTTCAGTGCAGCCCTGTGCCCCCGAACCAGGCGCGCCGATGGGAAAAAGGATGGGTTTGTTGTCAGCGCCCAGCGCGGCCTCGACCATCCAATGATCATCAGGGTCGATGCCGTTGTTGCGAAACTGTCTCTCGGTCATTTCCATGTTCTCGGGAACCGCGTCGACGGCGACCAGCATCGCCGGCATGGGGTTCTCTGCCTGTAGCGCTAGGTAACTGCCGACCACTTGCAGGCCAAAGCAGGAGCCCAAGGTCATCATGACGTAAGAACCGCGCGCCTCCCGCGCGGCGGCGAACCAATTGTAATATTCGAACCAGTCTTCGCCAGAGGATAGTTCGGGCAGACTGGTCTGGACATCGCAACCGCCAATCTCTTCCACCGGCGTGGTGCGTGTGCTCCAAAACCGCGCATCCGTCCGCTGGCCAACGAAATCAACGGTGAAACCTGCTTCCACAAAGCCGGAAAACGGTTGGACGCCGTCAAAAACGTCTAAATGGGCTGCCAGATCATTTACGGCCACGGAAAGGCCTCTAGCTGCTGTATGCCATGGCTGGATTAACGGCTGTCAGAACGCCGTCATTCATATCCAGGGTGGCGTATTCAGTCTGATAGGACTGCCTTGGTTTGTAGCTGAACAGAATGTCCCAGCCGCGTTCCCGGAACATGCCTTCCAGCATGTCATGGGTATAGTCGCCATGGGTGCCAAGGTGCACGCGGCGGACCTTCTTGGTCAACAGGTCCATGGCGGGTGGGAAGACCAGTTGTTCCGATTCCTGCAAGTCCGCTTCGACATAATCCACCCGTGGAAACGGGGTCAGCAGGTCGCGCAAGGTGACCGCGCTGACAAAGGTGATTTCACCGGCCCAGTCGACGTCCGGATTGGGCACCAGGGGTACCGTCAGGTCGGTGGCATTCCGCAGCAGGAGATTCTCCGCTAAATTATCCGTGGTGCCGTTGCGCCGGGCCAACTCCAGAATAGCCATGCGGGCAGCTGAGCTGTTCGTTTCGGTACAGTTTTGCGCGCCCGAGCCGGGCGAGCCGATGGGAAACAAGACAGGTTCATTGTTGCAACTCATGGCGGCCTCGATCATCCAGTGCTCGTCGGGATCAAGGCCGTTGTTGCGGAAATGCTGCCGGGTCATTTCCATGTTCTCGGGCACGCCGTCGACGGCAACCAGCATGGCCGGCATTGGATTGATGGCCTGCAGGGTCAGATAGCTGCCCACGGCCTGGCCGCCATAGCATGAGCCCAGGGTCATCATGGTGTAGGAACCCCGGGCTTCCCGCGCCGCGGCGACCCAATTGAAATGTTCGAACCAGCCTTCGCCATCCGTCAATTCCGGCAGGCGATGCGTTTGTTCGTCACCCCCGACCGCATTCGGATCGACGCCCCAAAGGATGCGAAAATTGCCGTCAATGCGCTGTCCGATAAAGTCGGTCAGGAAGCCTTTGTCCACATACCCCGAGAACGGTTCCATGCCGTCGAATGTGTTCAAAAACGGCTCGAAATCATTGACGGTCATACCGGTGCCCTCTGTTCCAAGAATTTGTCTGCGGATTATCGAAATATATGGATACCAAAACGTTAATTTGCCGGACGATTGTGTGAAGGACTTGACCTGAGCCGCCCTGCCGGGCAAGCAGGGGCATGACAAAAGATGCCCCCCAGACGATCCGCCTGAGCGACTACCAGCCACCGGCCTTTATGGTTGAGAACGTCGCCCTGGAATTTGACCTCGAACCAGACCGCACCCAGGTGCTGGCGCGGATGTCCCTGCGCCGCAATCCGGCCCATGGTGATAGCAGCGCGCCGTTGCGTTTGCTCGGCGAAGATCTGGACTTGATCTCGGTGGCTCTGGACGGGCGCGCACTTAGTACTGATGATTATATAGTTGATGCAGGCACCCTCAATCTGACAGGCGCGCCGGATGTCTGTGAGTTGGAGGTCGTGACCGTTATTGCGCCGGCGGCGAATACCAAGCTGGAAGGTTTGTACCAATCCAGTGGAATTTTCTGCACCCAATGCGAGGCGGAAGGCTTTCGCCGCATCACCTACTTCCCGGACCGCCCCGACGTCATGACCACATACCGGGTGACCATTCGGGCCGATAAATCGGCCTGTCCGGTGCTGCTCTCCAACGGTAACTTGGTCGAGGCGGGTGATTTGGCCGACGGCCGCCATTTCGCGGTCTGGGACGATCCGTTTCCCAAGCCGTCCTATCTGTTTGCCCTGGTGGCTGGGGATCTGCGCTGGCTGGAAGACCAATTCACCACTGGATCAGGGCGTGCGGTCACCCTGCGCATCTATACCGATCCCGGCAACGAGGACCGCTGCGGTTACGCCATGGAGGCGTTGCAACGTTCCATGCGCTGGGACGAGGAGAAATATGGCCTGGAGTACGATCTGGACCTGTTCAATATCGTCGCCATAAATGACTTCAACATGGGCGCCATGGAGAACAAGAGCCTGAACGTTTTCAATGCCAAATACGTTCTGGCCAATCCCGAAACCGCCACCGATGACGATTACGCCAATATCGAGGCCATCGTGGCGCACGAATATTTCCACAACTGGACCGGCAACCGGGTGACCTGCCGGGATTGGTTTCAACTGAGCCTTAAGGAAGGCCTGACGGTATTTCGCGACCAGCAGTTTTCCGCCGATATGCGTTCGGCACCGGTGCAGCGGATCAAGGATGTTCGGGCCCTGCGGGCGGCGCAGTTCCCCGAGGACGGCGGTCCCCTGGCCCATCCCGTGCGCCCGGCCAGCTATATCGAGATCAATAATTTCTATACCGCGACGGTCTATGAAAAAGGCGCCGAGGTCATCGGCATGTATCAAACCCTGTTGGGCGAGGCCGGCTTCCGGCGGGGCATGGATCTGTATTTCCAGCGCCATGACGGCCAGGCGGTAACCTGCGACGATTTCCTCGCCGCGATGGCGGATGCCAACGGGGCCGATCTGGAACAGTTCAAGCTGTGGTATAGCCAGGCCGGCACGCCGGAGGTCCATGTCTCGGGCAACTATGATGCCGCCGGCCAGGTCTATGAATTGAGCCTGAGCCAAAGCCTGCCCGCCACACCGGACGGCGTCATCAAAAAACCTATGCGGATACCCGTGGCCGTTGGCCTGCTGGACGGGGATGGCAATGATCTGCCCCTTGATGAGAGTGGCGCGACAACAAAGGTTTTGGACC
>CAYWYB010000262.1:5937-7750 GCA_964462145.1 uncultured Rhodospirillaceae bacterium
CTCTGTTCGCTTCGAGGGCCTGTTGCAGGCGCCGGTACCATCGATCAACCGCGGCTTTTCAGCACCCGTGCATGTGCGCCGGGAACTGGGCCAGGACGAAGCCGCGTTCCTGATGGCCCATGACAGCGACGCCTTCAACCGTTGGGAGGCCGGACAGCAATATGCGACCGCCCTGCTGGGTGCCATGGCGGCGGAGATCGCGCGGGGCGGCGAGGCGACGGTGGAGCAAGGTTTTATCACGGCGCTGGGGCATATCCTGACCGACCCGGACTTGGACCCGGCGTTCATCGCCCTGGCCTGTCAGCTGCCCAGCGAACAATATCTGGCCGAGCAGGTGGACAGGGCGGACCCGGTGGCGATCCATACCGCCCGCGAGGCCCTGCGCGGCGCCATTGCGCGGACTCTGCGCGATGATCTTCTGGCTATTTATGATTCCAACCGCTCTAACGCGCCCTATAGCCCCGATGCCGTCTCGGCCGGCCGCCGGGCCCTTAAAAACCTCGCTCTGTCATATCTTTCCGAGTTGGAGGATGATCGTTGCCGGGATCTGGCAACGCATCAATTCCGCGATGCCGACAACATGACCGACCGTATGGCGGCGCTTTCTGCCCTGAATGACCGCCAGGACGAAGCGCGGGCGGAGGCCCGAACCCAGGCATTGTCGGCGTTCCATGACCGCTTCAAGGATGACGCGGTGGTGATCGATAAATGGCTATCCCTGCAGGCGGCCTCTTCCCGTCCGGACACCCTGGAGCGGGTGGTCGAACTGATGGCGCATCCGGTATTTTCCATCAAGCAGCCCAATAAAGTGCGGGCGTTGATCTCGGCCTTTTGCGCGGCCAATCCCTATCGTTTCCATGCGCCCGACGGCAGCGGTTACCGTTTTCTGGCCGACCGGGTGCTGGAGCTGGACCCGATCAATCCCCAGGTCGCCGCCCGCCTGGCGACGCAGCTAGGCCGCTGGCGCCGCTATGACAAAAGCCGGCAGGCCCTGATGCGGGCGGAGCTGTCGCGCATCCTGGCGGCCTCGGACGCTGGCGGTCTGTCGCCGGATGTTTTTGAGATCGCTTCGAAGGCGCTGGGTGACGCCTCGACTTAGTTCTTTCTGCCGCCGGCGGGAATTTTCGGCCGTTTTTCGGGCTTGTCGGGGCCCCAGACACGGTTGAAGTAGGTATCCGCCAGGTGCAGGGCGCCGACAGGGTTATGGGCCAGGACCCGGTCCTTGGCCACCAATGTGGTTGCCAGACCTTCGGAATGTTTGAAAAACAGGCTGTCGTGGCCGACGCACAGCCCCAGCACGATGTTTAGTTCACAGCCCGATTTGTTCAGCAGCGTGGCCTGGCTGATTGGGTTGCACATGGCCTCGTAATTGCCGGGGCGGATCTTTTCCTCATCCGTAATGCCCATGTCTTCCTTTGGCACGCTGCCGTTCTTGCAGGCGGCCGAGGCGACTTCCAGGCCATGGCTTTCAAGGATTTCGCTGAGGGTCTTGGCCAGATCGACGAAGCTGATACAGGTCGCGATGCCGACTTTCTTGAAGCCCATTTTCTTGGCGAACTGACAGATCTCTTCAACCCGGGTCCATTGGCAATAGCCCTCGGCTTCGATCCGGCCCGAGACCTGGGCGATCTTGAGGAGTTCCGGGTCTTCATATAGGGCGACGGCCTGCTCCAACTCGTCGGCCATGACTTTTGTCGGGCAAAAGCCAGGTCCCCGTTCGTCGGTTTCGCCCACACGGCAGGCTCTGACGTTTTCCGGGCAATATGCGCAACCTGGTTCCTCGTAGCTCATGACCATCCACTCCCATCCCATT